>PLTF01000045.1 GCA_003164335.1 Fibrobacterota bacterium
GATGTCGGCTCTACATGTCATATGAGCAATTAACATGGATAGACCCTTTCATCTATCGAGAATGTCCAGTTCGACTTGCGCACCGTATATGCGTTAAGTCAAAAGATTTAAATTCATTTCCCGCATCTACGCTTCTACGTTTTTTATGTTCTTTTCGCAGAGGCCTCGTGGGTCCCCGCCGCAGGGTGCCAATTATGAAGCACTCCCACCTCGTGCGGGTGACCCGGCTCAGCCATCCAAAAGCATTTGAATTTACCTTTGCCTTATCTTTCGCTTTTGGAATCCGGCTCAGCCCTTCAAAAGAATTTGATTTTGCTTTTGAATTTGCAATTGTAATCAAGTGCGGGTAATCCTTAAGTCTACCGGCGCGGCCTTTTATCGTTCTGCGAACCCTTCCCCGCCTCCCCGGATGCCCACTTCCGCAACCGTTCAAGGTCACTCACCCTGGGCTCAGGTTCGCGCTTCGGCAATGGCAGCGGCTTCGGCACGCTTTGCTTTCGTTCTCCCGATGCAGCATTCGACCGACCGCCGGACCTCTCGGGGGCTGCGACCTGCTCCGACCTTTTCTGCCCCGGTTCCCGCTTCATCGAGAGGGCGATGCGCTTGAGTTCGGCATCCACATCGAGCACGGTCACCGACACCACCTGGCCGGGCTGCACCACCCGGTGCGGGTCGGCAACATAGCGGTCGGCAAGCTGGGAAATATGCACGAGCCCGTCCTGGTGCACGCCGATATCNNTATGCACGAGCCCGTCCTGGTGCACACCGATGTCCACGAAGGCGCCGAAATTGGTCACATTGGTAACCGTACCCTCCAGCTTCATGCCGGGGATGAGATCCTTGATCTCCCTGACCGAATCGCTGAACGAGGCATAGCGGAACTCCTCCCGTGGATCGCGTCCCGGTTTTTCAAGCTCTGCCAGGATATCCCCGATGGTCGGCAAGCCGATCTCCGGCGAAACGAACCGCTCTTTTTGAACGGTTCGCAGCAGGGAGGCATTGCCGATGAGTTCGCCGACCGTAGTGTGGAGCGTAGCGGCCATGGAGTTGACGAATTCGTACCGCTCGGGATGGACCGCCGAGTTATCGAGCGGGTTTTCCGCGCCCGGAATACGCAGGAAACCCGCCGCCTGCTCGAAGGTCTTCTCGCCCACGCCGGGCACCTTCAGCAGATCACGGCGGGATCTGAACGCGCCGTTTGCATCCCGGAATTTGACGATGGCGCCGGCCGTGCGGCTGTTGAGCCCTGAAACATACCGAAGGAGCTCGGCCGAGGCGAGATTGCCGTCGACCCCCACGCGGTTGACACAACTTTCGACGATCTCCTCGAGCGACCGCCTGAGCGCCGGCTGGTTGACGTCGTGCTGGTACTGGCCCACCCCGATGGCCTTGGGGTCGATTTTGACGAGTTCGGAAAGCGGGTCCTGCAGCCGCCGCCCGATGGAAACCGCGCCCCGGACCGTAAGGTCGTGATCCGGGAACTCTTTTTTAGCAAGTTCGGACGCGCTGTAGACGCTTGCGCCCGATTCATTGACAACCACGCACATCGGCCGTTTTCCGTCCGGCAGAGCCGCGATTGCAGCGCGGACAAAGGCGTCGGTTTCACGACCGGCGGTACCGTTGCCCACGGCGATAAGCTCGATCGAATATTTTTCGACGAGCGCCAGGAGCCTTTCCTTTGCGCGATCCGCCCCAACCTCGCCAAGCGTCGCATACAATACTTCATCGGCAAGCATTTTCCCGGTTGCATCGAGTACCGCCACCTTGCAGCCGGTCCGGTACCCCGGGTCGATACCGAGCACCGGACGGTGTCCGGCAGGCGGTGCCATGAGGAGCGCGTGCAGGTTTGCCCCGAACACGGCGAAAGCCTCGATCTCGGCCTTTTCCTGGAGCCCGAGGCGGATCTCCGTCTCTATGGCGAGCGACAGGAGCCGGTCGAATGCATCGGCTGTCGTCGCCCGGAGCAGGCTCTCCGCAGCACTGCGGGGATGTTTGATGAGCCGCTGTTCCAGGAGCCCCAGGGCCTCGTCGCGCGGCATCATGACCTCGACCCGCAGCACCTTCTCCCGCTCGCCCCGGAACATGGCCAGTATCCGGTGCGACGGCGCGGTTTGCACCGGCTCCCGGTAGTCGTAGTACATCTGAAATTTGGTCTTCTGGTCGGCAAACTCCTTGCGCACAACGGCGATCAGGAGCCCCTTTTTCCAGGCGAGCTCGCGAAGCAGTTTCCGCGAATCGGCATCGTCGGAAAGCTCTTCGGCAAGAATGTCGCAGGCTCCCTGAAGCGCCTTGTCCGCGGTATCGAACCCGAGTTCCCGCGCCTTGTCCGTTACGAAGAGTTGCGCTTCGGCAATAAAATCGGCGTTTTGTTCGGCGCAGCCGACGAGCCGGCGGGCAAGCGGTTCGAGCCCGGCATCCGCGGCTTTCTTGCCGCGCGTGACCCGCTTGGGTTTGAAGGGCAGGTAGAGATCTTCGAGCTCGACCTTGCTGACGGTCGCCTCGATTTTCGCCCTGAGCTCCCCGGTGAGCTTTCCCTGCTCTCCGATGCTCGCCAGGATGGTTGCCCGGCGCTCCTCGAGTTCCCGGTAGTATCCGTATTGGTGCTCGATGTCGCGCAGGATCGTTTCGTCAAGCTCGCCGGTACGTTCCTTGCGATAGCGCGCAATAAAGGGGATGGTCGCGCCTTCATCCAGCAGCGCGAGGGTATTCTCTACCTGAAACGGCTGCAGGGAGAGCTCTTTGATTAATTGGGCCTTGATATCCATGGAAGATGCCGATGGTTGATGGTTGACTGTTGCGGGCATTCCTAACCGCAGCGAATTTCCTGCGTCGTGACATCGAGGCCGGTCACCGCCTGTTCCATCTGCATTTCGGTAGGCAGACCCATGGCGGCAAGAAGCTCGATGAAGGGGTCGGGGTCGAGTTCCTCGACATTGACCATGGTCTTGACATCCCAGACCCCCCGTGCGATAAGCAGTGCGGCCGCCACCGGCGGAACACCGGCGGTGTAGCTGATCGCCTGTGCCTCCACCTCCCGGTAGCAGTCGGCATGGTCGCAGATATTGTACATGAACAGTTCGAAGTCCCCGCCCTCTTTTTTCCCCTTGATGAGCGTTCCGATGCAGGTCTTTCCGGTGTAGTTCGGCGCAAGGGAGGAGGGGTCGGGAAGCAGCGCCTTCATCACCTTGAGCGGCACCACTTCGATTCCTTCGGCAGTCCTCACCGGCAGGTTGGACGTGAGCCCGAGTTTCGTCAGCACGGTGAAAACATTGATATACTGGTTGCTGAATCCCATCCAGAAGCGGATGCTGTTGACATCGAGATTCTTCGACAGGGAATGCACCTCGTCATGGCCGGTCAGGTAAAGGGTCTGCCTGCCGACCACGGGAAATTCGTGCACTCTCTTGACCGAGTGGACTTTTCGTTCGACCCATTTCCGGTCGATCCAGCTCCAGACCTTCTTGAATTCCCTGAAGTTGATCTCGGGGTCGAAATTGGTGGCGAAGTATTTGCCGTGGCTTCCTGCGTTGACATCCATGATGTCGATGGTATCGATGATATCGAGGTGATTTCTGGCGGCCTGGGCACACCACGCATTGACAACCCCGGGGTCGAACCCGACGCCGAGAATGGCGGTGACCCCCTTTTCGCGGCACCGGTCCTTGCGCTTCCACTCGTAGTTGGCATACCATGGCGGATCTTCGCACACCTTGTCCGGTTCCTCATGGATGGCGGTATCGAGGTAGGCGACGCCGGTCTGGATGCATGCTTCCAGCACGGACATATTGACAAAAGACTGCCCGAGGTTTATCACGATATCCGATTTGGTCTCTTCAATGAGCTGCACCAGTGCAGGGACATCCTTGGCGTCGATCTGGCGGGAGTAAATCCTTCTCCGGGGATTTTTCGAGCTTCCCTTCCGGTTGATGCTGTCGATGATTCGATCGCATTTTTCCTGGGTCCTGGATGCGATGCAGAGGTCTCCCAGTACATCATTGTTCTGCGCCACCTTGTGGGCCGCGACATGGGCGACGCCGCCCGCACCGATGATGAGAACATCTTTTTTCCTCATGCAGTCCTCCCCGTATTACGATAAATTATGCAGAAAGTCGGTATACCCGAAACGCCGCACCGGTTCGATCGATCCGTCACGGTGCTTGACCGCTATCGAGGGCATAGCAAGTCCGTTGAACCAGTTTTTCTTGACCATGGTATAACCCGCGGCATCCTCGAAGCGTACCGTCGAGCCGATACGCAACCGGCGAGGAAACGTAAAGGTGCCGAAAATATCCCCCGCCAGGCACGAGCGCCCGGCGACGGTATAGACATGGCCGTGCCCCTTGCCGCGCGGCGGGGGTTTGACGGCCGCCGATAACCGGTAGATCAGCAGGTCGGGCATGTGCGCTTCGATGGAGGCGTTGACAATAGCTATATCGGCCCCGTTATGGACAATGTCGGTAACCGTGGTCACGAGCTCGGTTGTGCGGGTGACCGCGGATTCGCCGGGTTCGAGATAGAGCTGGAGGGAAAACCGCTCCGCGAACCGTTTAAGGATCCGGCAGAACTTTTCCACCGGATATTCTTCCTTCGTAAAGAACAGCCCGCCCCCGAGGCTGAGCCATTTGAGGCCCGAAAGGAGGGCCCCGTACCGCGCGGCGATGAGGTCGAGGTTTCGGGCGAAATTGTCGATGTCGTCATTTTCGCAGTTGAAATGGACCATGGCTCCCTGGAGCAGGGGAAGAAGCGCCTGCAATTCATCGGGGTCGCCGACGCCGAGCCGGCTCATGGGGCGCACGGGATCGGCAAGATCGAAAGGAGAGTAACTGACTCCCGGATTGATCCGAATCCCGATACGCTTCCCCTTGACATCGCCGTAAAACCTCCTGAGCTGGGAAGCGGAGTTGAATATGATCGTATCCGCATGCTGCTTGACCAGGCGTATTTCATCCCGCGTCCAGGCAACGCAGTAGGCATGGGTCTCTTTTCCGAATTTTTCGTGGCCGAGCCGTGCTTCGAAAAGCGAGCTCGACGTGGTACCGTCCAGATACTCCCGCATGAAATCAAAAACACACCAGGTGGAAAAACACTTGAGGGCGAGCAGGAATTTCGCGCCGGAAACATCCCGGATATGGCTGATGACGCTGAGGTTGCGAGCCAGTTTTTTTTCATCAATGAGATAATAAGGAGTGGTCAGATTCATGTTCCCGGCTCGAAAAAGTTGTTTCTTATCGGTCTACATATTTAAACAGAGCGTCTCCGGATGGCCGCGAACATAAGGTGGTACGCGATAAAAGACGGATGAAATATACTCCTCTTTGAGGAGATATTCAATCGGTTTCCTGCAAAAAACAGGCTGCTACTCAGGAGGGAATCATTGATTACAAGCGCTTCAGGTGGGGGAACCGCTATGGCGGNNCGCCTCCATTAGGTAGAAAACACATACAAAATCTTGATTTGTAATACATTCTTAGGGGCGACCCGCGGTCGCCCTTGCCCGCAACGTTCCCATTTGGTAGAAAGAACGTATGCGACCCTAAGTCCCTGACGAAACTTCCTTGTCCCCTTTAATAAGGGGGCGCCGAAGGCGGGGGATTCTCAGCCGAATTCAGCAATATTTTTGCGTAGCTGAGTAGTAACGAAAAAACAGAGCAAGACAATGACTGGAATAATTGATAAGGATGATAGCGGAAGAATGAAGAAAGATTTGAATTCAAAATCAAACAAATGGGCGACCGCGGGTCGCCCCTACGAAGGCAATTTCAACGATAGCTTTTCCCTGTGTTTTCTACCTTATAGGGGCGTTGCGGGAGGGGGAGAGCGTNNTTGCCTTCAGGCAAACATCGCCTCATGGTTTGGACTTTTTATGCTTTTATAACACCTCTCCTTGTGGGAGAGGTCCGGCCGCTTTGGGCCGGGGTGAGGTAAAGGGTGTGCCTGAAGACGCGTGCCTTTCGCGGCTTCAGGCCAGGGGGAACCGCTATGGCGGTTTCCCCACCAGAGGCCTTTGACTTAAGATCGATCTTCCCGGCTTACGGTGTCATTTGAAAACCAGGATCGTCGCCGTCTGGTTGATGTGGCCGATATACTCTTCTCCATAGGTACTGAAACCGACCGTGGGAATCGGCGAAAAGATCTTTCCATAGGCTTCCGTCTGTTTCTTCTGTTCCAGTTCGAGCGTCCTGAGGATGCAGTTGAAGTTGATCATGCCGGCGACGGATCCGTTCGAAGTTACGGCGTCGCTTACCACTTTCTGGGTATCCGCAATGATATCGGTCGATTCGAGAAGACTCAACTCCATTCCCTCCTTGATGGCACAGAAGAAAGCAATGGCACTCCCTTTTACCTGCTGCGGGCTTCGTACGTAGGGCTCGCCGGCCCCGGTCATAAGACCCATCGGATGGTTCATGAATTTTGCGGCAGCCTCGCCGGGCCCGATACCAAGCGCCGATGCATAGGCCTCGACCGCAGGCCTGCCGTCGAATTCGAGCACCGTCCGGGCCGCTTCGTCAACCTTCGTTGCCTTCAGTGTTTTATTCATCAGGCGGAAACTCTGCGTCTTTATGATTTCAAAGCCTTTTTTCAGCTTGAGTACCGCAACCACCGCCGCATCGTTATAGGATTTACCGCCGGCATAGACAAAGGTCTTTTGAAAAGCGCAATTGTCCCCCGCAGACCCGCCTATAAACGGAATATCGGTCAGGTCGCCGATCTTCATCATCAATTTTTCCTCAGCCGATTGCAAACCGTCTACCAGGATCATCCCGGCAAATTTTTGAAGATCCAGTTCGGCCATCGATGCCCCGAAATGCCGTTCCATGGCGGCGAACGCAGCGGCGATCCGGTTCTCGGACCTGATCGACGAAACGACCTCGACAGCAGTGTCTTCGATGATATCCGAGCCGATTCCCATGGCGACAACGTTCTGTTTCAGCATCTTCCCGCTGACGATCTCGCCGGCGGACGAGCACCCGATGGTCAAGCTGTCGCCGCAGAATTCCTGCATGGAGGCACTTATTGCAACAGGGTCATAGTGCGACGATGCAAAAAAAACCACCAGCTGCGGCGCGTACGGCTGCAACTGCAAGCCGATCTCCTGAGCGGCCTCCCGAGCACCAAATTTGGATGAATAGGCAGTTAGAATCGACATATACAGGCTCCTCTGGAAGGTATCGGTTTTATTGGCAGGTGATAATGGTCAGATTCTGATTCCGAATTCGGCGGCCATTTGGCTGAGCGCGGCAAGCGCCGATGGGTCGTCCGGCGAAAAAGCGTGCCACTTTTTGGGGTTTACTCCTTTAAGGATCATCTTCGTTTCGGTAGATAGAGCGATGATCGGATTTCCCTTTGACCGCTCCTGAATGATTCTTTCAGCGAGCGCCTTTATCTGGCCGGCCATGGCTGAAGCTCCTTTTCTGTGAGGTACGAATGACGGGAATGAATGGGGTATTGAAACGATGATACCATAATTCCGGCCTGGAGGCAAGAGGCCGCTCCACCCCGGTGGCCGAACCTGCCGCGGCGGAAAAAACACCGGTAGCCTGATAGTACTTTTTGGGGATTCGGGAGGCGGAAATCGATTGGAGCAGAGACGCACGACGGTGCGTCTCTGCCTGACGCTTACTTCTTACTTATGACCCTGTCCACAATGCCGTAGGCTTTTGCCTCTTCGGCGGACATGAAATAGTCGCGGTCGGTATCTTCCGCGATCTTGGCCATGGTTTGACCGGAATGCATCGCGAGGATTTCATTCAGGTTGTCGCGGATACGCAGCATCTCCTCGGCCTGAATCTGGAGATCGGAAGCGGGACCGAACATGTTCCCTGAAATAAGCGGCTGGTGAATAAGCACCCGCGCATGTTCCCATGCTTCTCGTTTTCCCCTGGTGCCTGCGCAGAGAATGACTGCCGCCATGCTGGCTGCCTGGCCCATGCAGACAACGCCGATATCGGATCTTGCCTTCTGCATGGCGTCGTAAATGGCTAGTCCCGAAGAGATGACGCCTCCCGGGCTATTGATAAAAATCGTAATATCTTCGGCAGACTGGCCATCGAAAAAAAGAATTCTCTTTACGATTGCCTCGGCGGAGTCGTCATCGATTTCGCCCCAGAGGAAAACCTCGCGGCGCTTCAAAAACTGCTCTTCCATTTCAGACCCTGCCATGAGTCGCTTCAAGTTCTTTTCCAACCCTTCCTTCTGATCCTTTCCCATCTGGTACCTCCCCTATCGGAACCCGCGCTGGCGCGGTGGTAGTTTCAGGCAAATGCAGCAAAGAAGCACTTACAAAAATAATTAAACCGACGAGTGTACGTTCGCCCCGGGGCGAAATCCGGCATCCGGAAGTGGTGCAAGAGACCTCCAGCCGGGTGGACCGCTAAAAAGTCACCTCAGCGCTGCCGTCGGACAGATCCTTGACAATGGCGCCAAACTGCAGCAACTCCTGGCGCAGGGAATCGGCGGCTGCCCAGTTCTTATCGCCCCGTGCCCTCTGACGCTCTCCGACTTTAGTAACGATCTCCCTCTTTTGCAGGTCGGTCAGCATGCCTGCAGAATAAACTCGTATCGGACCGCTTATTCCTGCGAATTCCTCCAAAGACGGTTGCGGATTCCCTGCAAGGAGATCGAGCCCGAGAATTTCATCGGCCTTCCCTGCCGCTGCCCTTCGCAGTCCCGGCGGTATGGTTTCATCGTGAACGATCTCCCAGAGAGCTGCCATGGCTTTGGGCATGTTGAGATCATCGTAGACCGCCTGATAGAAATCATCAAGAATTCGCGGGATTGCCTCGGGATAATAATTCGTGGCCGGATCGCCGGGGTCCGCGACATCGGAAGTTCCGGCTAAGCTTCGGAGAAGGTTAAAATAACTCGCTTTGGCGCCCTTAATCCCTTCCGGGCTGTACGTCAGCGGGCTGGCGTAGTGGGCACTGAAGCAGAACAACCGATAGGCCAGGGGAGGAATATGTTCATTTTTGAGCGAATCGAGGGTAATGAAATTGCCGCCCGACTTGGCCATTTTGGCCCGGTCAATGACGAGAAATTCACCGTGCAGCCAGAAGCGGACGAATTTCCTGCCGGTAGCCGCCTCGGACTGCGCAATCTCATTGGTGTGGTGAATCCGTACATGGTCGGATCCTCCGGCATGGATATCGATCGGTTGCGGCAGATAGGCAAGAGACATAGCGCTGCACTCGATATGCCATCCGGGAAAACCGACTCCCCAGGGGCTCTCCCACTCCATCTGTCGTTTTGAACTCTTCGGCGAGAATTTCCAGAGTGCGAAATCGGTTGGCGACCGCTTTGCACCCATCGCGACCCGTTCCCCCGGTCTTATGGAGTCCGGATCGAGCCGCGCAAACTCCCCATAGGCAGGGAACTTTGTGGTATCGAAATAAATACCATCATCCGTGCGATAGGTAAAACCCCGGGTTTCGAGCTCCCGAACCATGGCGATCATTTGAGGAATATGGTCGGTGGCCTTCGGGAAGAGATCCGCTTGCACTATATTGAGATCGTGAAGGTTTTCCATGAACTTCTGCGTGTAAAAGGCCGCCAGCTCCCATACGCTTTTCCCCTCCTTCCGTGCGCTTTTCTCCATTTTATCTTCACCGGCATCGGCATCGGACACCAGGTGACCGACATCGGTGATATTGAGGATATGCCGCACCGGGTAGCCCAGGGAGAGTAAAGCGCGCTTAAGGATATCTTCAAAGATATAGGTTCGCAGGTTACCGATATGAGCGTAGTTATAAACCGTTGGACCGCAGCAATACAATCCTACCGTATCATGCTGGGGTGCAAAGAGCTCTTTTGCACGTGCGGCGGTATTGTAAAGGTAGAGGGGCCGGGGCATGGGGATCCTATTCCAGAACCACTTTCCCGGTTCCGCCGGCGATCCGTCCTATGACCCTCGGCTCAAAGCCCGCGATTTCAGGAGCTTTGAGCACCGGTCCGACATTGCCGGAATCGACGACCAACACCATGCCGATGCCCATATTGAAGGTATGGTACATTTCTTCCGATTCCACATTCCCGGCATCCTGCATAAATTTATAGATCGGGTCCGGCTTCCAGGTGCCGGTATCGATGACCGCGTCGCAATTTCCGGGCAGCACCCGGTCGATGTTGTCCTGAAACCCGCCGCCGGTAATGTGCGCACATCCTTTTATCAATCCGCGACTCATGAGTGAGAGTACCGGACTGTAAGCGCGATGCGGTGTCAGGAGCACCTCGCCGAACGTCCTGCCCGCCGGCTCAAAGGGGTCCGAGTACTTCCTGCCTGCAACCTCCCGGACAATTTTCCGGGCCAGGCTGTAACCATTGGTATGGAGCCCGCTGGAACGAAGCCCTATAGCCGTATCGCCGGCGGTTATGGTACGGCCATCGACGATACCGCTCCTGTCGACAACACCGACGATACACCCCACCAGGTCATACTCTCCGACAGAATAAACGCCCGGCATTTCGGCGGTTTCGCCGCCGATAAGAACGCATCCGCCGGCCTTGCACGCGCGGGCGAGCCCTTGAATTATCTGCTCTGCAACAGCCGGGATAAGCTTGTTGATGCCTATGTAGTCGAGGAAGAAGAGCGGGCGGGCGCCAAGTACCAGGATATCGTTGATGCAATGATTGACTATATCCTCCCCGACCGTGGAATGGATGCCGGTTTCGAAGGCAACTTTTACCTTGGTGCCGACACTGTCGGTCGAGGAGATGAGCACCGGATCGGCCATGGTTTTCAGGGATGCAGCGCTGAACATTCCCCCGAACTGGCCGAACCCGCCGACAACAGCATCGGTAAATGTCGAGCTCACGAGTTCGCCGATTCGCTTCTTTGCGAGGTTCCATACACCCAGATCGACGCCTGCATCAGAGTATTTCAGTGATTTTGCCATTGGATTTTTCAGCCGGTTTGTTGTAAGAAGTTCGATGTCGGGTAAGCCGTCAAAAATAGATCACGTATGAAGACGAATCAACCGGAGACGGTTGATGATGCTTCTTTTATGAAATATCAGAGTAACCTGATTGCGACGTTATCCCCGGGAACTTCCCATTTTTCCCCTCGCGCGCGCCCCGATGGTACCCCTTCCGGATCGATCAGGTATATTTTATACTGAATTCTTCGATCAAAAGAAAGGAGATGCCATGGGTTCTTCAAAACGTATTGCCCTCGTTGCTCACGATAATTGCAAGAAAGACCTCCTCGAATGGACGGAATGGAATTGGGAGGCCATTCTGAACCATAAGCTTGTCTGCACCGGTACCACGGGAACGCTCGTTGAAGAGGCCCTGATGAGAAAGATCGGCGAGGGAAATAAGCTCAAGCACCCGGTTGTAAAACTTAAATCCGGACCCTTTGGCGGCGATCAGCAGCTTGGGTCGCTCATCTCGCAAGGCAAAGTAGATGTGCTTATCTTCTTCTGGGACCCCATGCAGCCGCAGCCGCACGATGTCGATGTAAAAGCACTTCTGCGCATCACGGTACTGTATAATATTCCATCCGCCTGCAACCGGTCGACGGCGGATTTCATCATCTCCTCACCGCTCATGAAAGAGTCGTATACGCCGATCGTTCGCGATTATTCGGCCTATATTCAGCGTTCACTTCCTCTCTGAGCTCCCGCCGGGTATTGAACAGCTGAGCCGGGCGGCTCGCAGCGGACCGATTGGTCATGCGCCGGGGGAGAGCAGACTCTCCACATATTTTGCAATTGCCAACGACGCGGTGAGGCCCGGCGACTCGATTCCCACCAGGTTGATAAAGCCGGGAAGGCCGCGTTCGCGCTCATCCCGGATGACGAAATCCCTGAAACTCTCCCCGTTTCCTTGCAGCTTCGGCCTGATGCCGGCCATTCCCGGCGAAAGGTCACTCTCTTCGATAAACGGGAAAAGGGTTCGGCCCGCGCGGAAAAACTCCTTACCGTGCGCCGGATCGACGCCGTAATTTATCGAGTCAACGAAGAAGGCATTGGGTCCGAGCTTCAGGTTTCCGTCGAGGCCGATAACGCAATGGATACCCAGGCTGATCGCTGAGGGCGCAGGATAGACCAGGTGGGAGAGCTTCCCCCGATGACGCGGCGCAACCTCGAAGTACTCCCCCTTGCAGAATCGTATCCGGTATCCGGCGAGGTCCGGATCGATGCCTGCCAGGCTTGCGATGCGATCAGCACCGAGCCCGGCGGCATTGATCACGACGCCGCATGAGAGCGTGAGCGTCGAGCCGTCGGTGTCGGCGACCGCGATTTCATAGCGACCATTCATGCGATTGACGGCTATCGCTTCGCAGTTATAGGCAAAGATAACTCCCTGACCGGAAGCAATCTGCTCCAGCCGCTTCATGAATGCATGGGTATCGAGAATGCCGGTTGACGGGCTGAACATTCCGGTGCGTCCCGGGAGGCTCGGTTCCAGCCGGGCAACACCCTTCTCGTCAAGAATGGCAAGCCCTTCGACGCCGTTTGCGGCACCTTGCATGAACAAGGCGTTGACCGCCTTCTCATCCTCTTGCGAAAGTGCGACCAAGAGTTTTCCAAGGCGACGATGGGGAATCGCATGCTCCCGGCAGAAGTCGTACAGAAGCCGGTTTCCCTCGGTGCAAAGCTGGGCCTTGAGCGAACCGGATGGATAATAGAACCCGGCATGGATGACCTCACTGTTGCGGGATGAGGTTTCGCGGCCGAAGGAATCGCAGCGTTCCACCACGACGACGCCGGTGCCGGTACGCGAGAGGCGCTGCGCCAGGGCAAGCCCGACAACGCCGGCACCGATGATGACTACTTCCGTTTTTTCCATGCTTCAGGCGCCCTTCGCGGTATCGGCGGCGCGGTCCGATCTTCCATAGACATCGGTAAAGTCTGCAGCCTGGGTAAAATATTTCTCATGCAGGTATTTCTCCGCCACGCGCCACCGCCAGTTGCCGCTCTCGCTTCCCGGTGTGTTCATGCGGTCTTTTCCGGGAAGCCCGAGAATATCCTGGAGGGGAATGATGCAGAAACGCGAAGGCGACTGGTAGGCCAGTCGGAGGAAACGTTCGATGAAGGTATGCCCGGTGCACCCGAGGTAACGGCTGACAAAGGTTCGCTCTTTGCTGCCCAGGGAGGCAAACCACCCCAGGGAGGTATCGTTATCGTGCGTGCCGGAATACATGATGCTGTCGGCATTGACGTTGCTCGGAAGGTAGATATTATCCGGATTACCGTCAAAGGCAAATTGCAGCACTTTCATGCCGGGCAGGCCGGTCCGGCGCCGAAGCATCTCGACCCGGGGGGTGATATCGCCCAGGTCCTCGGCAATGAGGGCAGCCTCACCGATAGCCTTCCTGACAGCGGTAAAAAATTCCTCTCCCGGACCATCCTCCCAGGTCCCGTTCACGGCATTCGCACTTCCGCCCGGCACTGCCCAATAGGAGTCGAACCCCCGGAAGTGGTCGAGTCTGAGGAAATCCACCAGCTCAAGCGCCTTTCCGATGCGTCGTATCCACCAGGCGAAGCCGTCCTGCCGCATGATATCCCAGCGGTAGAGAGGATTTCCCCAGAGCTGTCCGGTTTCACTGAAATAATCGGGCGGCACGCCGCCGAGACGCAACTGGTTCCCCTGGTCATCGAGTTCAAAGAGATGCGGCGAACTCCAGGTATCCGAGCTGTCGCCCGCGACATAATACGGCATATCGCCGATGATCCGCACGCCTTTACTCTTTGCGTATGCATGCAGTTCCGCCCACTGGCGGTAGAAGATAAACTGCAGGAACTTATGGAAGCGGATGGTGTCCTTCTCAGCCTCCTGAAATTTACCGAGGGCGTGAGGAAACCGAAGCCTGAGGGGAGCGTCCCACCCTACCCAGGCCCTGCCCTCGTGCCGCGCCTTGATGACGGCGAAGAGCGCGAAATCGTCCAGCCATGGCCGCTGTTTCTCGCAAAAGGCCGTAAACTCAGGCGTATCCCTGAATCGAGAATAGGCCTTGAGGAAGAGCTTCTCCTTTTCCGGAATGACGCGACCGTAATCCACCGCATCATCGGGCAGGTGGGGAAAATCCTGAATTTCATCTTTGGTCAGGAGATCCGGGAGAAGCGTCGGAGCTATCAGCAGCGTATTGCCCGCAAAGGAGCACAGGCACTGGTAGGGGGAATCGCCGTAGCCCGTCGGGCCAAGGGGGCACACCTGCCAGAGCTGCTGATGACTTGCAGCCAGCAGATCGATCCATCGCCGGGAGGACTCGCCGAAATCGCCGATTCCAAACCGCGATGGCAACGATGTTGGATGGAGGAATATGCCTGCTGCTCTGTTCATTGAACTCCTATCTTAAAAAAAATACCCTTCCCCCCGCAGCTACTCCTCAAAAGCTTTTACGAGTGCACCCTGCCCGTTGAATGCCGACCGTGCAGCACCCAGGACCTCGACACGCTCACCCAGTTCCTGCAGAATTGATGACGAAACCTGGACCGTTTCCAGGCTCAGCGTATCGCGAATCCGCACCACCCGTTCGGCGCCGGCTTCGATTCTCCCGCAAGACTTGAGCGCCAGGCAAAACCCTTCGGCATCGGATTCGGCGATAAACGGCACCTTCACCCGCTCCAGAAAGAGACTTGCCCGCACATTGACATACATGGCTTCGAAATCGACCGAATCATAAAGCTTCCGGGTAATGACATCGGCAAGTCCCATGCCGATTGCATTTCCATACGAATGCGGGGAGAGTGCCGAAACCATGATCGCCTTTATGCGCGGGGAAACCGGCTCCGGTTGCCCGCGAATCCCGAGGCGGCCGATGATGTTCGGATCCATGCCCACGCCGCTTATTTCCTTCCCCATCCGATCCAGGATCAGCACGTCGATGTCCTCTACCGGCAGCCGGGGCATGTTCCGGCGAGCCAAATCCAGAAGCTCGGGCTCCCGGTCCAGGATGCGCTCCGCAGGAATGGCCTCAATATGGGCAGGCCGATCGTAGGCATTTTCAACGACCGCCAGACCGAACAGGATTTTTCCGGATTGCAAGATTTGGTGGAACGATTGCGGAACCCGCTCAAGGAGACCGGGAATCCCGAATGAGTGAATTTCCACTGCCGCGGCGTGTTTCCCAAGCCCGATAACCGCCATTTTTACAAGGCCGCTTTCATACCGGCCATGAAAATCCGTATGCGGTTTGATGCGATTTATAAGAATAACGCCATCGGATTCAAAGGCATTGCGATCCATAAATACCCGGTGGCCAAAATCTGAAACCGGTAATTCAATGACTTCCATGGACGAGCGGATCGGTGCTCCCACGTTTTGTTCGGTTATCCCCGCCTCTGCGAGGATCCTGGACTGCCCTTCTGCGCTGCCGCTGCCGTGACTTCCCATCGCCGGCACGATGAACGGCCGGCAACCAGCCTCCCTCACCGCAGCAACAACCGACCTCACAATTTGATCCAACCCGGAAATACCGCGGCTCCCGGCGGCTATGGCGATCGCCGCCCCCGGGATCAGGCGGTTTTGCACCGCTGCCATTTCCCGCTTTACCGCCTCAGCTATATTTTCACTGCACGACCGGTTGAAGCGCTGCCGAATGGTATATAGTTCAAGATCCATTGCCAAAACGTCCTCCGGACCCGTTAAATCGTTCTTGCCGACAAAAATACATAGTGGTATTATTTGGCATATCTTGTCCGCTGTGTTCCTGAAGGGAGTCATTTTGCCTATTGCCTCGCCATCCGGCAGAAGCCGGGTGCTCATTATCGACGATGAGTATCTGATTGCCAAGGGCATTTCCGAGCTTCTCCAGTATCTCGGATTCAACGCGGAATTCGAACAGAATCCGCTTCGCGTTGAAAATTATCTGACGAAAAACCCCGATCTCGACATTATCCTGCTCGACATCAATCTCGGCCATGTGATGAACGGAATCGAGCTGCTATCCCTGATCAAGAAGAAGAACTCCTATGTACAGGTGATCATGTTTACCTCCGAGGATAAGCTTGAGATCGGCCTCGAATGCATGCGCCGTGGTGCCTACGATTACATGACCAAGCCATTTGACGAGAAGATATTTATTGCCAAGGCAACCGGCGCGGTCGAACGGAAAAAGAACCTGCAGCTCAACGATCTCTACCTCGGCATTCTTTTTCATGACCTGAAGAACCCTCTGCAGAGGATCACCGGCGGCATAGAGCTGCTGCGCATGTCCCTGCCTCAGGATAGCCTGTCGGACCTGCAGAAAATCGGATTCAGCCAGGCGGAGCGGGCCTCCGATCAGATCGTTATGATGATTAATAATATTGTAAGCGTCTCAAAATTTGAAAACGGGGCGGTTGTCGCCCGGAATGAACCGTTTATTCTTCAGAAGATGGTCGAAGAAACGCTCGCTCTTTTTCTCGACCCGGTTTCCGCCGATGCGGATATTGCCGTCTCGATCGTTTATCGCTGCAGGAGCGATCTCACCATCACCGCCGATAAGGATATGTTTGGAAGGGTGCTGGTCAATATTGTCAGCAATGCCTTGCGCTTTGCAGCGGATAACTCGACGGTTTCGGTGGAGTTTTCGGAAAAAGATGACGGCTGCGTTGCCGTCAGCGTCTCGAATACCGGTTCTTTTATCGAAGAATCGGCGCGTGAAGCGATATTCAATAAGTTCTCCAGCGTACAAATTGCGGCCAGCCGGTCCGGATTTAAAAATTTCGGCCTGGGGCTTACCTTTGCAAAAATGGCGGTCGAAGCCATGAATGGCCGGATCTGGATCGCCTGCGATGAATCGGTCCCCTCAACGACCTTTCATTACACGGTCAAAAACTTTACATCCTGACGAACGCTCCTGCAGCGACCCCCCGGCGCCGGGCAAATCTTGCCGCCATGATATTTATGTTTGTTTTCCATGGTCAAATTAGTATATTGATCCTGTCGGCAATGGGACTCGCGGCGTTGCACCGATGCTGCCGCATAGGGGGAACCTGCCCCCGTTTTTTACGATCGAACCCCGGTAGTCCGGAGATGTCATGGCTTTTGAAAAAGTTTCAACGGAAGTGGTCCTCGATGGATATTTTCGCAAGGAAAATGCCTGGAATATCATCAGCAATTATGAGCGATACCCGCAGATCATGGACAATGTCGACAAGGTAGAGGTCACCGGTCGCAACGGGGAAGACGGTACCTCGCAATGGTTTATCTCAATAGAGGATGCCCCGCTCACCTGGGTTGAAAAGGATTATTTCAATCCGGCGAATTATGAAATTGTCTTCAAATCCATTGAAGGGGATTTCGACGCCATCAACGGCTGCTGGACTATCAGGGACAACATCGATTCCGGGATCAGTATCCGCTTCGAAATTCAGTATAACCTGGGGATTCCGGTTATTGAAGAGGTGCTCGGTCATATACTGTACGATAAAATGAAGAGCAACATGGATTCCATGATGGCCGCGGTAAAAAAGGAACTCTGCTCGACGGCCCGCAATGAACGGGGGCACATCCGGCATGCAATAGGGAATCATCATGCATGCATGCTTAACGATTGGTCGCTGAATCTATGCATCCTTAATTTTTCCGCCGGGGGAATGATGACGCATTTCGTTCCGGATATCCCGAAAAACGGCTCTCTCTCCCTTGCCGGCATCATGCTCGATGTTGCGGCAATCTATGCAAACGAATCGCAGAACCGTTGCCATTTCGTTTTTCGCAGTCCTGTCGAAGAGGAGCTCTTGAAAGTTCTGGTTTCCCGCCTCACCCTGGCGAGTGGAAGGCTGAAGTCGGCCGCCTCCGGGCCGCAGGAAGCCCTCGTCTTCGGTGATGCGCAGGAAGTTCCGATCCGGCTCCTGGACCTGACAAGGGACGGCCTGAGCTTTCTCGCGGAAGAAGCCGATCTGCCGCCTATGGAAACGTTTACCGTCGGTAATACCGCTTTCCCGCTCAGGGAGGTCATTCGGGATGAAGGGCGCAATACCGTACGGATCCGCTTCTCGGACCATTTGAACGACGACCAGTTTCGCTGGATGCGCGAAAAAATCAGGATATCGCAGGAATAAGGTCAACGATGCGGGTCCCGGTCCGACATGCCGGGAAGACGGGACACGTGCCGCTGTCCCGCCGGTGCAACCGATAGCCATGATTGATTTTCAGCCTGCCGGGACTTACAAACAGGCAGCGGAGCAAGACGACCGGAACGCAGTTTACTAAACAGCAATGTGCGTCTTACCATTCCAGGCCCCCGCAATCATATGACCGACCGCAGACCCAAGTTTGCTCTCATCGGCCATCCGCTGGATATGCCGCTTTACCGGGCGTACATCAACTTTCTCAAACCGGGCAAATCCTTTCGTGACGAACTGATCCTGAAGCTGTTCGAGTGGACACCCTCTTACAAGGCAAGTTCCTGGACCGATATTTCATTCGATGGGAAAAATGCCGTGGACGGCATACTGGTCATGGTTCCCTTTCTCCCGGAGATGCGGGACATCAGCCTCAAGACGGTCATCGAAAAAGTCGAGAAGGCCGTTGCCATTGCCGCCGACGAGGGATGTTCTGCCGCTGCACTCGGCGCCTTTACCTCCATCGTGCTTCAGGGAAAGGAGGAGGCGATAGCCCGCCGCTACGGCATCGCACTCACCTCCGGCAATACCACGACGGCGGCACTCATCGTCCGCTCCATCGAGGAGCTCATGGCGAGCCGCCATCGCAACCTTTCTGAGGCGGCAATTGCGGTTATCGGCGCATCGGGCGATATCGGCGGCGGTGTCTGCCTGTGGTTCGGCGATAAGGTCGGGAAAATGGTACTGAGCGCCCGGAACCGGGCGATTCTCGATCAGTTTGCCGCTGCGCACCGGAACGGGTTTTCCTGCGAACTGGAGATCACCACCGACAACAATGCCGCAATCAAAAACGCCGACGTGGTGGTGTTCGTAACGAGCGCCTATCAACCGCTCTTCAGCCCGGAAGATTTCCTTCCCGGCACCATCGTGTGCGATGCGTCCGCACCGCTTAATGTCAAGATCGATGCCGGCCGCCGGTCCGATATCACCCTGTACCACGGCGGCATCGCAAAACTTCCCGCAGCGGTGGACCCGGGATTCGATATCGGCCTTGCCGCACCGGATCACCTTTACGGATGCATGACCGAAGGAATCCTGATGACCATGAACCCCGGTCTTCCGCCATCGCTTGGCAGAGGAAAGATTACGAAGGAAAAAATTCAATTATATTCAAAAGAGCTTGATCGTTACGATATCCCGCCGGCCTATTCGTGCGGGAAAGAAACACTTTTTCCGGGAGGTCTCTGATCCCATGGCTGCATTGCCGGTGTACGAAAGGCTATCCGCGCTCCTCGACCGGGACTTCAATGTCGATCTCGCGGGAATCGATCCCGCACGGTCTATTTTCGAACAGGTTCCCATCGATTCGCTGGTTCTGGTCGGCATCGCTGCCGGGATTGAGCAGGAATTCGGCGTTGAACTTCCGCTGAGCTTCATGGAACAACCGACGATCGACAACCTGCTGAGGATGATTCCCGGAGACTCTTTTCCGGCCGGCCGGATCGCCGGCTTCACCGGTTGAGCAACCCGACTGCCCGTCAGGACGAATCGATCGATACCCTATGCTTACCGACCATATCCGCTTCAACCGTATTGTTTTCCGCAATCGGGTTTTTACCGCCGGATATCTTGACAATGCCGTCGATGCCGTCGCACGCTACCTCGACGATCATGCCCGGTCCAACTCCCCGATTGTTTACCTGCATGCTCCCAACCATATAAAAACCGTTATCGGTTTTCTGGGTATACTCAAGTCGGGCCGGACCTGTCTGCTCGTGGATCCGAAAACCGGAGCGCTTGAGTATGAGGAGATGCTCGCCGACACTCCGCCGGCGGCGATCATGCGCATCGACGAAGCGCCGATCGAGTTCGATTTCGCCGGGGAAATCGACCTTACCGACTACCGTATGGAACCGTCGCTGGTGTCGCAACTCGGCGACGTCTGCCTCATGCTCTATACGGCGGCTGAAGACGGGTATGCAAAGGCGGCAATGCTGACCCATGCCAATATTTTGTCGAACGCAAAGGCAATGTACGAAGATATCCGGGTCCGCGAAGACTCGACCACCTGTGCAATGCTCCCCTATCACCATCTGTTCGGAATCCAGAACGGTCTGATTTCGCCGGTCGTCGGCGGGGGATCGTTGGTCATAGCCGATATTTCCGATATTCAAAATCTCTCCACAATCGTCGATGACCTTCTCGTCCATAATGTTTCACATATTTACAGCGTCCCGCTCGTCTATTATTTGCTGAGCAAATCCTCCCGCATGCACGAAGTCTGCCGGCAGGCTTTCCAGCTCATCACCGGCGGGTATAAGCTGCCGGCGTCTCTTCGCGACAGGTTTGAAAGGAAATTTGCCGCACAACTGTATGAAGGGTACGGTCTTACCGAAGCCTCCCCTGTATGCACCTCGCAATCCCGCAGCAGACCGTTCGCCGCCGACTCAATGGGTCCGGCCCTGCTCGATTACCAAGTCGGAATATTCGACGATGTCGGGAGGGAACTACCCTCAAATGAAAAGGGCGAAATCTGCATTCGCGGCGGCAACGTCATGAAGGGGTATTTCAATCGTCCGGATGCAACCCAAAAGGTGCTGCGGGGCGGCTGGCTTCATTCGGGAGATTACGGCAAAAGAGACAATACGGGCAATATTTACTTTCTCGGCCTTATAAAAAAAATGTTCAATGTCGCCGGAAACAAGATCTACCCCGAAGAGGTGCGGCGGCTGATGTTGCACCATGGGAACGTTTCCGGCGTGGAGCTCTGGAGCGATTATGACCCGTTGACCGGGGACCGGATGAAAGCAAAAATCAGATTGAAGAATAATTCGAACGGTGCCGGGGAAGAATTTTCACGGTGGTGTGCCGGAGCGATCGGGCCGCACAAGATTCCTCAAAACATTTCTTTCGAACAGGAATGAAATCATGGAAATGAAAGTTGCCGACGTAATTGTCAAATGCCTGGAAGCGGAAGGCATTGAGTATGCATTCGGGATAACCGGGTCTCATTATCTCGCCTTCTTTAAAGCATTGAAGCATTCATCGATAAAGTTTATTTCTGTTAAACATGAGAGCGCAGGTGCTTATATGGCGGGTCATTACGCAAAATTTGCGCAAAAACCTGCGCTGATCATGGCCACCGCCGGCCCGGGAGCAATGAACCTCCTGGCCGGTATTGCAGAATTATACAAATCTAACCTTCCCTGCTTTATTCTGACGCCAATAGTTCCGATACAATTTCAAGGCAAAAATATGCTCCAGGAAGATAGCGGCCTGGGAAATTCCTATTCAATAGCCGATATTATGAAATGCATTACTAAGAAGACTATTACCTGCCTCCATCCTGAAAATATTGCGGCTTATATTCAGGATCTTTTCAGGAACGGGTTAAACAAGGTAAATGGTCCGGTGCATTTACTTGTTCCAATTAATTTCCTTGAAAAGAAGGTAGATTTTATGCCCCTGGCGGTTGAACAATATCGGAATATTAAGGATAGCTCCGCAGAGCATGATAAAATTATTTCTATTGCAAATAAATTATCCGCAAGCAAAAGACCGATCCTTTTTATCGGTCATCGAGCGGGGTACCCCAACATTTCTGCATCCATTAAAAAATTTAGTCGACTGTTCGGCATACCGGTGGTGCTATCAGCAAGTGCCAAAGGCCTTTTTGATGAATTTTCGCCCCTTTTTGCAGGCATATTGGATGTTTATGGGCACCGGTCGGCCGAATACTTTATTAAAAAGAGCGATATTATTCTATCCGTTGGCCAGGAGTTCAGTGAGTTTTCAACGGTTAAATATGACCCTGATTTATTTGGAGACAAACTGATTCAAATCGACATTGACGGGCTGGATATTGGAAGAAATTACCCGGTTCAATTGTCAGCTTGCGGCGACCTCGGCACGACTCTCGATTTATTAAGCGATGAACTCGCGCACAGAATTCAAACACCATTTTTTGATGAGACCTTTCAAAGGGACTTTATTAAGGAAAATTCATTGCTCTGGGAAGATATGGCAGACAATCACCTCCCTCTGCGACCGGCACGTATTTACAAGGAAATCTCCGAGCTGGCCAAAAACCGCGCTATCATCATCAGCGATATGGGCGCTAACAATTGTGCCTCCTACCGCCACCTACAAACAGGAGAATCCGGCTATTCCGCCTTATTTGGAAATTATACCATGGGCCAGGGTGTATCGGGCGCCATAGGAGCAAAAATTGCCTGCCCGGAGAAATTGGTCATTTCCATTTGCGGGGATGGTTCGTTTTTAATGAATGGAATGGAGATAGCAACTGCGCGGCAATATGATATTCCCATTATCTGGATGATATTTGTTGATAAATCGTATGGGATGGTAGAATGGTCCCAGAAGATCCTCTATAATGATCTTCAGTATTGCACAGAAATTTATGTACCTGACCTGGAAAAGCTGGCCGATTCTTTTTCAATAGGCTACTATAAGATTACGGACCTTGATTCTTTGCATACGAGCATTACTTCCTCATTCAAAAAATATGAAGAGGAGAAGAAAAGCTGCATAATTGAAATCGCTTTTGAAACCGAGGACATGTTGCCTTTCAAGCCTCGGATTGTCAAATTCATTCAGGATATGGGAAATACTGAAGAATCCGCCAAATCCCCTTTTCTCATGAAATCCTTTAAACGCATGCTTCGCGAAAAAGTCTGACCTTGCCGCCGAATCGGTCGCTTGCGGCCGATTCGTATAATTTCAATATATAGTATCTGCTTTTTTAATCCCCCCAACAGGTAGAGGTATGAATTTCTCAAAGCCCTCTATCGTCCCAACCGGCATTTTTTTCCCTTGCCGCCGTCCGGCATTAATGGGTACAATAACATAGTCTAACAATCTTATTTTGGGATAGTTACACCGGGTCATATAAAGAAAAACTTAACATAAGCAGGAACGCTCAATGACAACAAAAACCATGTCGGCCAGCTATGAATACCTCAATGCGCTCTCTTCCTCGGGCGACAGCGACGTCTCGGTCATCCGTCATCGGGAAAGCGGGGAGCAGTTCCTGCTTAAATGCCTCAGGGAGATGCCGGAGGCGAATACGGGCCTTCTGCGCCGTAAACTGCGGTTCAAGCATGAAATGGATATCGTTTCCGCCCTGAATCACCGAAACATTGCAAAGCCGGTTTTTTCGCTGGGCGAGAACTCCGTCGATTCCATAGCCTATCCCTACCGTAAGGGAAAGACGCTTGCGGCGCTCCTTTCCGCATCGACCTTCATGCCGCTCGAAGCGCTGCATATCTGCCGGCAGCTTCTTGACGCGCTGGAATATATCCATTGCCGCGGCATCGTTCATTGCAACATCAATACGGCAAACCTGTACATTGACGATGACAAGGGTCTTCAACTCCTCGAATTCGGGTTTTCCATGACGGAAGGCGAGGCGGCCCGGATACCGGAAGGCAGCGTAGTCGGCTCCTTTCCTTACCTGTCACCGGAACAGATGGGATTTACCGCCTTTAAAATCGATTCGCGAACCGATCTTTATGGAGCCGCCCTGGTACTCTACCAGATGCTTTCCGGCAGCATGCCCTTTGAACTCACGGACAATACCGTAGAAGAGCTTCTCAATCAGGCGATACGCACCGAGGTTCAGCCCCTCCACCGGGTACCGCTCTCCATCAATGCAATCCTGCTCAAGGCGCTCAAGCCCACCCCCGCCGAACGGTATCAGACCGCCGCCGGGTTCAACCACGACCTCGCCGCTGCGATGGAGCACCTCAGGAGCGAATCCCATCACAACTTCGTTGCCGGAAGGCAGGATGCCATCATTGCCGTTAACCGCTCACGGCTTTTCATCGCACGGAGCCGGGAAATAGACACCTGCAAGTACGCGCTCGAACAGTTTCTCCAGGGAAGCCCGGTCTCGATATGCATCCACGGAAAATCCGGCATAGGGAAATCCGAAATCGTGCAGGAATTCCGGAGCATGGCTTCCCTGGACAAGGTCTTTTTCCTGTCGGTAAAATGTAACAGTTTTACGCCCCAGCAGCCCTATTCCATATTCCGGCACCTTGCACTTGATTTCATTTCAAACATAAATGCCGGCGGGAAAGAAACGATCGATGCTTTTTCCGTCACCGCCGAAAAACTCCTGATTGATTATTCAGGCGTCATCTGCCGCATGGTTCCGGAAATGAAGCCGTTCTTCCGCGAGGTACTGCCCATCGATATCGTTGAGTCCGAGAAAGAGGCCGACCGTACCGCGCATGTGCTGTTTACCCTTCTCGCAACCCTCTGCTCTTTCAAGCCGCTCATGTTTTTTATCGACGATCTCCAATGGATAGACCGGGTTTCCTTCGAAATCATCCGGCGACTTTTGCGGGCGCAGACTCCCTGCATGATCCTGACTACGCTTCGGGCCGATCGGCTCGAAGGAGAACTCCATGTATTTGAATTCGACCTGCGCAATATCGGGTTCAAGAAATTTCTCCCGATTATGGCTTTTAATCGTCTGGAAATCGGCGATCTTATCAGTTCACGGTTCGGCAAAGTGGATGAAATGGAACGGCTGGTGGATCTTCTGGCGACAAAAACCGATTGCTCGCCGTTCGCCCTTACCGAAGCATTCCGATTCCTGGTAAACCACTTTATTGTACGCATGACCGAGAAGGGCTGGTCCCTCTCGGTAAGCGACCTTTCCCGATTACCGGATAAACTCGATCCGCTCTCACTGATTCTCCAGAAACTCAGTGAGCTCGATCCCCGCGAACTTCAGTGGCTCGAAACCGCCTCGCTGGCCGAAGGCAATTTTCAAAAAAGCATTATCGAATCCGTGGGAGGATTTTCCGCGGTCGATTCGGATGCCATAGTCGACAAGCTCGACCGTGCCGGATTTTTTCGGACGCGGCTCGGGGCCGATTTCCGATTTTCGCATGATTACATTCAGGAATCGATACGCCGGCAAATACCCCAGGACAGGAAATTCCTTCTGTATGAAAAATTCGGGGAGACCTACGAAACCCTGGCGGCCCGGGATCGTGAATATCTCTTTCATGCCGCTGAAGCGTATTTGAAAAGTAAAAACCTTTCCAGGTCCATATCGCTGAGCTACGAGGCTGCGCGTTATGCCGTTGAAAAGATTGCGCTCGATATTGCTTCGCGATATTTCACCAAAGCCCAGCTCATGATAGCACACTGTGAGGGGGTCGGTATTGCCGCTCCCATCGATGTTGCAAGGATGCATATCGAATGCGGCGAAGTCCTGATGTTGACAGGAAGGAATGAACAGGCGCTGAAAATATTTCGCAGGCTCCTGGAAGAAGAAAAACTCGATAAGACAACCATTCTTAACCTCAAATTTAAAATCGGAACAATTCATCACAATACCGGTAACTTCGATGAATCAATCAGCTATTTCTTTGAAGGTCTTTCTCAATTGGGAATTCGATTTTATTCGAATAATTTTCTTATCATGGGAGTTTTGATACTAGAAATCATAAAACAAATAGGACTATCTCTGGGATTGAAATCATTCATAAAGAAAAGCGATAGCCCGGATAAGAAGCTGTCCGCAAAAATCCTGAACAGGCTTTCTTTCTCTTTATTTTATAAAAATATTCTGCTGGTGCAGTACGCTCATTTTAAGGCACTCAATATTGCCGATACGCTAAAAAGCTGTGCGGAACAAGCGGAAACATATGCCTATCACAATGTTTGCTCCTTCCTCCTGCTTATGAAGAAAAGGTCCCACAAATATTATTTAAAGGCGATTTCGATCGCCAAAAAAGCTAACCGCAGAGACGTTCTTGCATTCGCGCACTCCTTTGGAGGCGTAACATCCTATTATAATGCCGAGTGGAAAAAAAGCGAAGGGGATTTGAATGAAAGCATCGACCAATACCGAAGCATTGGGGATCTGTGGGGTCAGATAGTTCCATTCGAAACAATTGTGTGCGCAGAGTTAAAAAAAGGAAATTTTTTAAAAAGCGAATCCATGATTACTAATTTGCTGAATCTTGACGATGAATGCAATGATCACCGAGGCGTTGCTACTACACACATGTTTTTGACCTATATTAAGTTTTTAGGAGGTAAAGATGATCCTTCTGATTGGGCAACGGTCATTGAAGAAAGAGAAACAAATTTCTTCAGTATCCCGTTGAATAAAGCATTTTGCAATATTTTTATCACAAAAAAAATTCTTTTGAATGACCAAATTAAAGGTGCCTACGACCTTTCCGAATCAATAATCGATAGTATTAAGCGGAATAATCTCATGCAGGAATATGTCGCAGAAGCATTCTCCGACCGCTGCGAAATCCTCATCAAAGAGTATTTTAACCGGCATTTTTCTGGTGATTCCCGAACACAGCTCTACCATTCCGACCACGCCCTTCTCACCGAGTTGCGCAAATTTTGCCTTGCGGCGCTTGTGCGCGGCATCATGTACCCCGCCCATCGCGGAGCGGCGTATCGGGCGATAGCCTGGTACAATGCTTTCAAAGGGCACAGGCGGACAGCCCGGCATTTCTTCCTGAAAGCAATAAACTGTCACCATGAACTGGACATGAAATTTGAGGAGGCAAAATCACTGGCCGGCTATGCAAGGTTTTTTGAAATTCATAACCAGCCGGGTCTCGGTCGCGACTACTTCAATCGTGCCTATCAATTGTTCGAAAACTGCGGGGCCCTGGTGGAAAGCGACCGCATCAGGGACAACGTCGATCCCGGGCTGACGAAAAACCGCGAACGGATCGAACGAAGGGTCGATATCCCCATCGGAATCCCGGTAACTGCCGATCAGATCCGCATCGATACGCTCTACGAAGCCAGCCTGTCGCTGACCCAGGCGGAGGATGTGGATACGCTCCTGCAGCGGATCGTCGGGCTCCTTATCCGGGCGACGGGCGCCCAGTATGGACTCCTTCGTCTGGAGGGAAGTGCCGGCGAGCCGGAAATGAGTATTGCCCTGAACCATGACAATCGCGTCCTGCCGTGCGAAGGGATCGCGGTTTCGGAAAGCCTCCTGGCCCGGGCAAAATCCCTGAAAGCCATTGTGCTGTGGCCGGATCCCCGGGGAATCGACGATGGGGATGTCGCCGCTGATCCGGACAACGGCTCATCGATGTGCGTGCCGCTGGTACGCGGGGACAAATATCTCGGCTGCGTTTACCTTATCAACCGCCTCGTTGCCGGTCTTTTTTCCGACAATGCCGCCAAGGCCGCGAATATCATCTCGGTGCAGGCGGGTTTTCTGATCGAAAATGCCCGTCTCATGGAGGACTATAAGCGATTCAATGCGCGCCTGGAAGAGAAGGTCAAGGCACAGACGACCGATATCTCGGAAAAGGCGCGACAACTCGCATCGACGAACCTGAAACTTGTCGAGTCGGAACGCATGAAGGAGCTGCTCTCCGGCGCGGTCGTCCATGACATCAAGAATTTCGCCGCCGGCATATCCGGTCATATAAAACTGCTTGCTTATCGCCATGCGGAGGACCGGAAAACGGTTCGCAACATCGATCTGGCACAGGAATCGTGCATCGACATCATCAATCTCGCTTCCAACCTTCTTGATATCAACAAAATGGAGGACGGGAAGCTTGCCCTCCAGCCCCGTGACCTCTTTTTTGAAGAGATAGCCGCAATCGCCCAGAAATTCAGCCGCAGCGTGCTTTTCGATGAAAAGCGCATTTCCGTGGCCATTACCGCTCCGGAAAACGATTTTGTCCTGAGGGCCGATCCCTACCTTGTCGAGCGCGTCATCCAGAATCTCTTTTCAAATGCGGCAAAATATTCCGAATCGGAGGGCAGCCTGAACCTGACCTTCCAAACCACGGAGAAAGAAAATATCCTTACCTTCTTCAGCTCCGGAAGCCCCATCCCCAGCGAACATCGGGAGGCTATCTTCGAGAAGTATTCGCGGGTCGACAACAAGGCTTCCCATTTTTCCAAGGGACTGGGACTTTTTTTCTGCCGCATGGTCATGACGGCCCATCAGGGGAGAATCTGGCTGGAATCGGACGGGCGGGGCAACTATTTCAGGTTGGGGTTCAGGAAACAGGAACGGACCGCCTGACCATCCTGCCGTTCCCCTCGAGCATCACCGAATGATCAGCTGTTGGTGGCCGGGTTATAGACATGATGCGCGGGTTCAACCGACGCGATGATCCAGGTGTTGCCGCCGATCACTGCGCCGCGACCGATCACGGTGGCCCCGCCCAGAATAGTTGCGTTGGCATATATAATGACGTCGTCTTCTATATCCGGGTGGCGTTTCTCTCCCCTTCGCGGATGCCCCTCGCTGTCGAACGGCGAAAGCGCACCGAGCGTCACGCCCTGATAAAGCTTTACATTCCGACCGATCCGCGTCGTTTCTCCGATGACAACCCCGGTCCCGTGATCGATGAAAAACCGTGAACCGATCTGCGCCCCTGGATGGATGTCGATCCCGGTCCGGGAGTGCGCGCGTTCAGTCATAATTCGCGGAATGATCGGCACGCCGAGTTCATGGAGCCGGTGGGCGATCCGGTAGGTTGCAATCGCATCGACACAGGGGTAACTGAAGAGAATTTCATCCCTGCCCTGCGCGGCCGGGTCTCCTTCGAAAGCGGCATCGATATCCTCAATAAGCAGCGCGCGGATCGACGGCAGGGTTTCAATAAACCGGATGAGCGCTTCTTCAGCCCGCCTCTCGCAGGTACATCCTGCGGCGTCCGCTTTATCGCAGCGGTAATGGAGTACTTCGCGAATTTGCTTCAGCAGCCGGAAGGAGATGTGCCGGAGGGCGTCCGAGAGGTAAAAATTAAGCACATCCCGGGGAACGGGCTCTTTGCTGAAACTGCCGGGAAACAGGACGGCAAGTACATCGTCAAGCACTTCGCATATGGCATTGCGTCCCGAAAAATCCAGCCCTTCTTCTCCGGAAATCTCGTCGTTCGCCTGAATGGCGACATCGAGTTCGTCCACCAGGCGGGGAAGCCGTCCATTCATCCAGTCTTTGAAATTTTCCATGCTCCCCCCGGGAAGTCCGCTGCGGTCGCTTTAGTAGGTGGTCGATTCGTGGACGAATTTTACCCATTGTGAAAAAAACTCGTTTCGGTGGGACCTCCAGGAATTGATCGGCTTGTCAATATTAAAGTTCAACGGCATCCGGACGTCGGTACGCCCCTTGTCACGATCGCGGTTATACTCTTTGACAATTCTTTCCGGTTCGTATTCCGGGTGACCGAGATGAATGAGGAAGCGCTGGTCGGCGCTCTCAAAAATGGTGTACCCCGCACCTTTCGCATAGGCGAGAAGGCGCACGGTTCCTTTGGCCGCTTCCGCTTCGAGAACGTCATCCGGTATGCCCGCATGGCGGCTCTGGGCGCACCAGAACAGATCATCCATGTCGCCGGTGATCCGGTGGCTCCGGTCGAGATTTACCGTTTCATAGACCCCGAACATCTTTTCCGGGTAGTGCACTTTATCAATACCGAGGAACCGGGCGAGCGCCAGGCCGCCCCAGCAGATCCCGAGCGTCGAGGAAATATTGGTATGGGCGTATTTGAGAATGCGGGTGAGCTCTCCCCAGTAGTGCACGTTTTCAAAGGGAAGCTCTTCGACGGGCGCCCCGGTCAGTACGAGGCCGTCAAGTTGCCGGGAGCTGATCGCCTCTTCAAAATGGATGTAAAAATCTTCAAGGTGCTTCGAGTTACTGGAGGAGTAGGCATGATTGTGCAGTTTGATCCAGATCGGCTCGATCTGCAGCACCGATCTGCCGAGCGGATGCAGCAGGCTGAATTCATAGGTTTCGGCCACCGGCATGACATTGAGTATCCCGATGCGCAAAGCGCGGATATCTTCCTTTAACGCCAGCTCCTGCGAAACGCACTGGACCCGGTTTTTTTCAAGTTCTTCTATAATATGGTAATTTTTGGGCAGAACAATGGTCACGGTCGGTCGCCTTTTTTTAAAAAAATACGTCATTCCATATCCCGAGACCTATCGAAGCCTGAAAATGGCTCCCCGGTGGATCGACTGAAGCTCCCCGGAGCAAGGCGGGGAGCTTGCGAAGCAGTCTGCAACACGCCCGTCGTGCCTGTTCAGGATGCGGATTGCCGGCAGTTCAATTTTCCGAGGCGTCCTGCACCTTGAGCTTGAAATCGATCAGCCCGGGCTTGCGGAAATGGACAATGGAGATAATACCCACGAAGAGGAAACCCGAAGCATAGAGCATGAGAAAGGGGCTTACCAGGAAATTGGTGTAGCCCAGGAATATTTGAAAACTGGCAAGGCAGTACAATCCGATGAAAATTTCGATGATACAGGTGACGTCCTTGACCGGGCGATACCCTTGTGTCCCGCGCGACTGGCCCTTCTTGGGAGTCCGGTAAAACGGCGAACTTCGCTTCATCAGGGCTTCGATAACCGCTCTGCCGTTGTTGACCGCCAGCCCGGTGCCGATGAGCATCATGGCGGGAATCAGGGTAAACTGCTTGCGCATCCGGTTGCCGATGAAGTGCTGCGCGACCATGTACATGGTTGCCGGACCGCTGGTGGCGAGAATCATGCAGCTTATTATGCCGACAAACCATGCTATCGGCAGGTTGACCTTAACGAAATAGAGCACCGGCATGGTCAGCAGGGCGAGAATCAGCATGAGCGGATGCACCATGTAGTGGGTAAGGTGCAGAACGGCCTGCATGAACTTGAATTTCGACATCTTCTTCCGGCGGAGCATAGGGATGATCTTTATCGCAGTCTGGATGGACCCCTTTGCCCAGCGGAACTGCTGGTTTTTAAAGGCATTGATGTCTTCGGGAATTTCGGCCGGTACCGTAAGATCCGGGACATATTCGGTTTCCCAGTCCGCGAGCTGCATGCGGTAGGAGAGATCCATGTCCTCGGTAAGGGTATCATGTTGCCATCCGCCGCTGGTCTCGATGGCCTTTCGGCGGAACACGCCGGCGGTGCCGTTGAAATTCATGAACAACCCGTTCCAGCTTCGGGCGGCCTGTTCGATCATGAAATGGCCGTCGATGCCCATGGCCTGGCCGCGCGTGATAAGCGAGGAGTTTTTATTCAGGTGCGTCCAGCGTCCCTGGACGAGCCCGAGTTTAGGCCGGTCGACAAAAAATGCCATCGCCTTGCGCAGGAAATCGACTGGGGGAACGAAGTCGGCATCGAAAATCGCTATGAACTCTGCATTGGTAAAATCGAGGCCGTTCTGCAGGGCTCCGGCCTTGAACCCGGTCCGGTCGGTTCTGCGGATTACCGATATGGTGTGGCCGGAACGGCGCAATTGCTCCACCATTTCGTCGACATACCCGATTGTTTCATCCGTGCTGTCATCAAGCACCTGGATTTCATGCCTGCTTCGGGGATAATCCATCGCCGCAGCCGCTTCGATTACCCGCTTCGCAACCTGGCGCTCATTGTACATGGGGAGCTGTGTTACCACCAGCGGATAGCGGCTTTCATCGGGGTTCTGATAATAATACTGCATCCTTGCGCGCTGGAATGCTACCCGCTCCTTGCGCTTGCGGAGAAACAGAATGGTAAGGATGTAACATTGCGCGCCGAATGCAAGGAGAACCGCCGAGCATACTATGTAAAGTGATATCACGATGACTAATGCAATCATACGCCGTCCTGCCTGCCCTTAAGAAATAGGAAATCCTCCGAAACAAGCGCTTCGGAACCGCGAATGGAAGATTCAATTATGGGTACATTAATATAATTAATAGCAGGGTCCGGAGGGAAGAAAATGTCGGATTTCACGGGCGGGCCATTGAAGCGAGTTCCTGCTGGATACTCCTGAAGAGCTCTGCATCCCGGACGATGTCGGCAATCCGGAGGTCCTCCCAACCGGTTTGCCGGAGCCCTGCCACCTCGCCGGGTCCCCGCAGCGAGAGGTCCCGTTCGGCTATTTTAAACCCGTCGTGATGCCTGCAGAAAAATGATATCCTCTCCAGGGCTTCGGCATCCGCCGTGGGAGACGCCAGGAGAAAGCAATACGATTTAGCCCCGCCCCTCCCAACCCTCCCGCGCAGCTGGTGCAACTGGGCCATGCCGAACCGCTCGGCACCTTCGATAACCATGCAGGTGGCATGCGGTACGTCGACGCCCACTTCGACGACCGTGGTACTGACCAGCAGCCGGACGGTACCTTCGGCAAAAGACCTGATCGCCTGCTCCTTCTCCCTGCTCGTAAGGCGGCCATGAAGGCATGCTGCCGCGATACCCCTGAAGGTGCCGCCGGACAGCTTCTTAAAGGTCGTCGCAATATCGACCGAAAGCTCGTCATCTCCATCCTCCCCGATTCGGGGAACCACATAGTATGCTGCCGCCTGCCTTTCTTCTATCTCTTTCCGGATGAATCGCTCCATTTCGCTGCGCCGATCTTCGGGCACCAGATGCGTGCTCACGGGCAGCCTTCCTGCCGGAGCTTCCCGGATTTCAACCAGATCCAGATCGCCATACAATGTTTTTGCCAGAGTCTGGGGGATCGGCGTTGCGGACATGAGAAGAAAATCCGATGCACCGTCCTTTTCCTGCAAAGCCAGTCGCTGCGCCGCACCGAATTTATGCTGCTCATCGATGACGATCATGCCGAGCGCCTTGAATTTTACCGCAGGCTGGATCAGGGCATGAGTGCCGACAACAAACTTCAACCGGCCATGGGCGAGATCGTCCTGGATCCGCCGTTTCTCGGGTGCGGCAGTGCTTCCCAGGAGAAGCTCACTATGGAATCCAAGCGGCCCGAGCCATGATTCAAGGCGCGCCCGGGTCTGCATAGCCAGTACCTCGGTGGGCGCAAGCCAGGCCACCTGATACCCGCACTCAAGAGAAGCAAAGCAGGAAAAGAAGACAACCAGTGTCTTGCCGCAGCCGACATCGCCATGGAGCAGCCGGTGCATGCGCATAGGGGATGCCGCGTCGTCGTAGAGCACCGCAATGGCTCTCTCCTGCCCGGCGGTGAGCCGGAACGGAAGGCCTGCTTTGAAACGCGCGGGGAGATTGCCCGGTTTCATGGAACGCCCGGGAAGAGCAAACTTCCGTTTGCTCCAGCGCAGGGCAAGGGCGAGGTTGAACAGCTCTTCGTACCGCAGCCGGTCGCGATAACCTTCGAGCATGGCCGGATCGCCCGGCTGGTGCATCTCCCGAAGACACTTTTCCAGCGGGGGAAATCCGTGCTTCGCCGCAATCGGTTCGGGAAGAATTTCAGGGTATCGCGATACCGTATCGAGGGTCCACTGAATCGCCCTGACCATGATCCGGTTGCTGATTCCTGCCTCCCGCATCGGTTCGCTTATTGAGTACAGGGGGAAAAATGCCGGTCCCCGTCCCGCTCCCTCTTCGTCGATCCTGTCGATCATGGGATGTACCATCTGCAGATGCCGGTATTCCCCAACCTTACCGGTGGCCATGACGCGAACGCCCGGCGTCAGCATGGTCCGATAGGCCGGCATGGTGCCGAACCAGAGCAGCTCCACCTGGCCGGTGGCGTCCTTCACCAATGCGCGCAACCGGCCCCGGCCCCATCGTTCGACGCGAACCCGTTCGACGGTTCCGGTGATGGTACAGCTCATATTGATAAAATTCCCCAGTCCCCCAATCGGAACGACAGTGGAACGGTCGAGGTACCTGCGCGGAAAGTGGTAGAGGAGATCGCCGACCGTTTCTATGCCCGATTCGGCAAGCGCCGCGGCCCGCCTGGGCCCGAAGCCCCTGACCGCGGCAATCGGTGATAAAAAATCGAGGTGCCCCGCTGATGCGTGGCCCAGAGACTTGGTCATTGCTCCCTACTCCCGGTGGTACTGCCGGTTTTTCAGGATCGATACGGCGCGGTAGATCTGTTCAAGGAGGAGCAGCCGCGCTATCTCATGGGTAAAGGTGAGGCCGGATAGCGCCACACATTCGTGGGCAGCCTCCCTGACGCTCTTGTCGAGCCCGGAGGGTCCTCCGACAAAAAAGACGATCTTTCGGGGAATTTCGGCGAGATATTTCGCAAAAGCGACCGATGAAAACTGTTTTCCATGCTCATCGAGCGCAATGAGATGGGCATCCGCCAGCTTTTTATGGCTCAGGAACTTCTCGCCCTCGCCTTTCGGGCCGCTGTCCTTTATTTCAATAAGTTCGAGCTTGATATCGTGCCGTATCCTTCCGGCATATTCTTCAATTTTACACTGAAAGGATGGATCTTTGATTTTTCCAACGGCGAGAATGGCGATTTCCATAGAGCGAAAAAATACTTGAGCGCGGGGGAGGGTCTTTAAGGCAAGGCACATGCGGAGAGGCACATAAAAAAAGCTCTGCCTGCAGTTGTAGTTTCTTGATCCCTCTCATAGAAAAGGGTGGGCATTCCCTCAAGCGGTTGGAAGTCCGTCGGCTATTGGAATAGGACGGCATGCTCGCGCCGCTTAAAGCGGAATTCCCTACTTGATAGTGTTAGTCAAGAAATTACAGGACCACAAGCAGAGCAAATTTTCAAAGGACCTTTTGCGAGACGATATAGCTTCGCCTCCTGCAGTACTAAAAATACAATTAAATTAAGTAAAATGCGGATATTTTTTTGCTTCTTGCGGGCGGATACCGCTGCGGACTTTTTTTCCGGCGATTTCTGTTTTATTTTCATCCCTGCCGGTCGGTCGCATCCTCTGCAAAGCCCGGCCACAGGAGAGTCCGATTGAAACCTATGAGAGCGAGGCCGACCCCATGAGCGGATTTATCGTTGAAGGAAAATGCAGGCTTCAGGGAACCATTCAGGTCACCGGCAATAAAAACGAGGCGCTGCCGCTTATTGCAGCGTCTCTCCTGTGCCGGGGTCCGCTCACCTTCTCCAATGTCCCGGATATCGGCGATGTGCGCGCCATGCTGGCGATTGCGACTTTTCTCGGCGCCAGGGTTTCGCCGCTCAGCGATGGGCAGGTAACCATCGATGCGTCTGAGCTTGTCGAGACCGAATTGCCGGTCAAAGAGGCGAGCAGCATCAGGGCATCGATCCTGTTCGCCTCCGCCCTCCTTGTTCGCAAGGGCCATGCTGAAATCCGGCAGCCCGGTGGAGATTCCATAGGCCGGCGGCGGCTCGATACGCACTTCGCGGTGTTCAAGGAACTTGGAGCACATCTCAGAATCGAACGCGCCCTCCCGTCGGGAGATGCGCGGCAGGAAACGAGCATTCTTCTCAGCGCACCCCGGGCAGGCTTGCAGGGCAGGGACATCCACCTCGATGAGGCCTCGGTGACCGCGACGGAGAACGCGCTCATAGCTGCCGCCGGCGCCCGGGGCACCACCACCATTGCCAATGCCGCCTCGGAGCCGCACGTCCAGGGGCTCTGCCGCTTCCTTGAAAAGTGCGGCGTAGCCATCGAAGGCATCGGTTCCAATCTCCTCGTAGTCCATGGGACAGAGGAACTGACCCCGGCAAATCATCGGGTCGGCGGCGACTACATCGAGGCCGGCTCATTCATCGGGCTTGCCGCGGCAACCGGTTCCGAATTGACGATCGTTGGGACTGAACCCGGGCACCTCCGCATGATCCGCTACCAGTTCGGTCGCTTCGGCGTCACCATGAAGGCCGATGAAGCCAGCGGCACCATTGTCGTTCCGGGTTTGCAGAAGCTTAAAATCCGCAAGGATATCGGCGGCCAGATTCCCCGCATCGAAGACAGCCCCTGGCCGGGTTTTCCCACCGACCTGCTCTCAATTCTTCTGGTTGTGGCCACGCAATCGGAAGGCACCTGCCTCATCCATGAAAAGATGTTCGAATCGAGGCTATTCTTTGTCGACAAGCTCATTTCGATGGGAGCATCGATCGTGCTGTGCGACCCGCACCGCGCCGTCATTGCCGGACCCTCCCCGCTCTATGGCGCGACGATCACTTCGCCCGATATAAGAGCGGGAATGGCGCTCCTGATTGCCGCGCTTTCGGCCGAAGGGACCAGTACCATTTACAATATCGAGCAGATCGACCGGGGCTACCAGGAGATCGATGCCCGCCTCGCCGCCCTCGGCGCATCGATCCGCCGGACGAACGACCGGCGGGGGCAGCCGCAGGAAAAGGATGAGGGATGAAGGGTTGTGCAGAGCTTTGAACTGGTGCAATTAAGAACAGCCGCTCATCCTGTCATTAACTTGGTATTATTTTTCAACCATAACCTGATAAAGGACCTCGGCCATGAAATCCTATAAACTCAATGCCATTATTGAAAAAGACGAACATGGCTATTATGCCTACTGCCCAGAGCTCGAAGGCTGCTGCACGCAAGGTAAAACTCTCGATAAGACCATGACAAACATACGCGAAGCTATAAGCCTCTATCTCGAAACCATGTCCCCGAAAGAGCGGGCGGCATTAACCCATCGGGAACTCATCACCTCAAGTTTAGAGGTGCGTGTTGCCTAAGCAGCAGCGCATGACTGCCGCCGCGTCCGAGAAGCTGCTTCTTAAAGCGGGCTTCACCCTTATGCGCAGCAAAGGTAGCCATCGGATTTATTACAAAAATAGTGTGCGAATGGTACTTCCTTTCCACTATGGTCCAAATAATGAAACCTGTTATAAAAAGTGCCATTATATTTCCTTTAGGGGCTACCTGGCAAGCACATATTTATCATGGTGATTAAAGTCCAACTTGCGGCACTACTTATTATTGATCCAAAAGATGTCCAATTAATAGCTGCAGTGTTTTCAACCATTAAATGCCCTTCTGCAACAGCGGTTGAGGACGCATGAAGACCATACGAACCACTCATACCGGCTCCCCGCCATAGGTCGGCGACATCTCCCGTACCGACAAATCGAAAAATTCATGCAGTTTGGACTGTAAAAGCCGCTTGTCAGGCAGCCGGGTCGTGTAATCGGCAACCGCCGCAGGCGACAATGTGCGGTTCAAGGCGTACTCGACGACCTCGTCGTCTTTGCCTTTGCACAGAATGATACCGATGCTCGGGTTCTCATGCGTCTTTTTTACATCACGGTCGAGCGCTTCCAGGTAAAAGGATAGTTTGCCGAGATACTCGGGCTTGAACCCGTCGATCTTCAGTTCAAACGCAACCAGGCAGCGCAGTTCGCGGTGATAAAACAGCAGGTCGAGGAAAAAGTCCTTCATGCCGACCTGGATGCGATACTCTTCACCGATGAAGGCGAAGTCCCTGCCGAATTCGGTAATAAAACCTTTGAGCGAGCGGACAATTGATTTTCGCAAGTCACTCTCCGAGTAACCATCGCGAAGGCCGAGAAAATCAAGCGAATAGAAATCGCGGAACATCTTTTCAGCCTCAGGATGAATTTCTCTCAACACTGTTGAGAGTTTTAACCGGGGAGAAACGGAACGCTCGAAAAGACCGCTGTCCAGCGCGTGCTCAAGTTCACGGACGGAATATCGCTCGCGTATAGCGGTCAGTAAATAAAATTCGCGTTCTTCCGGGGTTCGTGTTTTGGCCATAATATGCAAATGAGATGACCATGCTATTTCTCTCAACACTGTTGAGAGTTTTTCGTAACCTGCATATAAATCAAAGAATTGCTTCATTCGCCATAGATTCTTATCGGAAAATCCGCGCACATCCGGAAATGTATTCTGAAGATGGTCGGCAAGTTTTTTTACCACTCCGGAACCCCATTCCGCCTTTTGCACCTTTTTGCTGATATACTCACCGACACGCCAATAGGTAGTAATCATTTCGGCATTCACCGATGCAGTCGCCTTGCGCCTGCCGATTTGAATAAGCTTCGCAACTTCAGCGAATTGCGATTCGAGCGGCAAAGGTTTTTTCTTGCGGCTTAAGGATGTCTTTTTTTTCACCAATTTATTCATGATCTCGTCCCTGGTTTACGTCCGGTTCACTACAACCTGTTCGGAAACAATTCCTGTTGTTAAATTGTGTGACTTGGTTTTCCTGCTTTTCCTGTGTTTTTCTACCTAATGTGAGCGTTGCGGGAGGGGGAGAGCGTTTGCCAAAGGCAAACATCGCCTCCCCCTCCCGCTGGAAAGGGTGTGCCTGAAGACGCGCTTTGGCGGCTTCAGGCCAGGGGAAACCATGTAATGGTTTCCCCACCTGAACAGCAACTCCGCCTATTCATTTCACCGCTCCGCAGCACTGCTTGTATTTCCTCCCGCTGCCGCAGGGGCACGCGGAATTTCGGCCCGGCTTAGGCTCGGCTCGGCCGGGAACCTTGTGGGATAATATTTCGCCAAGGTTAAATCCCGCGATATCGTTGATGTCAAGCTTGTCGGAAAGGTCCCGCAGGCGCATGGCCGTCGACCAGCTTTCCAGGTCGGCGATCGCATCCGTTACCAGCGAATTCCCTTTTTTTCCGGGAAGCCTTTCGATCGACTCCGCAACACTCCGGGCCCTCTCTTCATTGATTTCACGCATAGCGATATACTCGGTTTTAAACAGCCGTTCTTCATCGGCCTTCACTATTTCGTTGTACAGATCGCCGGGGTTGAGATCGGTGGCAGCGGCAACCAGCTGGCACCAGACCTCCGAGGGCTCCCGGCGCAGGCTGCCCTTGAAAAGACCGGTGAAATAGCCGATCACCTCAGCCCGGCTTTTCAATCCGGCGGCAACCATGATGACCAGGGATTGCAGGGCGGCAGCGCGAACCCAGCCAAAGGCCGATTCATTTTCCACGAGGCCGCGGATGAACGAATCGTCACCGCAGGAAATAGAGGCAAGGATGCGGTCGAGCTGCTCGGTTACGAGGTCGCCAGTCAGGTCGTTGAGGGCTTGTTCCGAAAGGCTGCCGAAAAAATCCGCTATAGTCACGCAGGCGGCGTGTTCGCGGAACTGGGCGAGCAGGAACATTGCATAGAGATGCCCGATATATAATTTTGCACCCGGTTCCGCAGCGTCCTCCGCATGCTCCCGGGCGTAGCCGATGAAGCCGATGAGGCCGGGAATAACCGCCATGGGGTTCCCGATGGCGGCAGCAAGCGCTTCGCGGGGAAATTGCCTTTCATCGTATTCAAGCGCTTTCAGGATCTTTTCAGGTTTCATGGTACTTCCTTCCGGAAAAGCTGGATTGTGGTCACACCGTCGTATTATTGACTGAACAGGAACCACCGGTACCTGCTGCAGGGGAGCGTCAGTCATCATTCCCCTTAAATTAAGCTGCGCGGTTCAAATATTCAACCGACAATCGCCGCCGGGCAGGAGGCGGTTCACAGGCAGGGCATCGCAATGGTATAATACGGAAAGCCGGCGCGGAATGGCCGGGAGATTCATCCCCGCTGCCCCAATCCCGGAAATTAAACGATATAGCATTGCAACCATGGAAAATCCTGCAAAAATTCTTGAAGGCCTGCGTGCATCCTATGAAGCGGATCGGTCGGATCCCCGGGCAGCCTCACGCCTTGCCGAACACTACGGGGACATCGGCTGGTTCAACGAAGCCGCGGAGACCTACCGGGATGCACTTGCCCGGAGCGGCAACGACTATTTCCTCCTTTTATCCTACGGCAATGCCTGCTATCGCCGGGCGGCCTGGGCCGAAGCTCTGGAAATATTCCTCAAATTAACCAGGCTCATGCCCGGGCGGATCGAAGGCTGGAACAATGCGGGCCTGGCCTTTGTAAAAATGGGAAATCCGGGGGAAGCAGCCGGACTCTTCGGGACCATACTCGCGATCGAACCGGACAATGCCGGGGCACTCCTCAATCTCGGTAACTGTCATGCGGCCCAGGGTGAGCCGGATGAAGCCGCAAGGCTTTTCAAACGCGCCATTGCCGTTTCCCCGGATTGCGCCGATGCCTGGTACAACCTGGGAAACACCCACCTTTCCCTGAAAGAGTATCCTGAGGCACGGCACGCCTTCGAGCGGGCGCTCCGCTACCGGCCGGATTTTTCGAGCGCACTCAAGAACCTCGGCGTCGTTTTCGAGCTCCTTGACGAGAACTACCGGGCCTTTGATTGCTTTCGAAAGGCGGCCGCACTCGGGAGGACCGATTCCGGCGCCTATGTCAATCTCGCCCGCGCCTGCTGCAGCCGCGACGAAATCGGCGAAGCGAAGGGGTACTTCCTGAAGGCGGTCAGACTCGAGCCGCGCAGCGTAGACGCCTGGCTCGGGCTTTCGATGATTGCCCTCATGAAAGGGGATATGGCCGCCTCACTACGCTGCATGCTCGCCATCATGCCGAACTTAAGCGCCGATAGAGCTGGCCGGTGCGCCCGGCTTCTGCTCAAGCTTGGCCGTCCCCGCGAAGCGCTGCAGGTCCTGGAAGCAGCCGAAAAACATACCCTGCAAAGCGATGAGTTCGACGCAATCAGGATCGAGGCGATCAGGCAGCGCGACGAAAGCTGCGATCGGGTCGCTGCCTGCGCCGGGATAGGAGCTTGATCGGGTGAATCTCGGGAAACTATTTATGAGGGGGCGGGCCGGAGCCGGGCAGGGCCTGCCGGTGAACCCGTCACATCGTCTGCAAAGGACCGTTTATGGCCGGAACGAATAACCCCGGAATTCCCCCCGGCATGGTTAATGCCGCCATCGATCCGAATCGGTTCTATTCAATTATTCTCGATGCACGCGCGGTCAAGGCATCGGCGACCATGGGCGATATCGCCGAAAAATTGTTGAACGGCGAAAAAGAAAATGCCAAAATCGCGCTTAACCACCTCGGAGAGCTCAAGAATGCGCTCGGGGACGAAAACAACGGTACCGTCGACATCATGATCGGCTTCTATCAGGAGAAAATCAACGTGCTGCGGGGCAAGGAGGAACGCCTCAGGCAAATCGGTCGCGATTCGCGCGGACTCATCGAGGAAAAAAGAATGCGCGACGAGGAGATCGCCTCCATCAGGCAGCAGATAGGCGATTGCAAACGCGATATCGCCTCGCTCTCGGCGACGCTCGAAAAACTTTCTATCAAGGAACAGGAGCTGGCCCTCATCGACCTGCAGCTGGGCAAGGAGCTCCTTGTCAATTCGAGCGAAATTGTCAATGGCCTCTATGAAATCATTCTGCCGTCCCTGGAGAGCGATAGCCCGGAGGCCGATGCCGGAGGCGCAACCCCGGCCCCAGCCGCTGCGGAAGCGGCACCGGCTATCCGGGAACCCGCTCCGGAGCCGGCGCAGGAAAATCCGGAGGTCTCCCCTCTCGGCGACGACGCGGGAGGCGAGCCGGTATCGCGAGTCTTCCTGGCCGAAACGCCTCCCTTCCCGAGGTCGGTAGTCAAGACCACCGGCGGCCAGGTTATCGGCGAATACTACTATGACGATCTGGTGGATAAGCGAAACCGCCACTACATATTCAACAGCCTCTTTTTCGCCCGCCTTCTCGACGAAAACCTCAGGCGACTGCGGGAACATTTCACGCAGGCCGCCTGCAATGAGCTGCTGCAGATGATTCAGGACGCCTTCAAGCGCGTCACCGGCACCGCCACGATTCATTTCGAGATCTCGACGAACGAAATTCTCAATGAAAATTCCCTCCGGCAGCTCTGGGTCGAGGCAAAGGCACGACTCTACGACGACATGGAACGGTTTGCCGCACGGTTGCTTGCCAAAATCGAGGGCCTCGGCCGGAACTATCCAACCATGCTGAAGGAACAGATGGAGCGATGTCTCAAAAATTCCTGACAGCCATTTTTGCCTGCACCCTGATCCTCGGATGCCTGCTGCCGGCCCGCCCGGAAGCAGCCGGTACCGGGGGAATTTCTCTTCAGGAGTGGAAGAGCATCCTCCGCGACGATACGCTCGATCTCTATTTGAAGGGGCGGTGCGTCGGGTTTTACCGTCAATCGTATGCAATAAGTGAAGCCGCCGGAACGATTGAAGCCGAAACCGACCTTGATGCCGGAGGCGCTTCGGAGAGGGAACGGCTCTTTGCCGCCGATCGCCGGGTATTTGGATTCGATGGCCGCCTCAGGAGCGCAGAACAGAAACTGAAGGCCGCCGAGGGCACTTCGGTGTGGCGCCTTGCGCGCGATACCGGGGAAACCTGGAGTCTTACCATAACGTCGGGAGGCATGGCGCGCACGGAACCGGTTCAAGGCGTTGCCGATAACCTGACCCCTACCCTGGAGATGTACCGGGGGATTAAAAACCGGTCGATAAAAACAGGGGATTCCTTTTCCGATACGACCTTCGACCTGACTTCCGGAACCCCGATGACGGAGGTCACCCGGTGCATCGAAACGCCTTCGACTGAAAACGGCGCCTTATGGGTTTTTTCCGACCTGCAGAGCGCCGTCGGTCGGCTCGACACCCTCAAAATCGACACCGCGGGCGCCACGGTTTTCTCCGGTCAATTTCCCTTTGTTATGCGTAAAAGGAAGGGTGCGGGGGCTCCTCCTTCCCTGGTTTCGCTCCGGGACATCGCCGAGGCGCTCTCGGTTCCGGCCCCGCGGGCCGCGGCCGCCAACGAGACTATTGCGCTGATGCTCGACTCGGCCCTTGCACCGGACTCCTCGGTGCTGCCCTTCTACCGGCAGCAGGGGACTTCATGGGAACTCGGCGACATGCCCTCTCAATGTCCCGCGTCTGCAGACATTCCCGATCATCTCCAATTGCCTGCAGGATTTACCGCACCGACCGTCACCATGCAGTCGGATAATCCAAAAATCAAAAGCCTTGCAGACTCCCTGGTGCAAGCCGCGCATACCCGGTGCGATTCAATTGACTGCTGCTTCCGCTATGTGTACCGGACCCTGGTGAAAAAACTGTCGCCGACATTCTCCAACGCGCTCGAAACCCTGGAAGCGGGCTACGGCGATTGCGGGGAGCATGCGGTCCTCCTCGGCGCCCTGCTCCGGGCCGTGGGAATTCCCGCCCGCGCGGTCCTCGGTCTGGTGTATCTGCCGGGTAAAGGGTACTACTATCACGCCTGGGTTCTTGCCGGGACCTCCGGCACATGGCTCTTCGTCGATCCTACGCTCGGGGTCTTCCCCGCCTTCCGGGACCGGGTACCGCTCCTTATAGACGACTCGGGGAGCGAATCGGTGAAACTGGCGAAGTTTATCGGGAGAATTGAAATAGAATATGTAAAAAAGGCGAAATAGATAATAGCATTGAATTTAGTGCCTTTGGTGGGGGAGGGGTGGCCGTTTCGGCCGGGGAGAGGTCAAAACGCGGCAGGAGTGAGATCGAGAGTCCTCTGCAGGAGGCACTCCGGAACGACCGGCTCCGCCGACCGCCGCGCGGGTGGGTTGCCGGCGGACAGGAATTTTCGTACCCTTTATCCGAGCAGTAATTAGATTATAGGAGAAGTTTCCGCCTCGCAGTCCTGTTCCGCGGGTGGAGGAGAGCATTATCCCGCAAATCCTCCCCCGCTTTTTTGTGCCCTCTTTTTTCCATAGGCGAATCCCACATAGAGTGCATTGGCACAGTGGTAGGGACTCATATACCGGCTCTTCTTCGCTTCGCTCCACTCCACCTGCACCCAGTCGTTCTCCTCGGTTGTCCGCTTCAGGCAGACATGGTCGTCGGGCCGGATCGCTCCCGCGTCAAGGTAATTGTCAAGCACTGCGTTGAACCCGATCGGCACCGTGAACATGAAGGTACCGTTTTCGGCGAGGAGGTTGTTGACGATATGGTCATATACCCGGACGGTTTTGGTTTCGTCGCGGCTGTGGTCCCGCCCTATGTGTTCGAGGGTCGAAATGCTGAGGATAGTATCGAAGGGCTCTCTCGCACGGTACCCGAGGATGTCGGCACTCACGATGTCCGGCGCATTTTCGTATTTGTCGACTACCGTATGGTTGTGCGAAAAGTAATGGCCCGTCACGTTGCCGATTTCAAGCGTGCTGCCCGGATGCTCCCGGAGAAACCGTTCGGCTATCGGCACCTCCACGATCCGTTCGTTGCGCCAGGTATGATTGTATAGCGCGTAAAAATACCGGTACGCCTCGCCGTTGACGGTAAAGATGGTTTCGAGTTCGTCGCCCGAGCGCAGGACGGCGCCGGCAACTGCCGCACCGGCGGTCGGATCGCCGGAGAGAGCCTCGAGCGCCGCGACCGCGGGTCGCCGCGCGCCGAGAAGAAGGTAGAGCTGGGCCGCAAGGAGCCGCGGGTCGGATCCCCCTGCCGCCGCCCCGGCCTGCAGCGAATTGACATACCCGACAAGGTCGGTCCGGCATTCCGACAGCACCTCGTCGCGGACGAAGAGCTGCGGGGGCGGCTTCGGTAAGCCGTCGAGGGCAAAGGCGGTTCCGTTCACAATGGTCTCCCCAGATGAGGTTCCCCCCTATTCTACAATTATCCTGTCGTCCTTTAAAGCCCCGGCCTCTTCGGACAGGAGCATGTCGATATCCTTTTGCGGAAGTCCGCTCCTCCAGCCCGGCGTCAGGGGAACCGCACCCCGAAGGTAGCTCGTGTTGCCGGGATCGATCGACCCGGCTTGGCCAAAGCTAAGCACCTGCAGGGGACAGCTGACGATGCAGGCGCTGCAGCGCACGCATTGGACGTCGTTCATGGGCACTCCCCTGCTTGCAAAATTCATGACATCGATCCCCATGTGGCAGACCCTGGTGCAGACGCCGCAGGAGATGCACCGCTTCTTGTTCGCCATGATGCGGTATCGGGAGAAGCGGGCATAGATATGCATGAGCGCTGCAAGCGGACATAAATACCGGCACCATATCCTGCCGGAGAGGGAGAAATACACGCCGAGGCCGATGACCCCCGCGAAAATCGTATCCACGAGGAGCGCATAGCCGTCGAGCGCCGTTCGGGAAAGAGTGCTCCCGGTCCGCCCGGCAACCAGGCAGGCGATGGTGACCAGCACCGCATACCACAAAACGGCCTGGCCGATATTCTCCGCCTTCTTGGCGACCCTGCCGTGCGGCGCCCCGCTGCGGTACTCGTCCCCGAGCGTTTCCGCCAGCGCGCCGCAGGGACATACCCATCCGCAATAGGCTCCCTTGCCCCACTTGTAAACAATCGCCGGGATGATCACGAAGGTCTGCACGACCCCGAGCACCAGCCAGAAAAGCGCAGGCGTCCCGGTCGCCAGATTGTAAATAAAGAGCGGCCAGGCCAGCACGAAGCCGTAGGCCCGCCAGTAAGAGTGATCCGGGAAGACGTTGGCCGCTATCCAGGATCCGAGCAGCCCGTGGCTGTCCGCAAAGGGAAGGACAAAGAGGGGAAGCAGGAAGAGCGGGCCAACCTGGAAGACGATGAGTGCCGTAGTCTGCCGCTTTATATACCCGGTAGGCCTTACCCTCATCCGCCGAAGGCCGAACACGACGACCGTCAGCGAGTAAAAAACCGTATACCACTCTCCCATATCCGAAAAGAGAACGGTTTTTCCGAGAAGCTTGAATTCAACGTAGAGGTAACTGAAGAAAAGGGCCATTGCCGCATAGTAGGCGTATTTGAAGGCATTCCATGCCGGGGTTGAGTAGCGACCGGGGTTGAGCGCCGCATGCGCTGCCAGCCCGGCGCCGCAGATCGCCATACCGAGGAACCCCACCCAGCCGATAAGACAATCGACCATCTGCATCCACGGGAGATGCACCATGGCTGCCGGCAGGCTGAAAAAATCCCCGACGCCGCCAACCTTGACATAAAGCGCTTTTTTCCCGAAATAGAGCATGACCGCGAACAGCAGGAGCGCGGCGGCGCCGACCCGGTCGATGATGTGCCGTTGCCCCTGGAGCCGAATGTTGCTGCGCCTGAAAAACTCCTGCGGCGGTTCGGAACCGATCAGGGCGTAAACCGCGTGGGCCGGTGCTGCCTCGTCGCCGCCGGGAGTTGCAAGGACCGCCTCCCCCTCCCGGATCTCCCTGACCGTTGACATAAGCACCGGTTTTATCGTACCCTTCTCCACTTCCTGCCCGAAGGCGGCGAGGGTATACTCCTTCGGACGCGTGAGCGCGGCTTTGCGATAGGAGAGGGTAACGCGGTTCCCGCTCCTTGCAATGGCGACCGCGGCTTCGACCGCGCTGTCGCCGCCGCCAATCACCAGGATGTCCTTGTCGCGGTACGCGCCCGGATCGATGAGCCGGGTAAAAACCCGCGACCGGTTTTCGCCCGGCACCCCGAGCGGGCGGGCATTGCCGGATTTTCCGATGGCAACCGCGACCGCAAGCGCACGGTACGTTGCCCGATCGGAATCCACGGTAAACGCCCCCCCTTCCCGCAGGACCTTAAGGACCGTCTCCCCCTCGCGGACCGACAGCCGCTTTCCCGCGAGAGAGTCGTGCAACTGGTCAAGAAGCGTCTCCCGGGTGCCGTCGGTGAAGACCAGGCCGGATTGTGCCGGAGGACCTGCGGGGGTAACATGGATGGGTTTCCCGATGGGAAAATTGGCGATGGTCGTGAACAGGCGGGAGGATTCGAGGAGCAGGTACCGGTACCCGAGGCCCTGTGCGCGGAGCGCAGCCGACACCCCGGAGGGTCCTCCGCCGACGATGAGGAGATCGAGGCATTCGGGGTCGTCGTTTTCGCGCCGTTTACGGTTGAACCGGTCATCGACGGCAAGGCGACCGATGAGTTCATGGCCCGAATCCGCGGCAAGCTTGATAAGGGGGATTCCGGTCAGGTCGCCGATGCAGTAAAGCCCCGGCACCGAGGTTTCGAAGCGGTTCGTGAGCTCGGGGTAGCGGTCGACGCTCCCGGCCGGAGCGTCCTGCTGGAGCCAGTCGAAATACAGGGCAGGTATTTTCACGGAACGCTCTCTTTCCAGCAGCTATAGTCTTCTGCGGTATCGATATCGGACAGCTCTCTTAGCAGCCGGCAGCAAAGACCGAGACGCTGCCCCTGTTCGAGGGTTTCCCGCAGCAGGGAGGAGGTACCCCAGCCGTTGACATCGAAAAGCCCGGCGGCGGCGACCGATCCCGCGATCAGGTAGTATCCGCCGTCACGGGCCGGACCGATGGCGGCGTCGCAGCCGCGCCCGAGCAGGTCAAACGCCGCAGCGATCTCCGTTGCGGTTCGCGTGGGGCAATCGCAGCCGATGATGCAGACGGCGGTATGGCCGAGTCCGAGGCAGCGCAGGAACGCCCCCTTCTGCCTCTCTCCCAGGGTGTTTCCCTGCTGGGGAAAAAACGAAAGCGCTCCCGGAAAAAAATCCCTCAGTTCACCGGCGAGGGTATCACCGGTAAAGGCGACATGGTGCGGCAGGGAGGCGACCGCCGACGCCGTCTGCTGCAGCAGCTCGCGGTAGGCCCTGAGCGCGAAGTCCTCTCCCCGAACCGCCGCAAGCCGGGTCTTGACGGTACCCCGCAGCGGAACCTTTGCAAAGGCAACCGCTGCGCACCCGGAAAGGCCGGTCACGGCCGAGCTCCCCGTACCTTCGGGCCATAGTAGGCCCGGTAAAATTCCCCGCAATCCTCCGACACGACGCCGAGCCGCCGACCTGCCAGGTACGCAGCCGCAAGTACGGTTACGGTTATGAAGTTCCGCATATAGCCGTCTTGTTTCCATTTGCGCGTTGACGCTTCGATGGCTTGCGGAAGGCAGAGCACGGATCCGTGCTCTTTCATGAGGAGGGAGATCTCGATGTCTTCCATGAGTTTGTATCCGGGCAGATCTCCGGCAACCGCCTCCTTGCGGAAAAACTGCGCCTGGTCGCCGAAGGAGATGCCGGTCAACCGGGTCCGGAGGTTGTTGCAGAAGGCGGTGAAGCGGAACCGCCTCGAAGCGTCCGCGTACCGGACCTGGAACGAGCCGCCTGCCGCATGAGGATTGTTTACCAGTGCACGAATGAGGCCCGGTACGACGGCAGGATCAGGACGGGTGTCGGCATGAAGGATGAGGATGGTATCGCCGTGCGACGCGGCGATACCTCTCTTTATCTGGATACCGCGGCCCCGCTCCGCGGCGATGCACCGGATATCCGGGCGTTGCCCTGCCGCCTCGGCAACCGCCTCCGGAGTCCCGTCATCCGAACCTCCGTCAACGACGATAATTTCGTGGCCGATAGCCGGATCGCCCCTTATGGCGCCGATGCAGAAACCTATGTTGTCGCGTTCGTTAAGTACCGGAATGATAATGGAAAGAAATGCGGGCGCCCTGAATACTGCCGGCGCCCGCCCCGAACCGCGAAGCGCGCTCCAGAGCGCTGCGGCGGCAAACGGCAGGTATTCCGCCAGAAGGAGCGGCCGCGACTCCTTCCATACGCCGGTTTCGGCATAGCGGAGGGAAACGACGATGGCGGCTGCGACCGTCAGGTTAAGCACCAGCCACGCCCGCGACCGGTAAAAGGGCAGGAGTGCCGTTACCGGCAGTAAATACCAGGGATGGCTTGTCGTAGAGCAGAGGAAAAATGCACCTGAGGCGCACATGAACGCACGCATGATATCCGGAACGAAAAAAAACATATACAGCCCGGCCATTGCGAACAGGAGCAGGCAGGCTGCGGGTACCCTTGAAAAAGGCATGAACCAGCCAAAAACCGTCGCCGCAAGGCCGTTGAAATGAAACTGGGTTGCAAAGCGGAGGGGAACCGCCATGAACGAAACGCCGGGCGATGCAAAAAGCGCGTACAGCGCAGCCGGCGGCACGAGCGCCAGGGGCAGCAATACCGCATTTTTCCGCTGTATCAAAAACGGGAGAAGAAACAGCGGGAAGAGCGAGGAGGACAGTGCCAGCCCGAAAAAAAGATACGCCATGGCGAAACGCTCTTTTCGCAGGAAGTAGCAGGCGCAAACGAACCAGAAGAGCATGATGCTCTCCATATGGCCCTCTGCGGCAATGCCGTAGAGCGCAAGCGGGTTGAAGGCATAGAGGATCAGGTGCCGCGGTTCCATTGACCAGGTGCGCATAAGGAGCATGAGCACGAGCACGACGCCGACATCGAAAAGTATGAACACCAGCTTGAAGAAGCGGGGGGATCGGCTCACCGCTGCGCAGCTGCGGAATGCCAGTTCGCTTAAGGGTCCATAGATCGCGGAAATATCCTTGTGATTGACGCCTTCCCATTGAAGCTCCCCGGGGCAGTGCTCCGGGGCATGCGCTCGCTGTGCCTGTTCACCGCTGCGCAGGGAAGCGAGAGCCGGGGAGGAGGGGGCAACGGCATAGGGATTGAATCCGGCATTCTGGATCCGCCCCTCCCAGATATACCGGTTCATGTCGTCATTCGGGGGAAGCGGCAGGAGCACTGCGCGCAGGGCAAGTGCAATAATGACAATGGGAAGATACCCGGTGTTTTCGGGCCAGAAGCGCCAGGCGCCGATCATGCCGATAAATACCGCACTATACAGGATAATTACCAGCATGCCGCTTGTCTGCAGCATCGTTTCTCCGCATGAAATACTTTGAGGGGATCTTCTAATAATTGTTTTTTTGTCCTTCGACAGGCTCCGGACGAACGGAAATTACTCAAATCTTTAGTTACTACTCAGGTGCTATCCCTTGCCTAATTAAATCCCCCCTTTATCCCCCCTTAATAAGGGGGGCGCCGAAGGCGGGGGATCCAAAGGCAAATTCAGCAATCTTTCCACCTACCTGAGTAGTAACAATCTTTAAAACAAGGCTGTTCGTGGTGAGCTTGTCGAACCATGAACGGCATTTTTAGACATCCCTTCAGGTTAAACCGCCGCGCCGGTGCAGGACGAGCCCTGACCCGCGGTACAGGCATAACAATGGTCGCCGGTCACGATCTCCCTGCCCTGCAGCTTCGCCTCGTCAAAAAGTTCGATGCGGTCCGGCGCCCCGTGGTTTACCGGGAGGCGCAACCACTGGTTGAAATCGCAGTCGTAAAGTCTGCCGTCCCACCCCACCGACAGCGTGGTCCGGCACATCGCCCCCCGTGCTGCCGCAGGGTTGAACGCCAGCTCCAGGTTTTTCAGGTACTCATCGTAGTTATCGCTTGCCGTAAGGTAGTCGCGAAACCGGCCGGTCGGACAGTTCGTGAGGCAGTAAAGCCGGTTGAACCGGACCGCGTGATCGGCCATCAGCCGTTCCCGGTACCCGCGTTCGAGCGCCTTCTGCGGTCCGGGCAGGTAGGCACCGACCGGGTTATGCGCAATATCAATGACGAGGCCCGAGCCCGGCTCGCCCCAGCCCCTCCGGTTGAGCAGGCGGAGGCCTGCGATGATTTTATCGAAACTCCCCTCCCCCCGCTGCCGATCGCACTGCTCCTTTTTCCAGTGGGGCAGCGACACGACAAGCTCCACCCTGTTGCGGCTGAAGACATCCATCAGGTGCCCGTACTCCTTTTCGAGAAGAATCACCAGGTTCGAACGGACCATGAGCCGTTTGCCGAGGAGCGCTGCCCGGTCAAGAAACCATTCGAGGTGTTCGTTCATCTCCGGCGCCCCGCCGGTAATATCGATGGTGGTGATGGACCCTGTCCCGGCGATGGCCAGGCAGCGGTCAAGCAGCGTGCGCGACATTGACTCGCGGAGCTTTGGACCGGCCCCGGTATGGCAGTGCCGGCAGCTCAGGTTGCAGCGCCTTCCCACATTGATCTGCAGCGTCTCGACACTCCCGCTCCGGAAGGGCACCATTCCCGATGCTAAAAGCTTTTCCCCGAAGGGTTTGACCGTACGGAGCTCCCCGGGTAACGGTGGGTTTTTGCCTGCTATCAAGGCTGCATCTCGACTTTGCGGATTATCTTTCGCATCTGTGTGGAATGTGCCAGCACGGCCCCGGCAACGATCGAAGCCCCCACATGGACCGCCTCCATCATCTCGTCGCTCGTGATGCCGAGTGAGAGGCACCTGGTGGTATAGGCGTCGATGCAGTAGGGACAATGTTCCGTATGGGCTACCGTCAGCGCGATCAGGGATTTTTCGCGCTCGGAAAGGGTGCCGCCGGCGGTTGCGCTTCCGTAATAATCGAAGAATGCCTTGCCCTGATCCTGGGCGAACTCCCCGATATGAGGGAAATCCTTGAGGTCGTCGGAATTATAATAGTTGTGTGCCATTGTAATTGGTCCTTTCTATTTGATTTTAGCCTTTGATTTGGATACCCTGGTGGGGAACCGGGGTTAAACCAAAAGCCCTTGGTGGGGGAACCGCCTACGGCGGNNGCTATGTTTGCCTGAAGGCAAACGCCTTCCCCCTCCCACAACGCTCTCTATTAAGGTAGAAAACACCAATACGGCAAACCAAAACAACAGTACATGATTAAGAGTAATGGATTTAATATCTTTCCCGCATCTGTGCGTCAACTCAGGTACGCATGTATTCTTCTTTATTCAGGATCTTTTCGCAGAGGCCTCGTGGGTNNTCTTTCTTATTCTTTTTCTTTTGGAATCCGGCTCGGCCATCCAAAAATGCAAATATCATGCCGCTTATTTATTAGGATTTGGTTCAGACTTTGCTAATACTACTAGGCTGCGCCTCCCATAATAATCTGGTTTATTCCACCATAAATGGGGGAGGAAGAATGATTAAAATCCGAAAGATTGACCTTATCGTCGGGCTATTCGCCCTTATGCTCCCCGGCCTGACGGCCAATAAGGGACTTATGGCCGGGGAAGCGACGGTCGAAGCTCCGCTATTGCATCACATCCTCATCGAGGTAACCGACCTGAAGGCCTCTATCCGATTCTATCACGACTGTCTGGGACTAAAAATCGGTTCAATTTCCGGTGATTTCGCTCAGTTGGAATCGGTCGGCGCCGGCATCTTCCTGTGGCAGAAGCGGTGGAATTTCGAGAAGGGAAGGGCGGACGATCCGCGCGGCCTCGGCATTTACCCGCATTTTGAGGTTCAGGATGTTGCCGGGGCAATCGACCGGTTCCGCAAGGGGGGCTATGGTATTGTCCAGGAACCGAAGACCTATGACTGGGGGACCGAGGCGTTTGTCCGGGATCCCGACGGGTATATCATTGCGCTCGTAACCATGACGGGAAAACGAAACTGACGGTTTGACAGCAGCAAGGAGGAGCTATGCGATTTATACTGTGGGCAACTATCGGAGCGCTTGTGCTCTCCTGTTCCGGGAAGGCGACCTCGGAAACCGGCACCAAGCCGACGCAACCGCTTTTCGGCAGCGATGTGGCGACCGCAACCTTTGCGGGAGGGTGCTTCTGGTGCATGGAACCACCCTTCGAAAAAATCCCGGGCGTCAAAAAGGTGGTGGTCGGGTATACCGGCGGGACCAAACCCAACCCGACCTACGAAGAGGTGGGAGAGGGCGGCACCGGCCATATGGAGTCGATCCAGGTCACCTACGATCCGCGGGTGACCAGTTATCTCATCCTGCTCGATAACTTCTGGAAAAATATCGATCCCGTCGACGGCGGGGGTCAATTTGTCGACCGCGGCAACCAGTACCGCTCGGCGATATTCTACCATAACCTCGAACAGCGGGCAGAAGCCCTGGCGACCAGCACGAGCCTCGAACGTTCCGGCATTTTCGGCACTAAGCCGATCGCGACCCTGATCGTGCCCTGTGGAATATTCTACCTGGCCGAGGACTATCACCAGGATTTCCACCTGAAAAACCCGGCGCGTTACCACGAGTACCGGAACGGCTCGGGCAGGGACCCCTTTATCGGGAAAACCTGGAAATCGGCAGGTTGGCGGGCAGACACGGTGACCCTCGCCGGTTTGACAAAACCTGCGGAGCCGGACCTGAAGAAGCTCCTGACGCCGCTTCAGTACAGCGTGACGCAGGAAGCGGGCACCGAACCCGCCTTCAACAATGCCTATTGGAACAACCACCGCGCGGGGATTTACGTGGAGATCACGACCGGCGAACCGCTCTTCAGCTCAAAAGATAAATTTGAATCCGGAACCGGCTGGCCGAGCTTCACCAAACCGCTCGTTCCGGAGAATGTCCTGACAAAAGGCGATAATAGTTACGGCATGGACCGCACCGAGGTGCGGAGCAGAATAGGCGATGCGCACCTGGGCCATGTATTTAGCGACGGGCCCGCGCCTTTGCATCTGCGTTACTGCATGAATTCCGCCGCCCTGCGCTTTGTCCCGGCAGAGGATTTGCAGAGGGAAGGGTACGGGAATTTCAGGTCGCTGTTCGGGAAGTAGCGGGGTACTCTCCTCAAGGCTCCGCAGCCGCGGAAGTGCGTCGATCGCGGTCGTTAAGAAGCAGGGCGATGAGCCCGGTCCAGCCGGTCTGGTGGGAGGCGCCGATACCGCAGCCGGTGTCGCCGTGAAAACACTCGGGGAAGAGGAGGTAGTCCCGGAAGTGGGGGTCGCGCTGCTGCTTTTCCATAGTGCCGAAGATGGGCCGATCCCCGGTTTGGGCGTTGCGTTCGAAGAGCGCGACCAGTCGCCGCGAAAGCTCGTCGGCGATCCCGCTGATGGTTAAGAGGCGACCGGAGCGGGTGGGGCACTCCACCAGGAAGTCGTCGCCATAGTAGCGATGGAATTTCCTCAGCGACTCGATGATGAGGAAGTTCATGGGCATCCATACCGGGCCGCGCCAGTTGGAGTTCCCCCCGAACATGGTCGATTCCGAATCGCCGGGCTCGTAGCCGACCTCGCGCCGGAACCCGCCGCAGGTGTGCACGTAAGGGTGGTCGGCATAACGGCGCGACATTGACCGTACGCCTCCGGGCGAGAGGAACTCCTCTTCGTCCAGCATGCGGCTCAACAGCCGCTTCATGCGGTGGCCGCGCAGGAGCGAGAGGAGCCGCCGCTTGCCGTGCCCTTCGACCTCCCAGTGCGAAACCTGGGCGGCAAGCAGCGGCCGGTGGCTGAGAAGCCATTCGAGTCGCTTCGAAAATTCCGGATACGATTGCAACTGGTCGCCATCGAGCACCTCGACCGCGAAGAGCGGTATGAGGCCGACCATGGAGCGGACCTTGATCGGCGACATCCGGTTGTCGGGCATAAGCACCGCATCGTAATAAAATTCGTCCTCCTCGTCCCAGAGCCCGTGGCCGGTGCCGCCCATATTGGTCATGGCCGCGGTAATGGAAAGGAAATGCTCGAAAAATTTCGTGGCGATGTCCTCGAACACGGGTTCCTGCAGGGAAAGTTCGAGGGCTATGCGCATCATATTAAGGCAGTACATCGCCATCCAGCTGGTGGCGTCGGCCTGGCTCAGGAACTGCCCGGAGGGAAGCGGCGCGCTCCGCTCGAAAACGCCGATGTTATCGAGCCCCAGGAACCCTCCCTGGAAGATGTTCCGGCCCGCCGCGTCGCGCCGGTTCACCCACCAGGTGAAGTTGATGAGAAGCTTGTGAAAAACGCGTTCGAGGAAATCGCGGTCGCCTTTTCCGCCGCTTTGTTCCCGGTCGATTTCATACACCCGCCAGGCCGCCCAGGCATGTACCGGGGGGTTGACATCATCGAAGTTCCATTCGTAGGCGGGGAGCTGGCCGTTCGGGTGCATGTACCACTCCCGCATGAGCAGCACCAGCTGCGACTTGGCGAAATGCGGATCCACCCCGGCAAGCGCCACGCAGTGGAACGCCAGGTCCCAGGCCGCATACCAGGGGTATTCCCATTTGTCCGGCATGCTGATGATGTCCGCATTGTCGAGGTGGGACCAGCCGGTATTGCGCCGGGTGCGGTGCCCTGCCGGGGGTGGCGGCTGGAGCGGGTCGCCCGAGAGCCACTGCGAAATATCCAGGCGGTAGAACTGCTTGGTCCAGAGCATCCCCGCAAGCGCCTGCCGGGCAACCGACCGGCGGTCTTCCCCGGTAACGTCCCGGAGGCGCTGCGCATGGAACGCATCCGCCTCGGCCATCCGCAGCGCAACCACGGCATCGAAATCCGCGAAGGGATCGGGAAGTTCGCCTTGGGTCAATCGCACGCGCGACACCGCCGTTTCCCCGGGTTGCAGCAAGAGTTTTTTCCAGGCACATGCCTTCGTTCCCCGGTCGCGGCTTACCGCTCCGGAGCGGTCGTGTACGAAATAATCGTTGAATCCGTCCTTATAGGGTCCGCCGCCGGATACGCCGCCGGGGCGCACGGCGGGATTGGTTTCGTTTTCGCAGAACAGGATGCCGGCCCCCTCTTCGCAGTAAAGATGAACGTCCGGGCCGGTCCCAAGGTCGAGGATGGTCTCATGAGCGGCTACCTTCATCATGGCGGGTTTTTTCCTGCCCGGCTTCCAGGACCAGGTATTGCGGAACCATGCTTGGTGCAGGATATGGAGGCTTGCGGGTGCCGGCCCGCGGTTGACAACCCTCACGAGCATGAGGATGTCCTCGGGCCCGGCCTTGGCGTACTCGATGAACACGTCGCAATAGCGGTCGCCGTCGAAGATGCCGGTGTCGAGGAGTTCGTATTCCCTTCGGCCGAGTCCGGCTTTCTTATTCTCTTCCCGGAGCTTTTCGTAGGGAAACGGTTCCTGCGGGTACTTATACAGCATGCGGCACCAGGAGTGGGTCGGCACCGCGTCGAGGTAGTAGTAGCACTCCTTGACATCCTCGCCGTGGTTGCCCTCGTGGTTCGTCAGGCCGAAGAGCCGCTCCTTGAGAAACGGGTCCTTCCCGTTCCAGAGTGCGAGCCCGAGGCAGATCCGCTGCCGGTCGTCGCAGAACCCGCCGATACCGTCTTCGCCCCATCGGTAGGCAGTGGATGCCGCCTGCTCATAGGTAAGCCAGGTCCAGGGGTCCCCGTCGTCGCTGTAGTCCTCCCGCACCGTACCCCACTGCCGCTCACTCAGGTAGGTGCCCCATTTTTTCCATGGCGCCTTCCCGGAAGCCTCGTCGGCAAGACGGGCTTCCTCGGCGCCGGTTCCGGAATCCATAGCCTCGGTCCTTTGCGAAAGGGTCATTATGGGAAATATAGGTAAATGGGAGAGAGAAGGGGATCGGAGGGATTATTTCTGATTCATTTTGAATTTTAGTGAAAGAGCCTTTGGGGCAGTGCGCGCCTTTGACCTCACCCCGGCGCGAAGCGCGCCACCCCTCTCCCGCAGGCTATCCATGTTCCATAACTTTT
>PLTF01000100.1 GCA_003164335.1 Fibrobacterota bacterium
TGAGGGCACGGCACGCCGTGCCCCTGCCGGATCCTTCAACCCAAGGCGACCATATTGGGTTGCCCTATCGAAATCTTGGCCTTACCATCATTGCCTTGCCCTGCTTTTTCTACCCTGAAAGAGGGCGTTNNGGGGGAACCGCCTCAGCGGTTCCCCACCAGAGGCCTTTATATTCATTTTTTAGAATGTAAATCTTTATCGGTTTCTATCTTCAATTCCACCTGATCCCCCTCTTCGGGCTTATCTTTTATTGCCAGTTCTACCTGGTCGCCGTCGAGACTGGCGAATTTCGCGGACTTGACTTCCCGCGGAGCAAGCCTGACGCCGCCCGACTTCGCACCCTTGACAAGATAGTCGCCGATGACGAATTTTTCATCGGTGACCCGTATGCGCGGGCCGGGCTTGTACTCCACCATGAGTTCGGCATTGATGTCGGTGGTCAGCTTGAGCGGCGTGCACTTTTCCGGAACTATCGAATAGCCCTTGTTCAGAATGAACTGCTCGATCCGGCAGCGCTTGATGTACGGGTACCCGGTCTGGTCGTCGCGGAATACCACGGTGAACACCGTGTTCGCGAGCGTGTCGCGGTCGGCGAATCCGCAGTAGAGCATGCCTTTGTCGACGAATGTCTTGTCGACCACGTTCGACACCGAGTAGGCGCCGCCCTTGCGGATCACGAGAATCCGGTCGTAGGGCGACACGTCGAAGAGCGCGCTCCCGTTCACCTCGAAGCCGAGGTAGCCGGTGTCGCGGTCGTAGCGGAGCTTGAGGTTGCGCTGGGCCGCTTCGCGGATGTCTACCTTGGTCAGGGACACCTGCTCGGTTCTCCGCGGGAAGTTGTCGCGGTACGTGTCGATGAGGCGCTTGAGGTAGGCCGTCGCGTACTCGACGATGGCGGCGAGGTGCTTCTTGATTTCCGCGAGCCGGTCGCGGATCTCCTGCATCTCCCGCTTCGCCCGGTTGATATCGTAGAGGCTTATGCGGCGGATCGGGATCTTGAGGAGCGTCTCGACATCCTCGGTGGTCACCTCGCGCCGTATCTCGGCCTGGAACGGTTCGAGCCCCTTGAGCACTGCGTCCAGCACCCCCTGCGACGAGGTCTTGTCTTCTATCTTCTTGTAAATCCTGTTTTCGATGAAGATCTGTTCGAGGGTTCGCGCGTGGAGTTTGTCCCTGAGTTCCTGCTCTTCGAGCTTGAGCTCGGCGCGCAGGATCGCGACGAGCCGGTCGGCGCTGTGCCGGATGACCTCGGACGCGGTCACGATGGCCGGCTTGTTGTCCCTGATGACCAGCAGGTTGACCGAGATCGCCTGCTCGCATTCGGTAAATGCATAGAGCGCATCGACCGTTTCGCTCGTATGGACTCCGCGCGCGAGGCGCACCTCGATTTCCACCTTGTCGGCGGTATAGTCGGCGATACCGGCGATCTTGAGCTTTCCCTTGCGCGCGGCATCCTCGATCGAGGCGATGAGAGACTCGGTCGTAGAGCCGAACGGCAGGTCCCGGATGACGATCCGTTTTTCGTCGCTCGTATCGAGCTTCGCGCGGACCAGCACCTTACCGTTCCCGTCGTTATACTCCGAGAAATCGGCGAATCCCCTGGTCGGGAAGTCCGGAAAAACCAGGAGCTGCTCGCCCTGGAGGCAGGCGATCTGCGCTTCGAGGAGTTCGATCAGGTTATGCGGCAGGACCTTCGTCGCCATGCCGACCGCGATCCCCTCGGCTCCGAGGGCCAGGAGCACGGGAATTTTTGCCGGGAGCGCGACGGGCTCCCGGTTGCGGCCGTCGTAGGACGGCTCGAACTGCGTGATCCGCGGGTTGAACAGTGTCTCTTTGGCGAACGCCGAGAGGCGGCATTCGATATACCGCACGGCCGAAGCGGGGTCCCCGGTAAAGATGTTCCCGAAGTTTCCCTGCTTGTCGATGAAGAGGTCCTTGTTGGCAAGCGTTACGAGCGCATCGCCGATCGAGGCGTCGCCGTGGGGGTGGTACCGCATGCACTGGCCCACCACATTGGCGACCTTGTGGAACTTGCCGTCGTCCATCTCGAAGAGCGTGTGCAGGATGCGCCGCTGGACGGGCTTGAGCCCATCGTCGATGTGCGGGATGGCCCGGTCCTTGATAACATAGGAGGCGTATTCGAGATAGTTGGTGTCGTAGAGATTCTTTATCGAGGTCATCAGATCAGGTGCTCCATGATGTACTCCCGCCGGTCGGGCGTGTTTTTCCCCATGTAAAATTCGAGGGTCTCGGGGATCTGCCGCACGGGCTTGACGTTGACATCGACGAGGCGGATGTCCTCGCCGATGAAACGGCCGAATTCGGAAGGCGATATCTCACCCAGGCCCTTGAAACGGGTCGTCTCGGGATCGCGGATCGCCTGTACCGCCGCGTCCCGCTCGCGTTCGCTGTAACAGTACCGGGTTTCCTTCTTGTTCCTGACGCGGAAGAGCGGCGTTTCGAGGATGTAAACATGCCCGGTCACCGCGAGCTCCTCGAAATAGGTGAGGAAGTACGTGAGGAGCAGGTTGCGGATGTGGAAGCCGTCGACGTCGGCGTCGGTGGCGAGCACGACCCGGTTGTAGCGCAGGTTCTCGGTGTCCTCCTCGATCCCGAGCGCCATCATGAGGTTGTACAGCTCCTCGTTCTGGTAGATGGCGGCGCGGGTGCGTCCGTACACGTTCAGGGGCTTGCCCTTGAGGGTGAAAATCGCCTGGGTCAGCACGTCGCGCGCCGAGATGATGGAGCCGCCGGCAGACTGCCCTTCGGTGATGAAAATCGTCGACTCGGCGCCCTTGTTGCCATCCTGGAGGTGGTGCTTGCAGTCCTTGAGGTTCGGGATCTTGATCTCGATCCGTTTCGCCGCCTCCTTGGCTTCCTTCTTGACGGCATTGAGTTCGGTGCGCAGCTTCTCGTTCTGCGTGATCTTGGATTCGAGCAGCTTTGCCGCTTCGGAGTTCTTGTGCAGGAAATCGACGACGCCGGACTTGACCTCCGTGATGATCCAGCCGCGTATCTCGGCGTTGCCGAGCTTGTTCTTGGTCTGGGATTCGAACACCGGGTTCGCAAGCTTGATCGCGATCGCACCGGCAATGCCTTCGCGCACGTCGATGCCGTTGTAGTTCTGCTTGAAGAACTCGTTGACGCCCTTCAGGAGCCCCTCGCGAAAGGCGCTCAAATGCGTGCCGCCGTCACTGGTATACTGGCCGTTAACGAACGAGAAATAGGTCTCGCCGTAGGTACTGGTATGGGTAAAGGCGCATTCTATCTGCTTCTGCCGGAAGTAGGCCGCCTTGTAGACCGTCTGCTCGCCGACCTCGGCCTGCAGGAGGTCGAGGAGCCCGTTTTTGGATTCGATCTTCTCGTTGTCGTAGTTGAGCCTCAGCCCGGTGTTGAGGTAGGCATAGTTCCAGAGCCGCTTTTCGACAAAGTCGTGGTTGAACTTGAAATCGCCGAAGATCTCCGAATCCGGGTAAAATTCCACGAAGGTGCCGTCGGGCTCTTTCGAGGTTCCCTTTTTCTTCGATTTCAGCTTGCCCCGCTCGAAGGTTGCTTCGAAAAATTCGCCGTCGCGATGGGAGACGACCCGGAACATGCTCGAAAGGGCGTTCACCGCCTTGGTGCCGACCCCATTGAGCCCCACGCTGAACTGGAATACCTCGTCGTTGTATTTTGCCCCGGTGTTGATGGTCGAAACGCATTCGATGACTTTCCCGAGCGGTATTCCGCGGCCGTAGTCCCGCACCGAGGCAGGGCCGTCCTCGATGACCACATCGACCTTCTTCCCGAATCCCATGATGAACTCGTCGACCGCATTGTCGATCACCTCTTTGAGGAGGATATAGATGCCGTCATCGGGATTCGAACCGTCGCCCATCCTCCCGATGTACATCCCGGTCCGAAGCCGGATGTGCTCGAGGGAGGAGAGGGTTTTTATTTTGCTTTCATCATATACCGGAACTTGGGGTCGTGCGGCCATGGGTGTCCTGCTGAAGTATGGGTCGGTGGTGGGATCGTCGTATGAATCCGGAACATTAAAATATATATAGTTCTGTAATTTAGTGCTTCTGGTGGGGGAACCGGGCTTAATGAATATGCCCCTGGTGGGGGAACCATTTAAAAATGGTTCCCCCTGGCCTGAAGCC
>PLTF01000107.1 GCA_003164335.1 Fibrobacterota bacterium
GCTACACGGCGGTATGCAACGGGCACTCTGTATCCTATCGGAGTTCGTTCGACCTGGTCGCTGAAATGGCTGATGCCCTCCATAGCGGAACCCGGAAAGAAATGGTAAGCAAACTCGTCGCCTGCAACCTGCTCATCATCGATGAGTTCGGAATGAAAGCCATGCCTCAGAATGCCGCCGACGACCTCCTTGAAATCATTCATAGAAGATATCAGACCGGATCAACCATCATCGCGACAAACCGCCCCCTGGCCGACTGGGGGGCGCTCCTCGGGGATGTGCCTGCAACCTCGGCTATCCTGGACCGTTTTCTCGATAATGCGGAGCTTATACAAATAAAGGGGAAAAGCTACAGACTTTCCAAGAACAAATCAGCAGAAGAATAGTATATTATCAACCGTTGGGGTGGTACACTTTGAAGTGCCCACTACCCGGTACATTTTGAAGTGCCCGCCGACAGTAGGCGGGTCTTCCCCACGCGCGTGGGGGTGTTTCCACCCACACGTCGATTTTAACGCTGGATATCTTGAAGGGTTCGGCTGGCAGTTGCTGGGCATACGGCTTGTCCAACTCCTCAAAACGTTGTCGTCTCGTCTGTCCGCCATACTCTTTCATGGGACGGTTGTTGAGAGCTTCCAGTTCCTCTTGTATGGCGGCGTTGACCTCATCGAGAGAGAAGAACTGCCGGTTGCGTAACCTTGCTAGAATAAAACGCTGGGCCTGCAAAACGGCGCTCTCAACAACGGCTTTGTCCTGGGGTTTTCGTACACGGGCAGGAAGAAACGCTATATGGTAATGCGCAGCCATCTTTCCGTATACTGGATTGGCGACTGGATCGTATCGGTCGGTTTTTTTAACGCCGCTTTTTGTATTGTCCAGAACAAAAGCGAATGGTGCAACGCCGAAATAATTTAGAGCATGCACATGAGAACGAGTAAAATCCGGTGTCTTCTGGCTCTCGCTTCCTTCGGCGAATGTGTAGCTGCTGGCTCCCCAGGCGCAGACAAAAAGATCGACTGGAACAATTTCTCCGGTTCGACGATCTACATATTCCAAGCCGTCGCCGGAATAATCAGAAAAAACCTTATCACCGCCCTTATGGATCATCAATTTGGAAGAATTAATCGAGAACCAGGCACGAAGACTACTTTGGGAGCTCTTCCCGGAGGTCATGTTGAAACCGCAGCCACTGGTGCAGCTGGTGGAACTGGTCATGGACTCGGCGGCAAGCCGACAGGAAGAGGGAGAAACGATGCCGGGAGGCCTGCCGGACGAGGTAACGACGGAGGATTGGGAGAAGCGGGAAGACCTTCGGAACCAGTACCCGAATCAACTGGAGATGGAATTGCACCGCGCGATAGAGGAAATTGACCTAAAACCGATTCCGAAGGAACCCCTGAAAATCAGGAGCTGGGCGACTCTGGCCCTGCTATCAGTAATCAACGGCGTACAACTCTAAAAGAGGAAGGTCCCTGCGCCAAATATGTAGTCCAGAAAGCACCCGTAGTATCTTTCCTGCATCCAGGTACGGCGGCGGCGGTAGGACAGACATACGACGCCGACATGCAAGGAAGATTGATATCAAGAAAAACTGCCTGTTCCCGCCTGACAGGTGAAAACCGTCCAAAAATCGACTATTTGTTACTCTGCTGTTACTCGACAACTTTATAAGCTACTAAAATCAATATCTTACCTGCAATAGCAACTCTTGAGTGGGAATAGTTCCCCTGAACAGCTTTACACATGTGTATCATCCTCGGTAAATCGTTACTCACCGGGAATACCGGCACCAGACCCCATATTTACCAGTGATACCGTCCTCTCCCCGGTGCGGCAAATGCCGGCGATTTACCTCGACTTAACGAAATCCTCGCAAGCGCCTTATCATTTTAATTTTCCTGCCTGACAATCCGATAATTTTCGTCCGCTATATTACCGGTAAGCGAAAGGAGATCCCTATGCTTGCAATCGGATCATCGGTAACCATTGTCATGCTGGCCTGCTTTTATATCGGAGTATTCGCCCTTGCAATTTGTTTAATCCATTCGCATTTCATGGATAGCATTAAAAGAGGACAATAACCGTAAGAGGAAGCACCAGGGCTGCGTGGCGATTGCCGTGTCGGTTCCACAATCCGATACGGTAAAAGTGCCTCTTTTGCGGAACCGGGTGTTTTAAAACTGTGCGGTAACGCTCTTATACCGTTTTCCTAAAGAAAAGCTAACTTTTGAAAACCATTTTACCATACGTCGAACAAAAATGATTGGATGTGGCAGAGGCGAAGCATAGACATTGCAGGGAATACGCAACTCATTGCAGGTTGTTGAAATAGATCACCAGTGCCGGTACCTGCTCAAATCCGGGGACCGGCGAAGCAGCCTGCCATGCGCTCGCTGTGCCTGTTCAATCATGAAAAGGAGAAAGGAGGGCGAATGTGCGGTTTCTGATCGATCGGAGGCCGGCCGGAAAAAAGTTGAAAATTTCTACGCAGATACTCGATGCAAAATTATCTCTCTGATAGATGCAAGAATGCAACGACACATTTTCAAAGGAGAAAACAAATGTCAGCAAAACCCGGAAAATATGCCCTGTTTTTGAAGGCATTGCCGGCGGCCGTTCTCATCGCCACTGCAGGAATAGCCATTGGCGCCGTTCCCGATGCAGTCTATGCCCCGAACTCCTGGTTGAATATTACGCCCGGCGGCAATCCGTCGCAGCTGTGCTTTTCATGGGCAACCAATGCAACGCATACGCCGGCAGTACAAGTATTCCATACCGGTGGAACCGATACAACGACTTTCACCGGGACTTCCCTGGCCGCTACCTATGATACCGCCACCGGGACCGTTTCAGCCGGATGGTATCAGAACAAGGTGACGGTTACCGGGCTTGCACTTTCAAGCAGCTACAGTTACCGTGTGGGCTATGGGACCACCTGGAGTGACATTCACACTATTCAAACCAGAGATACCAGTAACTTCGTTTTTATCGCCGTCGGTGATCCGCAGATCGGTGCCGCCACAAGCGGTTCACTCGAACCGCCCGCCCAGACAGCCAACGTTCTTGGCTACGACAGCGCCGGCTGGCAGACTACCCTGACTATTGCCACGCAGGCAGTGTCAAACGCGAGTTTTCTGCTTTCCCTGGGCGATCAGATCGATAATACCACCTCGCGTTCGAGTGTCGATCCTCAGTACAACGATTATTTCTGCCCATCGCAGTTGCTGAATATTCCCGTAGCCACGCTGGAAGGCAACCATGATTACGGTCTGGGGCATTATCAGGGGTTTCATTACAATTTACCCAACCAGTCTGCACAATACGGCGCAACCGCGTATGGAAACGACGGCGATTATTGGTATACCTACGGCCAGGCCCTGTTCATAGTTCTTAACAGCAACACCATGAGTGCGGCTACCCACGATGTTTTTATCGGACAGGCCGTAGCCGCCAATCCGAATGCCCGGTGGAGAATCGTCCTGTTTCATCATGCCCTGTTCAGTGATGCCGACCATGCCACCGATGCCGATATCGTATTCAGGAGGAGTGCGTACCCGACCATGTTCGATGAATATCATATCGATGTCGTCATATCGGGCCATGACCATTCTTATGCAAGGTCGTACCAGATGCTCGGCGGAATGCCGGTGTCGAGGGCCGGGGACAGTATCAGTGCGGTGAATCCCAGGGGAACGCTGTATATGACGCTGAATTCCGGCAGCGGCAGCAAATACTATCCGCTTAATTCAGCATATACTTCAACAACGATGCCGGTATACTCTAAGGTTTTCTGGCAGCAGAATGAACCGACCTTTTCACGAGTCAAGATTAATGCCGATACCTTCTCGATCGTTACCTACGCCATAAACGGCAGCAACCAGACAGCGCCGATCGATAGTTATAAGATTGTCAAAAACGGCCTGGCAGCCGGTATCGGAGCGGTAAGCTATATCGGCGACACCTGGATTGCCGGCACGGGCATAGATTCGTCAAAACTCGGCGCCGGGCTTCTCGAAGACGGTGTTTCGCCGAAGAATGAACTGAACGGCTTCGGCTCCGGACTGGCATATGCCGGCGGCAATAATTTTTTTGCCCTTTGCGATCGAGGTCCCAACAAGGTTGGCTATTCCGGTGGTCCTGCGGTAGATTCCACAACCAGTTGGCCATGTCGCTTCCAGCGTTTTACCATTGCGCTGAATGCCATTGCAGGAAGCTGGATTGCGGTCGATACGCCGACGGCAGGCGTCGGCGGAATCTACTCGCAATATTCCGTAGTCCAGAATCTGACCGGTACCAGTTTGCTCAAGGATTCATTGAAGAATCAGTACATCGGTCTTTCGGCAGCCTTTGCCAGACCTGCCCAGAATCTGGAAAACCGCCGGCTCGATCCCGAAGGCGTTCGCGTGGGTTCGGATCATACGGTATGGATTTCCGACGAGTACGGCCCTTGGATCCTGCACTTCGACACGCTGGGCAATCAAATCGGATCGCTCCCCGTTCCCGCGGGCTTCCGCCTTTCCGTTGAGGATTCTACCCTGGTCGAGGAAATGGCTTTGAACACTACCGGCCGTACGACCAACAAGGGACTCGAAGGCCTGGCCATTACGCCGGACGGCAAAACCCTGGTTGCATTGCTGCAATCGCCTTTGATCCAGGACAGCAGCGTTAACGGGCTGAATAACCGCCTGCTGGTGTACGATTTGACTCATCCCGCCAATCCGCCGGCACAATACCTCTACCCGCTTGACAATACCAGCCAGTCGATAAGCGAGCTTCTGGCCCTTAACAGCCACCAGTTCCTTGCCGATGAACGCAACAGCAAGGGCGGTGCGGCAGGTGTCAAATTGCTGTACGAAATCGATCTGCAGCAGGCAACCGCACCGACAAATCTCACCGGTACGAATTATGACGGGGCCACAGCGGCTCACGGCCTGCCGGGCAAGACCGTTCCGGCAGGAATTGTGCCCCTGCACAAAACCCTGTTTGCCAATATCGGGAGCATCCTCCTGTCGGCTACGTCCTGGCCGTTTACCAACATCGATGGCCTTGACAGTCTGCCCGATAAGATCGAAGGCTACTGTTTCGGTCCGCTCCTTCCCGACGGACGGCAACTCCTTCTTGCCACCAACGATAACGATTTTGTCCGGCAGGGCGGTACAGCGGGCACGGGCTATCCGGATTACTTTTTTGCATTCGCCGTAGACACGACCTGTATTCCCGGCTTTCAACCGGTGTCCTTCCAGACCACCGGGGTCATAAAAACCGGAGCGGGTCGGCTTTGCAACGGATCTCTTCCCCTGGCTCATTTACGCCGGGGTGCATTACTGATCGAGGGGCTGGCAGGTGAAGCCCGTCTCGAAATCTATAATGCTGCGGGCGAAAAAATCCTGGATCTTGGCGAAAGAAAGTTCAGTGGTGCCTCACAGGAGGTTACCGTGCCGAATCGTCTGGGCACGGGATTCTACGTGCTCAGGATTACCGGGTCGCGCAACGTAATCGTGCCCCTGGTCCGGAACTGATTGTACAATATCGGGGAATAGCCCACCCGCCGGGCGGGTGGACTATTCCTTTTCAGCAACAAGCCGAACATGAAACCCATGAATTTGAAAAAAAGCAAGATCTGGAGCGTGCTTGCCGGGACAGCGGCCCTGGGGATATATGTATGGCTGCTGTTCCTTTTTTACAGCCACACGCGAATCGATGCCATGTACAGCTCGGCTGCCGGTTCATATGTCCGCTACGAGAAGGCAGCGGTGGTTGCCGTCGATGCGGAGTTCCTGAACAGGGACCAGGCTACCGGTTTCACTGTCGGCTATCAAATTGTCAAGGTGAAAATCCTCAGCGGCGAGCATAAGGGTGCGACCGTGACCGTAAGGAATTCCCTTAATTACACGACTAACGTCAGAGCCCGGGCCGGTGCCGGGATTATCGTTTGCATCGATACTGCCGATAAGGATAGGTTTGATACCTGGATTTATAGCTACGACAGATCGCCCTATCTGTATCTGTTCATGCTCTTGTTCATTGCCGCCCTCTGCTCCATCGGGGGCGGAAGAGGTATCCGATCCGTCATGGGCATTGTATTTACATTTTCGAGCATCATATTTCTCTTTGTTCCCATGCTTTACCGCGGCTATTCTCCGGCCCTTGCGTCGATGGTTGTGGTGCTCATCACCATCTGCGTAACACTGCTTCTCCTCGGGGGGTTCGGCACCAAGACCCTGTCGGCCATACTCGGTTCGATATCGGGAATAGTGATATCGATGCTTTTCCTGATGGCTGCCCTGAAAATTACCCACCTTTCAGGATTCAGTTCCAATGAAGCCGATATGCTTATTCAGGTCGCGGGAAAAACCCACATGAAGGCAGGGGAACTTTTATTCGCCGCAATACTTATTTCATCCCTGGGCGCCATCATGGACATCGCCATATCAATCGCCTCCTCGGTAAACGAACTCGCTGCAAGCAACCGCGCCCTGGGAGCGAAGGAGTTATTCAACTCCGGCATGAACGTCGGGCGCGATATGATGGGCACCATGGCAAACACCCTCATCATCGCCTTCACCGGCACCTCGCTCAACCTGCTGGTCCTGCTCTACTCCTGGAATGTGACCTATTATCAATTAATAAATAATTCCATGATCGGCATCTATATCATCCAGGCGGTTTCCGGCAGCATTGCGGTGATTCTGACGGTACCCCTCGTCGCATTTTTCTCTTCCCGGTTAATCCCGGCCATCTCGCCGCTATCCCGGGCACATGCTACCCAATCCCCTTCATAATATATAAGCATGGTATTGACATTAAGTATTAACCGGTACAATTATGTCCCTGTTCTGCAATAATTATTTACCCTTTTTGTATCAAAACGGTTTTTTGTTTGTCATTGTTAATAAAGCAAGGAAAATTCAGAAAGCCACGGGAACCAAACAAAAACCTAACATCGGTTTCGTATCTTTTATCCGAATCGATTATGGTTATACCGGAGGACCGGGATTTCGGGCTGATACGCTCGATGATTGCAGTGAACTTTTGAACACATGAAATTCTAACAGGAAATGAATGAAAGGCTACTTTTGAAAATGAATTTTGTATTGGCACTAAAAACCGGGTTAACAGGCAAAGGACTTTAAACAACGTATCATTAATCACAGGAGGTTTTATGTTTCAGAGACGTTTGGCAATAATCGGAATTCTTGCAAGTGCAGCCTTGGCCGCACAGGTATCGGCGGCAACAATCAATATCACCGCCGACAGCCTTCCGGCCGGCTCATCCAAAACCTGGTCGGCATCGAATAAGTACATTCTTAATGGAAAGGTGCTGGTACTGCCCGGCTCTCGCCTGACTATCCCTGCCGGCACCAAGGTTCTGGGAGCATTAGGCACCGGCGGAAGTTTGAAGACTCTCGACAGCGGCGTCTCCATGCTTCTCGTATGCCGTGGCGGAAGATTGTACGCACAGGGAACGGCGAGCAACCCGATCATTTTCACCTCGGTGCTCGATACCCAGGCCACGCCACTGCCGATAAGTAATCTGACCCGCGGACTCTGGGGCGGTATCTATATCGAGGGCAAGGCTCCGAACAATGAACCGGGCGGCGTCACCTTGACCGGCGGCGGCGACCTTACCGTTCCTCCGGCAGACACGGGTTTATTCCGTTACGGCGACTCGACTGCAAACCCGCACGATACTTCGGGAATTCTTTCCTATGTTTCAATTCGCTATGCAGGAGCTGCCGACCAGGCAAACTTGAAGGGACTGAGCTTCCTGTCTGTCGGCGATGGAACCCAGCTTGATCACATTGAAAACTTCGAATGCGCCGATGATGGATGTGATCTTATGGGTGGTACTGTCAATGTGAAATATCTTTGCGCGGCATTCGAGGCAGGCGATGCGGTTTATAACGATATCGGCTATCGCGGAAAGCTGCAATTCGTTTTCGGCTATCAGGACACGATAACCGGCGGCACGAGCCTCGGTTGCTGTTCCAAAATCGAATCCAACGATTATACCGGCTCGACGCCGTCCACCTTCGGTCAGATTTACAATGCAACCTATATCGGCACTGGCGTCGCAAATAAGGATACCTGGAAATACAAATACGGCATTTATTACAAGAAGAACGGGGCCGGTAAGTGGATCAATTCTATTTTAACCCAGTGTTACCAGTATGGATTGTATATCGAAAACCTGGGCACTGCCGATTCCGTACAGGCTTACAACTGCTGGCATCGTTTTTTGCAGGACAGCCTTGTTATCAAGAATGATGTCTTTTATGGTTTCGGCGGCGGCAATGTGTGGGACAGTATATGCCAAAACAATCTTCCCCTTGCAGCCTATATGGCGGCCGATTCCAATAAAAACGATTCGATCGATCCGCAGTTCGGCGGTTTTGACTGGGGACGCGACCACCTGCTTGACCCGCGGCCCTCAGCGACGGGTGTTGCCGTTAAGAATGTAGCAACGGTTCCAAATGACGGCTTTTTTACCCAGACCTCCTATCGCGGCGCGTTTAACCCGACCGGACAGATCTGGCTATCCGGCTGGACAGAGCTTGCATCAACAGGTTTTCTCACCTCGGCCGCCACTGGTGTGAAAAGCAATGGACCGGAAGGTATCAAACCCGAATATAAGAACCTCGCTATCACCGGAATGGGAAATAATCGCGTTCTTTCCTGGGATCAGCCGGCGAGCGGGCATGTCATGATCTCCTTGCATAAGCTTAATGGCCAGCAGGTCGGCATTCTCGCCAATGGCAATAAAAGCGTTGGGACCCAGTCGCTTTCCTTTTCAACCAGGGGGCTTGGTGCCGGGGTTTACCTGATCCGGTTAACCACCTCGGGATTGAACCGGTCCGGAGTATTTGAAGTAAAGTAGCCGATTAAAAAAATAAGCTGCGGTAAAAAGGAATTTGCCGGATATCCGGCAAATTCCTTTTTTAAAAATAGCGTGAAATGCATGAAAACAAACTGCCGTCACAAACGAAACGTTTTTTAAAAGGCTTACATGAAAATAGGTTCAATTGTCACTGGATTGATTTTAGCAATTATCTCCACCATTCCCGCAGAGACTTCCTTGGCGGATTCGAGTCATTTTGTCGCAGCAGTCGATTCGACAATCAAGGCGCCGTCAAAAGTTTCGAAAAAGCTTCCAAGCCGCGCCGATTCGTTGCATGCGGCCCGCGACTCGGCGGCAAAAAGGGAAAAGACCGTGGTTGTCCACGGCAAATCCGGGCAGGCCCTGGCGCAGAGCAAGCAGCAGAATGCAGACAATCTTAAGAATGTCATCTCTGCCGAACTCATAGCCAAACTGCCTGACCAGACAACTGCCGACGCTTTGCAGCGCGTTCCCGGCGTATCGGTGGAGCGCGATCATGGAGAAGGCACGTACGTCATGATCCGGGGAACCGAGCCGCGCCTCTCAACGGTGACCGTTGACGGGCAGTCTATTGCGGGGACCGATGCTTCAACCCGTGCAATCGGTCTTAATGTCATTCCATCGGATCAGCTTGCGGAAATCGAGGTCGCCAAGGTCCTGATGCCCGAAATGGATGCCAATGCCATAGGCGGCACGGTGAATCTGATTACTAATACGGCGAAGGATTCGGTGACGAGAATAAAGCTCAACTTTACCCCGGGTTATATGCAGATGTCCGGAAAACCGATCTGGCAGGGCTCGGCATCGGGAGGCCGGCGATTTTTCGACAATGCACTCGGAATCTTTATCGGCGGAAGCTACGATCACGAGCAGCGGGAGACCCAGGGCATTGCCATGACCTACGATACCGATGTGGTCGTGAACGACCACGATACCACGAAAAGCCACTCGTTCGGGCAGCACCTCTGGAGCCTCATGCTCCGCGATTACCAGTATGATGACGAACGCGCCGCTGGCAACACCAAGATCGATTACCGGTTTTCCCCGGAGGCAAAAATTTACCTGGCGGCTTCAACCAACTTCTTCGGCGAACAGGAAGAACGGCGGTCTCTTCTTTTTGACGCCCATAACGGCGATGCAATGACTACCGGCGCCGACCCGGGCGCTGGGGCAAACCTTGTTAAAGATCTGCCGATCACCCGGTCGATAAAGGATGCCTATACCGGGAAATCCATTTCGAGCATTACTCTGGGTGGAAATGCACCGCTTTTTGGCCTCAAAGCCGACGGCTCAATTTCCTATTCATATGGGGAAACCAACCAGCCGAACCAGCTTACCGGCGAATTCCAGAACCAGAATACAACTATTTTATTTAATCCTTCAAATCTGAATGATCCCCAATTCACTCCCATCAATCTTTCCACATACCAGCTTAATCAATTGCTTTATAACAAGGAAGTGTTCCAGGTGGATTCGTCGTTTTATAATCCGGCCAATTACAAGCCGAGCAGTTTTGAAATCAAAACAAAAAATATTACGGAAAATTCCATTTCTGCCCAGTTTAAGGCAACTGCACCACCGATTTCGCTCTTTAATGACTATGGATCATTGGAACTGAAAATAGGAGCAAAGGGCAGCGAACATACCAAGTCACAATCACTCAAAGTGACCTCATATGAGGATTCAGGAAGTTACCCAATTCCATCGCTTGATTCCTTTCTTGGAGGATATTCCAACAGTTCTTTTTTTAACAACCAATATGCCCTGAATATGATGCCAAATCCATCATTGTTGCGAAGCTGGCTCAATGCCCGGCATTACGGAAACCCGGGCAGTTTTATATACGCGGATTCGGTAAATCATCAGCTTGAGGTGGATCCTCAAACTTTTACGGCCATTGATCAGACCGCTGCCGCATTTTTCCAGGGAAAGATGAAGCTGGACAAACTGACGCTTATCGGCGGCCTTCGCTGTGAATTTCTCTCATTTCACTATTCCGGGATTCAGGATACATCAGAAGGATACAGCAATTCCATCATTCAAAGGTTTCCGCTGGACATGTATAAGAGCTTCTTTTTTCCGCTGCCGATGTTGCTTGGTCGATTCGCTTTCGATAAAACGCTGGACGCCCGGCTTTCCTATACGCATACCTATTCACCGCCTGACTGGATGGATCTGGTCCCGACCAAGGTATTTACCAGTGATGACGGCCAGGAACAGGTTGACATGGGAAATCCTGACCTGAAACCAACCCAGTCCAATAATATCGATGCGGGGATTGAATATTATCCCAACAACCTGGACATGGCCTCATTTGGGGTTTTTTATAAGAATATGAACGATTATATTTTCAGCACACGCGGATATTATGAAAATGCCATCTACAGCCCTTACATTATCGCGGTCAGCAGCGGCTCACATGAACCTATCACAGCATATAGCAAGGCAAATGGGAATAGTGCCGACCTGGCCGGATTTGAAGCGACGCTCATGCAGCGATTCCTGTTCCTCCCCGGGTTCCTGAGCGGTTTCGGCATCAATGCGAACTACACGTATACGTGGTCGCAGGCGCTGATGCCGGGTTTTTCGCAGTACACGGCTTTGCCGGGTCAATCAGAACATGTGGGTAATGTCGCCCTGTTTTACGAAAAATATGGTTTTTCCGTGCGGCTCGCCCTTAATGTCCAGAGTTCATACATATTTGAGCTTGATACCTACATCGATCCAGCCGGCGCAAAGCTTCTGCTGCCTAATTACACCGACACGCATTCCCAGCTCGATTGCTCGGTGAGCCAAAACCTGTCCCGGGATGTCACTGTTCTGGCCGCAGTGAACAATCTGACCAACGCTCCGGCACGGCTTTATCTTGGCAGTCCAGGTTACCCCACCCAGATAGAATACTATTCCTGGGCGGTTCACGCCGGGGTAAAAGTCGATTTGAACCTCTAATATTAAACCGATAAACATTTTCGCACAAGGTTCGTTTCAACCAAAGCAAAAAGGAGAAAAAATGAAGACCCGGATGGTAAATGCATTCCTTGCCCTTTCTATGATAGGTGCCTCGCTGTGTTTTGGTGGCCCGAAAAAAAGTTACAGCACTCTTCCCGACAGCGTGATCGACGCATTGCCGAAAAAAGAATGCATTACCTTTGTCGCCTTCGGCGACTGGGGCTGGAATGGGCAATATGAACAGACCAGGGTGGCCGATGCATTAGGGGAAGTTGCCAACGTTGCGGGCGTCGGATTCATCGTGTCGTGCGGTGACAATTTTCAGATTGACGGCGTGCGCAGTGTCGCCGATCCGCTCTGGCAGGAAAATTTCGAGAACGTCTACAAAAATATCTCCCTTCAAGTGGACTGGTACCCGGTGCTCGGGAACCACGATTACAAAGGCAGTCCGCAGGCGGAAATAGACTACTCGAAAATCAGCCGCCGATGGAATATGCCTGCCCGGTATTATGTCGTACACAAGGAAGGCTGCAAAGGCGCAGCGTCGCTTGATTTGTATATGCTCGACACGTCGCCCTTCCAGAAGATGTATTACGAGAACGATGTGCATGCGGTCAAGGGGCAGGATACGGCGGCTCAAATGCGCTGGCTCGACAGCAGCCTTGCCGTTTCGACCAGCCGCTGGAAAATATGCGTCGGGCATCATTCGCTTTATACCGGCGGAGAACACGGACCCGAGCTGACGGAGATGCCCGGCCGTTTCGAGCCGATTTTTTCGAAGTACCATGTCGATGCTTATTTCAGCGGCCACGATCACGACCTCGAACATATCACCTCAAAGAACAGCAAGGTGAATTTTTTCGTTACCGGCTGCGGCGGTGAACCCCGTCCGGTTAAAAAAACCGAAGGAACGCAGTTCAAGTCCTCAGAGGCCGGGTTCATGCTGGTGAACGTAAGTGCGGATAAGATGACGGTGAGTGCCGTAAACACCAGGGGCATGGTTCTGTATACCGCTACCTTAACAAAATAATTACAGGGGATAATCATGAGATCGTTTTCTGTCTTCTGCTGTTCGACCATTCTTTTCCTATGCGCTGTATCCCAGGGGGAGCCGTCGGCCCCGGAATATGCCGTTGTAAACAAGATAGCTCTCGCCGGCGAAGGCGGGTGGGACTATTGCACGGTGGATGATTCGACCGGCAGGCTGTTTGTGTCACACAACATGCAGGTGCAGGTCGTCGATATTGCATCACAGCAGCAAATCGGGGTCATTTCCGATACAAGGGGGGTGCACGGCATTGCACTAGTCCGCGAACAAGGCAAGGTTTATATGAGCAATGGGGACGACACCTCGGTAACGGTTGCCGATCTCGGGACGCTGGCTTTCATCGGTAAAATTCATGTCACCGGACTCGATCCCGATGCAATTATTTACGATCCGTTTTCCGGCTGCATTGTTACTTGTAACGGCAAATCCGGAACTGCAACTCTGATCGATACGAAAAACGACGCGGTCCTTGCAACGATAGTTCTTGGCGGAAAACCCGAATATGCGGCGTCAGGTAACAACGGCAAAATTTATGTAAATCTTGAAGACAAAGATGCCGTCGCGGTAATCAATATGAAAACGAGAAAGGTTGAAAAAAAATGGTCTGTTGCGCCGGGCAGCTCTCCCTCGGCAATGGCAATAGATACCGCGGACCATCGTCTTTTCATCGGATGTCGCAGTAAAGTCCTGATTGTCATGGATGCTGTAAACGGAAAAGTCATTGCCACGCTGCCTATCGGCGAACATGTCGATGCGGCGGCATTCGATCCGGCAACGCAGCGGGTATTTTGCTCGAACGGCGTTGGTACCGTGACGGTAGTTCAAAAGACGGGAAAAAACGGCTTTAAAGTCGTAGAGAATATCGCGACGCAGAAGGGAGCCAAAACCATGGCGCTCGATCGTTCAACACATCGTCTCTATTTGCCGACTGCGGAATATGATAAAGCTCCTGAACCGACAACGGAAAATCCGAAGCCGAAAGCGAAAGTCAGATCGGGAAGCTTCATGATTCTTGAGGTCGCACCGATTGAGAAGTAACGGTGGTATCCGGCTAAGGACCCGGAGGGCATTTCAGGAAGAATGGGGATCAAGACTTTGCATAATTGCTTGGTTTATGATACTGCCTGGCGCTACGGTGGTATCGGTCATTGCAGGCCCTCCGTATGTGACCGACGATCCCGAACCAGTGGCATACCGTCACTGGGAGGTCTATCTGTCGTCGCAGTGGTCAAGGTCCGGCACTACCGTTGCAGGTACTGCTCCGGCTATCGAAGCCAACTACGGCCTGCTTCCGGAGGTTCAGCTTTCCTGTATGGCGCAATTAGCGGTTTGTACCTCGACAGACGGCCGGAACGATTATGGCCCTGGGGACATGGAGCTCGGAATAAAATATCGATTCCTGCAGGAGTCCGCAGGGGTTCCGCAGATTTCGATCTATCCCTCCGTCGAAGTCCCGGCAACGGTTTACGCGAAAGGACGCGGATCCGATGGCTCCCCGGTATTCATACCGCTATGGATTCAGAAGAGTTCCGGACCATGGACCACGTTCTGCGGAGGCGGCTATCAGGCGACTATCGGGCAACGATCAAAAAATTTCTGGTTATTCGGATGGGAAGGGCAGCGGGATTTATCCCCTGTCCTGACGGTTGGAGCGGAGCTCTTCACGGTTTCTGCGCATGACGGGTATCAGGGAACCGAAATCGGTTTCAATGCAGGCGCGGCATTCAATGTATCGGAGCATCATCATGTGTTAGCTTCTATCGGCCGGGATGTAGTAGGCATGAATCAATTTACAAGCTATCTCGCGTATCAATTGACGATTTGACCCGCAAAAATTAAAGGAGGAATCGATGGTCCATTTTATCTCGCATCTCGCGCCGATCCTGATTCTAATCGAGAAGGGGATCCTGGCGTTGCTCGTCTTTCTGCTGGTGGCTGTCCTTGCTATTTTTATCGGGCGGTTGCGCAGCTACTCCCGAAGCCGGGGAGACGCTTCAAAATGGATCACCAGCCTGACAAAAAGCTTGAAGCACAGCGACCTCTCCACCATCACTATCAATGAGCGGGATTCCGCGACGGTTCCCGGCCGGATGGTAAAGACCGGCATCGAGAACTGGGGCCTGGCTCCGGAAGCCATGGAAAAGGTTTTTGATGCGCAGGAGTCCATGGAAAAGCGCGGATTGGAACAGGGGCTTTCATTTCTCGGCACGGTGGGCGCCAATGCACCCTTCCTCGGGCTGACCGGCACCGTCATAGGCATACTCGTGGCATTTGACCGCTTTGCCGCCTCGGGTGGAAAAGGCAGCACCGAGGTCATGGTTGCCATTTCCCAGGCTCTGATTGCTACCGCCCTCGGGCTCATGGTCGCCATCCCGGCAGTCGTTTTTTATAATATGTTGCGATATCGCAGTAAAGGAATACTGGAACAGGCCCGGGAAGTCCAGGCGCTGGTCCTGGCCCATTTCCTGCACGAAACCTTTGTGCGACCGGAGGCATGAAAATGGCTTCCCATGCGACTCACAATGATGAAGAGATTATCTCCAGCATCAACATTACGCCGCTGGTGGATATCTTCCTGGTCCTGCTGATCATCTTCATGATCACGAGTTCCGTGATCGATCAGCAGGAAATCAAGATAAACCTGCCCAAAGCGGCGCATGCAGGTTCGGAAGCGCCAAAGGCATCGGGGTTGGTGATAGACAAAAATAAGAACATGTTCCTTGATGGTGAACCATCGGATTCGGCACATCTCACTGCAAATTTACGAACCGCCGTTGCCGGGGATCCGGAGCACCAGGTTCTTATTGCTGCGGACCAGGACCTGGCATATCGGGAGGTGGTCCGGCTTATCGATATTGTGCGCGGTTCCGGCATAACCCGCTATGCGTTAAAGGTCGTCCGGAGTTCATAATGCCAGTGTTAATGCCGCGCTTACGTCGGTCAAGGCCGCGCACCCCATCGCGGACGGATGGGGCGCTTCATTTGAACGCACCGTCGTCGAACGCATTCCGAAAAACGAATCTCTTTTTAGCACTTGGATTTATAGGTGCAATGGCTCTGGTTCTGGAACTCAGTAGCCGGGTGGTCCGCTATTCGCAGGATCGCGATGACGAGGTGCAAATCGTCCAGATAGCTCCGCCGCCGATAGTCGAGCCGCCAAGGCCGAGGCCGAAACCTGTGACACCCGATCCTGACGAGCCGCACTCCCCGGTTCCGCCGAGAGAGGCTCCTCAGCCGACGCCGGTATTCGGTATACCCGATGAGGCGACCAACAAATCCGGCGAAATGGCGGTTGCTAGGGGAAATACGCTCATGAAACCGGCAGATTCCATTGTGCAGAAAGCGCCCCCTCCATTGCCGTTTGCTCCGGTGCAGCTGGACAAAGAGCCTGCGATTTTGAATCAAGTCATTCCCGAGTATCCGGCGTGGGCGGAGGAGCAGGGGATTACCGCGACGGTAAAATTGCAGGTAACCATCGATCCCCAGGGGAAGGTGCAAAGCATTGACCTCGTCAGTTCGGGCGGGAAAGATTTCACGAATAACGCTATCAAGGCTCTAAAAGCAACAAGGTTTCAACCAATGGTGAAGGACGGCATCGCCCATCCGGCCCAGTTTCTATTTACCTACCGGTTCGAGCTATAGAAGGTAAGTCGCGACTGCGATGGCAGGTGACCGCTAAGATCGCGCGAAGGCACCGGCCGCCTCGCTCAATCGGATTAACGCTGCGTGTAAAGGCGCGCGCACTCGACGGCTCCGGCAATATCGTCGCTGACGTAATCGCGGTAGCGGTATTTTCCCTCTTCGAATCGTATGCCATATCGTGCTGCAAGCACCTTCAGAAGGCGCTCCTTTGCCGGAGGATCGTAATCCGGACTTTTGAGCGCAGTAAGGAGCCTGTCTGTGTCCCATTGGTCATAGGTCTCCGCAGTCCCTGCCACGCTTTCAGCTGGCGGAAGTGCGGGAATTCGCTGCAGGAGAAGGGATTGATTAGCGGTTAAAACCTTAACGGCAGTGCTCAGGCCATCGATTTTGCCGTCGATTGCTTCGAGTAAGCGGATCGTCCGGTTAATCTTCCAGTACCAGCAGACCGCTTTGCGCAGGATAATAAAAAGCGCGGCCAGGATTATAACGGCGATGATGATGCCGCTTGGTAAACTTATCATTGAGGACACCTCGTTTGGAATCTTCCTGATACCCATGGTTCAGGAATCGTGAACAGGCACGCGAGCGCATCGCACCCTGCTCCGCGGCGACGACCGGGTGCCTTGGAAGGATGCTGCGGGAAGACCTCAGGTAAAATACTCAAGAAGTGCTTGTTTTGGAAAGTCCCGGCGGTTTTAAGGCCGGGTACCTGCGGCGAGGGATCCACGGGCGAGCGCTATTCCGGCGGCTGGAAGATGCGGTCGGCATTTCAATGGCCCCGGGACGGCAAAACCTGCCTCGCAGAGCGCTGCGCCCTCGGCCGGATCATCTACCGCCTGCCGTCACCGGGCGTGCAAACCCCTGATTTCGGGCGACTTGGTAGTTCCAGGGTGCCGCCTCCCGCATCCCTATCTTTTATTATTGCTTTGTACCCGGAATAATCCTTATATTCTCTATATTGTGGTATCGTACCTGCAATCATTCCGTTCAATGCTGTTAATCAAATACGTCGTAGCAATAATAAAAATTTTTCGTGCGGAGGTGTTGAATGGTGCATTCATTCGAGGGCCGCTCCTTCTTCGGCTCGATTACGGTGTATTCCCGTCTGCTTGCCGGCGCCCTGGCAATTGCAGCGATATTGTTTTGCGGCTCCGGGTATGGTTGGACTTGCGCGGGTTCAGAGGCTGAAACCAACTCAACAGGGAACTATCCGCTCGGAATGCCTATGGGTGGAATCGGCGGCGGAAACTACAATTTCCTGCCCAGCGGTCTTTATAATACGACCTATGTTCGCGTAACCGCGGATGCCGGGGCACCGGCCCGGTGTATCGCCTACCAGAACCGTTCGGGAGCAACTGCTTTTTCCGATAGTCTGGTAAATGCGGGCGCCATGACCACCACCTTTACCGGCTTTTGGCCGACGGTTGACATGACCTATTATCAGGCCGGTATGCTGGACAGCATTTCGCTTGAATGTTTTTCGCCGATCATTGCCGGCGCCGGCATAGCCAACGATAATATGTACTCATCGCTGCCGCTTGCCGTTTACATTTTTACGATCACCAATAACTCGGCATCGTACGATACGACGGCCATTGCCCTTTCCAACGGGGCTACCACAACCGTCCTTAACGATCCGGTCCGCACCTGGAGGGTGGTGGGCATTCAGAGCGCTACGGTCTGCGTCATGGTCGATACCGCAAAATCAGATCCGGCCGACAGCATAACCTGCGGGAATACGCGAGCAACCTTCATGGCCGGCGGGATGCTCAATAACGGCAGTGCCGGCATTCTTGCCAAGCGTATCGTTTTGAAGCCCAATTCGAGCCGGACCATCTCGTTTGCGGTGTCATGGACCAATGTGACCGGCGGCTACTACCAGAATTATTTCACCACCGCCCAGGGGCTCGCGAACTACGGCAGGGACAGCGCCGCCATTCTTGATGCCCTGGTCAACAACTGGCACAATAAAATTTTGAAATCAAACATTCCCGCTTGGCTGTCGGACCTTGCAATCAACAGCCTCCACGTTTACAATTGTATGACCGACTATACCACGGCGACCACCAACGGCGTCGCTGGTACGTACGGCATGGCCGAATCCATGAGCAGCGGCAATTACGGAACCAACGACCAGGCGTACCATGCTCACTTCGCCCTGTCGTGTTTCGCGCCGCAGGCCGAATGGTCCCAGGTTGCCCGCATGGCCGGCTGCCAGCTGTCAAGCGGATTGTTTCCGCACCTCTATACCGGGGATAATAGCCTTCGCACCGATGAAGGACAGAAGTTTATCATGGAGACCTATAAGGTTTATCAATGGACCGGAAACACCAGCTATTTAACGGCGCTGTATCCCAACATCAAAAAAGCGATAGCCGGCATACAGACCCTGAATACCCGGACCACCGACGGTCTTACCGACGACAGCGACATGACCACGTTCGATAATCCGTACACAGACGGGTGGTCGATACCGTCAAAAGAGTATGAGGACGAATGGTATGAAGCATCGTTGAAAGCGGCTTCGAAGGCCGCAGTCGCGAGCGGGTCTCCGGCCGACACCGCCGCCTACATTGGTCGTTACGATACGGTCTATGCTAGCTTTGAGCGGGCCACGAACACGACCTATGCCAATAGCGGATTCTGGGACTCTACCACCTCCACCGCAAGCGGGAGGTTAGGCCATTACACCGCCTCGACGAATATCAATGTTGCCACGGGAAAGGCAATCTGGGATGAGGCGTTCAGCGGCCAGTGGTCTTCCGATGTGTGCGGGCTCGGACCGCTTCATCCCGAGAGCAGGATCGAAAGTTCGCTCCTTTCCATCTACGATGCATGCCTGGATCATACGAATCCGCCGGCATATACGCTCATGATGGCTTACCCCAATGTTAATTGCACGGGTACCAGCCCTTCCGGGGTATTTTTCAACGGCAATAATGCGCCATCGACCACGCCCATTTATGTTACCTATCTTACCTACGGGCCGGCTGACCTGTGCGCGGCATTCGGCCATAATGACCCCGATGTCGCCATGCGGGGTCTGCAGGCCATGTGGAATACCATGTTCAGTAAATATCTGCGGGTATTTAATATGCCCTGTAAGGAAGCAATCGCAGGAAACGGTACGGACTGGGGCCAGGACCGCTATATGAATTCGCCCGCCGCCTTTGCCGCGCTCTACGGAATTACCGGTTTTTCCATCGATGTAAACGCAAAACTGCTCCGTATCAAGCCCTCGCTGCCGGACAGCTCGCAATACAAAATGGACTCGCTTAAAAGCGGACCGCTGATCAATCCGATTTCATGCGGAACCGTCGATTACCGGAGCGATACGACCGTGACCCCGCATGTCCAGCGCTTCGTCGTCAAATTCGACAATCCGATGCTGTTCAACACGTTCTATACGAAAAAAATGTTCGCCCAGGCCGTTGCCGTGAGAAAACCGGCCGTAGGCGGCGGAACGGTTGCCGCCACGATCGCGGTCAACAGCGCCGATACCTCGGAGTATGTGGTGACCTTCGGCAGTACCCTGACCATCGACAGCACCGGCGTGCTCATCGTCGTCGGCACCAATACTGTCGGGGTGCTCTCTCCAACATCGGCCAAAAGGGCCTCGGTCAATCTCATGGTCGACACGAAACGCGGTATCATTTCCTACACCCTGCTGCAACGGGAGCAGGTCACGCTGTGCCTGACGAATGCGCGGGGTGAACGTATCCTGTATTTCAAGGGACAGGGAAATGCCGGATCCAATGAGGTACGGTACGACTGGAAGAATCGGGCTGCCGGAATTTATTATGCCCAGCTGGCCGCCGGAGGCGCCGGTAATGTGAAGAAGATCATTTTTATGAAGTAACGGGCCCGGTACTATGCTGCACCGGTCATGAGGGCGGGTTCCATACCCGCCCTTGTTGTATCGGCGGAGCGGACTTCATAGTGTCAACCAGCTGCCTGCCGTATCATGGCGCAGGCCTGGGCCTTTTAGACGCTAATTCCCCTGCGAGAATAGCTTCGACGCTTCGAGGAGATACTCCTTCATAAACCGATCGTTCGGCAGATACTGGGTCGCGAGGGTGTAATTCCGGCAGGCAGCGGTATACCAATGGAACGATTCCTTCATGTCGTCTTCCGACGGGTTCAGTTTCTCCCGCACTACATTGCTCATGATGGTGCAGATATGCCCCCTGATTCTCAGACTGTCCCCTTTACAATATTCGGCGAACCTTTCCGCCAGTCCGGCAGTATCCGAGGCGGAAACATCGACAATCTTCGGCAGGGTGTTTTCTTTATAGCGCAGGATATCCGCCAGCAGGAGGGCCGGGCACTCCCGGTTTCTTGCATACGTTTTTCTTCCGATTTTTCTGAAGAATTCCGCAACGGGCAGATTATCGGTATTACTCGCCTTTACGTCCGAGGTGAATTCGCGAAGATTATCTTCACCAAGTGCATACTGGCCGATAAAATCAAAACCGTCGGAAAGGGTAAAATAGTCGCATTGATCGATATCCGCCATGACCGCGCTTTCCCGCAGTTTTTCGTTGACAAGATTGAAATCGATGGCGAGTGGGTCGATGGATCCGATAAGGTGCGTGTGAGAACTGGTGTTCGGTGAACCGTCGATCAGCCATAGCGAACTGTGGGGGTAAACCTGCTGGAACGTCTTGACGATCACCTTGTAATCTTCCGGAGGCATGTGCATCGGCAGCCACAAGCACTGGACGCCTCCCTTGTTAAGGCGCTTCCGGCAATCTTCGAAGAAATCCCTGGTATAGAGCGCCGCGCTTCCCTGGTTCGATTGCGGGTGGATGGGTCCTGAAAAGATGATGTCGTACGTTTTATCGGTCAATTTGACATAGTTTTTTCCGTCCTGGATGATAAGGTGGAGCCGGGGGTCGTCGAGCACCCCGTAATTCATCGCCGAGAAATACTTCCGGGCGGGTTCGACGACCCCGCCGCAGATCTCGACGACATCCAGCCGTTCAAGTTCATTATACTGCAGGATCGATCCTGAAGTGCCACCTGCGCCGAAGGCGACGATAAGCGCAGTTTTCGGGTGATTTACCAGAAGCGAGGTCAGGTGCGCCGGGTACCGGTGCGAGGGCAGGTCGGTCGCCCCGTCGCCGGCCACCTGTCTGCCGTCAATCTTCAGCATCTTTCCTTCGGAACCGCTCTGGGTCACCTCGACATCCCCGGTGACGGTTTCTTTGAAATAGATGAGCCGATTGTCCGGGCCGAGCCCGCGCGCCAGGGCGTCCTTCAGACTCGGCGCCCAGGCGAACAGCAGGATGAGGCTTGCTGCGGCAAGGACAAGCGCCGCCGAGTTGGCTGCGATTTTTCGATATTCCCCGGCGGTTGTCAGGAGGACCGCCGCAATCAGGAGAAAAGCGGCGCCGGCGATCACGATGCTTTTCATGACGCCGACAAGGGGGAGCGAGACAAAACCTGCCGCGAGGCTCCCGAATACCGATCCTATCGTATTGGCGGCATAGATGGCCCCCACGCCGGCGCCGATTGTCGGCCTGCCGTTCAGGCTTATTCTGAGCGCAAGCGGAAAGGCCATGCCCATAAGGAGCGACGGAATTGCCATTATCACCGCTGCTATCGCAATGAGAAAGGCAAAGGAGCCCCAGTAGGACGAGGGAGGCAGGAAAGAATCAAAATTATGCATGAAGCCGTAGAGGTTATCGATCAGAATAGCCGAAAAGATCACCGAAAGGCCGATCAAAAGTTGGATGATTCCCAGTTTCAGTATCGCTCCGTGCATCCCCTTTTGCATAAACCACGACACCAGGCAGCTTCCGAGCGCCAACCCGAAGAGAAACACCGCAAGCATCGAGGCAAAGGCGTAGGCATCCATCCCCATCACCCACACGAGCGCCCGGGTCCATGCTACTTCGAGAAACAGGCTTAAGAAACCGCACAGCGCATATAATGCGATGACCGTTCCAACCTGAGCTCTTTTGAAAGACCCACCTTGGTCGTTTTCACGTGGGTACGTAAGGATAGGCTCGCTCTTACCCTTTTCGGTATCCGGCAATCCTCCGGATCGTTTGCAGTATATCATTACGGCGGTTGCAATGGAAAAGTTGACGAAGGCGGCAATTGCCGTTGTTCCGATAAGTCCGACGGTACCGATTAAAAAATATCCCGAAGCAAGAGAGCCGATTACCGCGCCGAAGGTGTTTGCCGCATATAAGCGCCCTGCCTGCTTCGCAGGGGTTCCACCGAATGTTCCGGCAATGAATTTGGTGATAACCGGTAAGGTTCCGCCCATAAGCGTGGCCGGAACGATCAGGATCAGGAACGAAACAATAAGCCTGACCAGGCTGAGTTGGTAAAATGAAGGGTGGAATTGCCTGAAAATAAAGGTATAGAGGGGCTCAGCTGCATGGATACACAACGGCACCAGCAGGCCGAAAATGCCGATTCCCGCTTCGAGCAAAGCATAGACGACCAGGGGATTTTTCCTGCGGTCGATAAAATTCCCGAACAGCCAGCTTCCCAGGGCAAGTCCGGCCATGAAAACCGACAGGACCGTGCTCGATGCAAAAATGGTATTTCCGAAAACCAGGCCGAAATATCTGACCCAGATGACCTCGTAAACAAGACCGCTGAGGCCTGAAAGCACAAACAGGAGAGTAATAAACCAAACGACGGATTTTTTTGGAGTCAAGAAATGTTCCTTCATGGCAGGGTATGCCCTCTACCCTGTTCTCTGTAAAGGAGGACGTCGCGGCGCCGTACAGTCAACAGGCTGCTATAATCCTCTAAAAATACATATTCGATCATTGCTGCCCGGGGACATATCCCCGTTCGTGCGCGCGCTGCATCGCCGCCTCAGCTTGCTCGGGTCTGCCGGTTTCATCGTAGAGCATGGCAAGAAAGTAGTAGGCGCGTCCAAACGATTCATCGTCATGCACTGCCCGCCGGAGTTCGGCTTCCGCTTCGGCCGGACGGTTGAGGTTCATATAGTCAACGGCGAGATTGGTGCGCATCACCGGATCGTTCGGCGACGATGCCACGGCTTTCCGCGCGTGTTCCAGCCCTTTCTCCGCCATGCCCATGGAGTTATACAATGTCGTCAGCTCCGTATGAACGGGAGCGTTCAGGGAATCGACCGCGAGCGCCTGAAGATACGCCTGTTCCGCCTGGGGAAGAAGCCCCTGGCTGCGGAGGCCGCGAGCGCTGTTCAGGCAGACCTGTACGGCATAGCCGGAAGCCTCCCGGCGGACCATTTTCGCCGTTGTGTCATCCGGCATGAGCATGAGCGCGGAATCCGCGTCAAGCACCGAAGGGAAAAACTGCTGTCGCGCATTCAATATTTCCGCTTTCATGACCAGGGAGGATGCTTTACCGTACCGATTTACCCATGCGATTACGGCGCTGTCGGCATTGATAAGGTAAGGCAGGATCGTTGCGCGGCGATCCATGAGCTCATCCATGTTATCGAGCCACAGGAATTGTACGGGGATACTAAGATTATGCGGCGCCGAGAATTCGATGCGGGGCCGGTCATCGGTGATGAGCGGCACATCCTTCACGTATTCTTTGATTTGTTGTTCGTCCAGGAGAAAACATGACAACAACCGCCCGGGACTATCGAGCGATATCTTCGTAAGATCGCGCCGGACCGCATCGGCCGCCATCCTTCGTTTCAGTTCGGTAACGTCGATCTTGAGCGAATCCATGGTCCCGAGGAGCACTGCTTCGGTACCCAGAAACCAGAGTGACGTATGCGGAAAGACCGAAGCGAAACTGGCGATGAGCATGCGGTACTCACGGGGTGAAAGAATGTGCATCGGCGCCCACTGCGCCATGACGCCGTGAGCGGAAAGCCGCTCCCGGCAGAGCCGGTAAAAATCGGTGGAGTAGAGGTTGGTTGCCGAGGATAGGTACGGATGCATGGGTTCGAGTGTTATGATATCGTAGCGCCGCCGTGTTGTGAGGAGATGGTTCCTGCCGTCGGTACACAGGAGGCGGATTTTCGGATTTTCGGCGGCATCATAGTTAACATCAGAGAAATTGCCGAGTGACGCAATGACCGCCGGCGAGATTTCAGCGCAGTCGATTCGTTTGACAGCAGGGTAGAGGCTTGCGGTTCCACAAGTGGTGCCCGTACCCAGGCAGATCACCAGTACGGTGTCGGGCGACGGTGAGAGCAGCACCGGCAGATGGGCGAGCAGATGCATATATTCGTAGCGGTACGTTCCGGCGGCGTTGAACCCGTCGATATTGAGGATGCGGCCGAATTCGGTTTTCAAAACCGCCCCACAGGCGGTTTTGTCCTCCCTGACAGACTCCACCGATATGGTACTCCCGGCACGGCGCACCACACTGCTGTAAAGAATCAGCGGATTTGAGCCGATGAAACTACCGGAGAGCACGAATAGTGCCGCCGATGCGGCAATGCCGGGGATTATGATTTTTAAGGGACAGTGAATGCCCGCGCGTAGTACCGTCAATCCTGCGGCGCAGTTGAGAATGCCGATAATGATGAATGATCGCTGAATCCCCGCCCAGGGGATGAGCAGGAATGCCGCGGTAAGCGCGCCGGCGATTCCGCCGATGGTATTGAGCGAGGTTTGATATCCGACCGTTCGTCCGGAAGCGGAGAGCGATTTGATCGAAGCTCCAATGATGAGTGGAAAAGTTGCGCCCATACCCAGGGCCGGCGGGAAAATTATGGCGGAACAAACTATGTACCGTACCATAAGCCATAGCCGCCACGACGGCGCCCAGCGGCTTTCAGCGAATTGGATGACCTGATCAACGTGGTGCAGAGCCCAGGGAGAAGCCAATCCGAGGAGACCGACGCCTATCTGCAACCCGGCTATCCAGCTGACCGGGTTTTTAATCTTCTTTGCAAGCCAGGACGCGATTATTCCTCCGAAAGCCAATCCCGTGAGAACCACGCTGAGCACTATTGTAAAAGCATAGGTGGTACTGGTGAGAAAAAAGACCAGACCGCGGCTCCACAGAATTTCGCAGGCCATTGCGCAGAATCCGGAACTTGCGAGTACCGAGGGGAAAAGCCATTCCGGCAGTGCGACTGATGCGGGCATGTTCCCAGATTCAGTTGCGACCGCGCCGACGGTGCCGTCTTCCCGGCGGCGGGAGGACAGCCGGAGTGCGGCGACGGCCACAACGATGTTTATACCGGCGGCCAGGAAAAGCGATGAAGACATGCCGAATGCCGGAAGCAGCGCGAACCCCGCCGCGAGGGCGCCGGCCACGGCGCCGAATGTGTTGGCAGAGTATATTTTCCCCAAATCATCGCCAAAGGGTCTTTGTTTTGAAAAAAGCGCCCGGCTTATCGCTGGAAACGTGCAGCCCATCAGTATGGTCGGGATTGCAAGCAGGCCGCCGGCAACAATGAGCCGGGTGAATGCCGGCGCTGCACCCATCGTTGCGGGGAAGGGCTGGATGGCGGAGATTATCCGCCCTGACAAGTGCAGCAGCATGGGCGAGGCGGCCCCGAAAATCCCGATGCCGGCCTCGCACAGCGCAAAAAGGCGGAAGGGGTACCGTATTCTGTCAACTAACCTTCCCCCTGCCGTTGCGCCGACCGCCATCCCGCCCATAAAAACGGCAAGAACCGTTCCCCACGCGGCAATGGTGGTGCCGATGATCAGGCCGAGCATGCGCGCCCAGGTTATTTCATAGACAAGCGCGGTGAAACCTGAAAAAAAGTAGAGCACCAGGATGACGATACGAATTGACATGGGGTCCTTATCGGGGAAGGCGGTATTCGTGGGCATGGGTCTCAATCATGCCTCAGAAATATACTACCCTATTTAATTAAAAAGCGGCGATTGCGCCTCATGATTTTCTCTTGTTGACATGAGCGGCATGTTTCCGGAGGCTCCCATTATAGTTCAGGAGCAGTAATGATGGAAAAACTTCGCGTTTATGCTATTCCCCGGCTGGCGATAGCGATGATGACGGCTTTCATCGCCCTTTTTATCGTGCTGTGGTGTACCACCCCATTCGGCATCGGCGAAAGCCCCGACTCGGTATCGTACATCGATGGGGCGCGAAGCATTCACGCCGCCTTATCGGACGGTCACCGGAGCGATTATCATGGATTGCGATGGAGTCAACGGATATATCCCGATGTCCATTTTCCTCCCCTGTACTCGGCGCTTCTCAGCGCCCCGCTCTTCATGGGTATCGATGTGCTCGAAGGCGCCCGCTGGCTCAACGCGATCCTCTTCATGCTGACCGCCCTGGCGATTGGCGCCTGCACGTATGCCTGCACGCAAAAATCATTGTTGTCGTCGGCTGCGTCAATCGCCCTTTTCATTTTCAGTACCGGGATGATTAAAGTTTACACCTATGTATTGTCCGAAACGGCCTTCAACCTCCTCGCCCTGGCCGCCTGCATGCTGCTCGCACTGCATATCAGCCGGCCTAAAACAGGGATATTGACGGCATCGTCGCTACTGCTGGCATTGGCGATGCTCACGAGGTATGCCGGAATGTCCCTGGTAGTACCGATGCTTCTCGCCATCCTGTTTCTACGGAAGTCAACCCTGGGAGTCCGCCTCAAAGAGTGCTCGTTTTTACTCCTCGTTGCCCTGTCGCCGCTCTTGCTATGGTGCCTGAGAAATTATTGGATGGCGCATACCGCCACCGGCCGGTTCTTCGCAATGCACCTCATCGACCCTTCAAACCTCGGGCAGCTTGCCGCGACGTTGTCCGATTTCTGGTTGCCCGTTCCGGCGGGGGATTTCATTAAAATTCCGCTGTTCCTGGCCGGCCTTGCGGTGACGCTCCTTGCGTTTGTGCCGGTCGTACGGCATGAGATCCGTTCCGCGCCGGGCTTCAAGGGTACCCTGATGCTGCTCATCGGGTTTTACCTTGTCTGGCATGTCTCCTTTCTTATTGCCTCAATCTCCCTTGCCGACATGTATACCCCGCTTGATTACAGGATACTATCCCCGCTCCTGGTTTCCGGCATCGTATTCGTCACCGCCGTTTTCTGGAACGCCGGTACCATCACCGGGCGCCGCGGTGTATGGAGGGGCTACCTGCTCTTCGTACTCGTCATCACCGGTTTCAACGCAGGCCGTGCGCTGCCGCTCATGGCACGATTGCACAGCGGCGGTATAGGCTATGCAAGCAGTGCGTGGAGAAGCTCCGCGTGCATCGCCTATGTGCAATCACTGCCCGATACCATCACGATCTACTCGAACTGCCCGGACGGCATACATTTCTTAACGGGAAGGAAAGGCCGCTTTATCCCGCGGACGATGTCCGCATACACGCGCCTCCCCAATCCTGATTTCGACTATGAGCTCGATGCGTTACGCAACAGGGTCCTCCGCGGGAGCGCCGTGGTCGTCTACACTAACCTGGTGACGTGGCGATATTTTCTCCCGACACTGCGGGAATTGAAGGACTCGTACCATTTCCCGGTTCTTGCCGAACTCAACGATGGAACCATATTCGGGGTCGCGACCGGAGGGGATTCGGTAGAACAAAGGTAATGATGGATTTCAGGGGCGGCACGGCAGCTGTTGAGATTGTTTTCAAAAGCAGCGATGTTGATTTTGAACCCGGAAGGATCGATGATAACCTGAGCTGGGAAAAGGGAGGGAAATTCCCCAATGTCCAAGACACTTCGTTTTCTGCATTCAATGTATTACGTATTGCGCGCCCTCCCTTTTATTGGCCGTCGGTACGAATGCCCTATCTGCGGATGGAAATTCAGGCGGTTTCTTTCCGCCGGAATTATCAGGCGACGCAATGCCAGATGTCCGCGCTGCTCATCGCTTGAACGTCACCGTCTGGTATGGCTCTACCTGCAGCGGGAAACGGATTTCCTCAGCGGACCGAAAAGGTTCCTCCACATCGCCCCGGAATTCTGCTTTACGCGGGTGATGAGGAAGATGCCGCACGTAGATTATGTAAGCGTTGACCGGGACAGTGATCTGGCCGACTACCGGATGGATATCATGGATCTGCGCCTGGAGTCGGAGACTTTCGATTGCCTCCTCTGCATGCATGTGCTCGAGCATGTTGCCGACGATTACCGGGCATTGTGTGAAATGCAAAGGATTCTCAAGCAGGGGGCATGGGCGATCATTGCGGTGCCAATCGATCGGGCTCGCGAATCCACCTTTGAAGATCCCCGTGCGACGTCGGGAGAAGCTCGCCTGAAACTTTTCGGGCAAACGGATCATGTCCGGATATTTGGAAAGGATGTTGCCCAGAGGATTGAACGTACTGGATTTGAGGTTACCAGAGTGGAATATGCCGACCGGTTAAGTTACCTTGACAGGGACAAATATGGAATAACAGGCGGCGAAGAATTTTATTACTGCAAAAAAAATTCGTCTTGATCCCTTCAATCTGCCGGGCTTTTCCACTATCCATCCGATCTTTGCAGGTGCCCTGCACTATAATCTTTTCCTATCGTTTTTCGTCCGGTTCCTGAGCACACCGGAAGACGCTCCGGTTATTGCCGCCGGGGGGTCATGAGTACAATGACGAGGATCGGTTGGTTTGTTCCCTCCGCCGCCGGCAGCGACAGCTGGATCGCCGGGTACTCCTTATCGTTAATGATAATGCGGTGATTCCTGACATCGGAAATTTTCTGAACGTCGTGCAGGCCGAGGATGGTCGTGTCGCAGCGAAGGAATACCGTCACTCCTTCGCAGGGCGCAAGCCGCAGGAGCAGCGAGGTATCGATGAGAATGCCGCCCGCCGCATGGAAGGTAATGCAGTCGGCAACGGTAAAGGAGGTCTCCGCCTGCAGGCTGGGAACGGGGTTGCCCGGTAACCCATCCATCAGGAACTTCGGTTCACCCGAGAGGAGCGACAACTTTTTCGCCATTGAGTTGCCCGCGCTTGCCGGAAACCTTCCCGACGATACGATGGTTCCCGCCGAATCGGTAATGTCAAGGAACGCAAATCCCATGGGACGAAGATACTCCGAAGCACGGCCATTTACCTCAGGGGCGGTCGGGTTGTTTTCGGCAAGAAGACGCAGGGAGAACATCCGGTCCGATCCGGTCGCTTCCGCAAAAGCAATAAGCCGTTCGGCGATTTCATGCCTGACCCGGTCCAGTTCGATCCCGACCGTTTGTCCCGCAAATTCGAGGCGCGCCTCGGTTTCGGCCTCATGCCGGTGCCGGACCTGGTGTACGAGCAAAAGACTTGCGATAATGCCGGCGAGGAAAATTCCGGCAATGAAAGCGGGGATTTTTTTCATGGATGCACGGTGTTTCGTAACCGATGACAAAACCCGGAGAACGGAATAAATTCCGCTCTCCGGGTCATAGTGCGGTAATCCTGCCCGGTATTAATATAAATCCGAAAGTACCTGGAAAAACGCCTGCGGATGATCGCAGCAGGGGCATTTCCCCGGTGCGTCCGGTCCCTCATGGATATACCCGCACTCACGGCAGATCCAGCGGGTGCTGGTGGCTTTGCTGAATACCGAACCGGTTTCGAGGTTGGCCAGAAGCATACGGTACCGTTCTTCATGGTGCGCTTCGGCCTTTGCGGTCAGGGAGAATTGCGTTGCCACCTGCGGGAATCCCTCTTCCCGGGCAATGCGCGCAAATTCCGGATAAAGCACGGCATGCTCCTCGTGCTCACCTGAAGCGGCAGCGCGAAGGTTATCGATTGTTGACGCAAGCGTTCCGGCCGGATAGGAGGCGCTTATTTCGACCATGCCGCCTTCAAGAAAGCGGAAGAACCGCTTTGCATGCTGTTTCTCCTGCTCCGCGGTTTCGAGGAAAATCGTCGCAATCTGTTCATACCCTTCCTTGCGGGCTGTACTTGCTGCATAGGAGTAGCGGTTACGCGCCTGGGACTCTCCGGCAAATGCTGCAAGAAGATTTTTTTCGGTCCGGGTTCCTTTGATACCTGCCATGCATCCTCCTTAAAAAGTGGGCATTGGAAATCCGCGGCTTATAGTTAGGCTTGCGGCGGAAAGCTAAATATACGATTTCTCGGCATGCCTCCGGTTCTATCAGGCAGGAATCACCTTGCAGACAGTATTTTTAACCTTCCCGTTTGGGCGTGATACCGAATATTCAGTGAACAGATGCAGGAGCTCATGGCGGATTTGCATCATCGACCCACGCTGCACTGGCTTGATAACGCCCGGATTGTTTCCTGCCTGGCGGTCGTCGTCCTCCATACGGCCGGCAGCATTGTCTATCACTATTCCGGTCCCAAGCCCTCATATTTCCTTGCCGGTAATTTCTATAATGCCTTTTCGCGATGGAGCGTTCCGTTTTTTCTCATGATAAGCGGCGTTCTTCTCCTGAACCCGGAGAGATCCGAAGGGGTATCCGCGTTCTACAGAAAGAGGCTCGGTCGCATAGCTATCCCGCTTTTATTCTGGACCGCCTTCTACTCCCTCATCCGTCTTCTCCCCCTGTTGCAGGAACCCGAAGCGCTCCGGAGCGAGTCGGTCAGGCTGGTTTCGGATATTGTCGCCGGGAACCCGTATTACCATATGTGGTACCTGTATATGCTGGTTGGCCTCTATCTTTTCCTTCCGCTCGTTCGCTTTTGCGTCAGGGCAGCTCCACGTGCGGACCTGCGGCTGCTGACGGTCGTGTGGTTTGCGATTGCAGTGGTTTCGAGCGCGGTATGGTCGTTTGGCGGGCCGCACGGCGGGCATTTTTCAATTTTCATCGGCAGCTTCTTTAATTTCGCTCCATACTGCATTGCCGGATACCTGATAGGGGTCGCACCCCGGGCCAGCCGGACGTGGCGCCTCCGGCTTCTTGCTGGAGGTGCGGGCATCGTCTCCATTATTATGGTATACATATTTGCCGGAGCGCCGGATGAGATCCGTTTCTATTCCTATAGTTTTACCAGCATTACCGTAGTGCCCATGGCGCTCGCTCTTTTTGCGCTCGCCCGAGGGTTTGAGAAGCCGCTTTTTGGAGAGCGGTGGACCTCATGGGCCGCAAATATGACTTTCGGGATCTATCTTATCCATCCGGCGGCATTAAAACTCATGGAGACCTGGGGAGTTTCGGCTGCCATGATACACCCGGTTTTTGGCATACCGCTGACTGCGTGCACGGCTTTTCTGCTCTCCGGGGTTGCAACGGCGGCGATCACTGCCATCCCGGGGCTTCGCCGGACGGTCGGATAGTTCTGCCGGGGCGGGCGAGAGGCCGGCAGTTGCTGAGGTCCTGAACAGGCACAGCGAGCTCATGGCAGGCTGCTTTCGCGGTCCCCGGAAGCTCTGCTTCGGGGAGCTTCAATTACTCCTTATCCACCACGGTTACGGTTGTTTCATCAAGGGTAACACCCCCGGCCTTCACCCGGGCCAGATAGATTCCTGCAGGAAGCGAGTTGTAGGAATCGACCGTCATACCTTCTCCACAAAGAATTTTCCGGCTTACCCGGCCGTTGACTGAGAAATATTCGAAGGTCAGCCGCTGTGCCGGTGAATGGAGCGTTCCGGCAAAGAACAGCCGGTTGCCCGGCAGTCTTTTCAGCCCCTGCAATGGTCCCCTCGCGAGGTTAGCTTTGGGGAGGACGCTGCTGATATTGAGAAGTTTTGCGAGCGCCCCGAGGGCATTTGCCTTGCCTGCTCCCCAGAGGTTGTTCGGCGTCGTGATGACTCCGGTTGCGGCGTCGGTGGTTGCGGTTTCCTGCAACAGCGTGCGCGCCTGGCTGTAGGTGACCGCCGAGTCCGCTTGCAGCATGTCCGCCACAATCCCGGCGACGATCGGAGCCGAGCATGAGGTGCCCCCGCTTGCTGCATACCGCTGGTCGAGCAAGGGGATATCAGGCCAATACATAATAAGGGCACCTGCGGTGTCTATATCCCTGGCCATGGCACCCGTAACTTGCGATCCCGGCGCCATGATGTCGGGCTTAATGCGACCATCGGCGGTCGGGCCGCGACTGGTATACAGCGTGTGGGTATGCAGTCCGTTGTCGCTCGCTCCAACGGTTTTTCCATTATAAAGCGTATAGAGCAGATTGTCATTGTAGGCTCCGACGGTAATGTTATCTTTTGCCGTACCCCCGAGCTCGCAGACCGACATGGTGGAATCGCCGCCGATATACCCCGAAACCCCGAAACTCTTGAAGGCATTCTCGAAAAGGCTCCACGCCTGGACGGTGCCGCCGCTCTTTCCTGAAACGGTTACCGATACCCCTAAGTGGAGCCGCGGGTTGCTTGTATACATTTCAGCCTGGAGATGAGGCTTGCCGTTGAGAGCGCTGGAATCTTCAGTCAGTATTTCGGGGAAGTAGACCGTATCGCGCTTCTTAGTCGTGCTGTCGATAAAGGTAATAATGGGCTTATACGTAAGCTGCTGCCCGGGTTTCCCTTTCGAAGTAGCGAGGACATCAATCGATTTATAATAAACCATCGAGGCGGTGTCCAGAATATTGAAAGTGACGGTGAAGGTGTCGCCGACCGAGCCCCACATCTCTATTCCATAAAAATACCAGGGACTTGATAAGTACGGTGAAAGCCAGGTTCCGGTCGACTGCCCTGCCCCGGTCGTAAGCGGCACATGGGCGAGCTTGTCGCCATCGTTGCCTGCGGCTCCGACAACGATATGGCCCGGCTTTGCGGAAACGGAGTCGATGACCTGATCGACCAGCGAGGTGCCGTCGTGCGGGCCGATGGACGACCCAAGGCTCATGCTTACGACGCAGGGAAGCTTGAGCGAGTCGGCCAGCGAAAACAGCCAGGAGAGACCGTCGATGATGCCCTGATCCGAAGTGTCCATCGCCACCCCGGCGATCGAAACGTCCGGCGCGACTCCATAGAAGGGGCAGGTCAATTCCGATCCGGCAGCCATGCTGGATACGTAGGTACCGTGGAAACCCTTGGCCAGGCTGAAGAGCGAGTCGGTAAGGAGCCGGCTGTGGTTGGCGATTGATCCATAGCCGTAACGGTCGGGAAATTTTTTGGTGGAATCGTTCTGGTCCCAGACCGCGACGAACCGGGTAACGCCGCTAGAATCCTGGAAGGCTTTGTGATGAGTATCAAAATCCGTGTCGATGAGACCGTAGAGGACATGTTTGCCGGTCAGCTTTGGGCCGCTCCAGCCGGGCACAGTTTGCTGCAGCTGGTTGACGTAGCAGTTCCGCCGTGCAGAATCCATGACGGTAAAGACGCGGGAGGGCAACTTGACATACCTTATCCCGGGGAATGCCTGCAGGCAGGGAGCGGACTCACGGCTTCCCTCAAGGGTTACTATGTTGCCTATCCGGGTAACGAGGCGCCAGCCGTACCGGTTGAGCCCGGTGACGGAAAACGAATCATTGACAAGAACGCTTACGCGCGTAAGCACCGGTTTCCTGCCCGCAGCTGCCAGTGCCGCTGCCCGGGTTCCGGCCGCCCTGAGGCTGTCCAGGGTAACCGGGATCGGCGTAAATGAAACCGGGAAGGTGCCAGCGCACCGGGCCTCCTGGCCTGGTCGGATGCCGCCAAATCCCATTTCAGCAAAAAGGATGGCTAAAATTGCGCCTTTTTGAATGCCAACCATCTCAAGCCCCCCCTCTTCCGAAGAAAATATATCGATCTTGCAAAAGAACCGGTTAGAACAACTGGTTGGTCTTTTGGGCCCGACGTTTTTTTTCTACAACGGCAGTTCCGAAAACATCATTTTTCTGGCTCCCAACGGTGTGACTCGTCCCGTGCAGGGGGCAGGTATCCACGACTGCGTCGCTCAGGAAATAGTCGGTTTTGGTACTGGGACAGGCATCCGTTGCAATGAGGTGGGATTCATCACACAGCCTCTCTGCCTTTATTCCTTCCGGCATATCGAAGTCCTCCTCCGGCAGGTGCCGGTGCAGGGCGATCATTACCGGGACCCATACCGGAACTGCGGCCACTGCGCCGGTAACGCCGGGTCCGAGCGACCGTCGCTCGTCAACCCCGGTCCAGACGCAGCAGACGACCTGCGGCGTGAATCCGACGAACCACGCGTCGGAATAGTCGTTTGTCGTCCCCGTCTTTCCCCCCGCCGGGCGCGTAAACCCCATGGCCGGGATATCTGACGCCGTTCCGCAGCAGACAACCGTCTTCAGGAGCGAACTCATGAGAAATGCGGTTTGCGGGGATAATACCACATGCTCTTCATGGGTATGCTGTTCAAGAATCTTACCCGATTTGTCCACTATCTTCTCAATGAAATATGGTTCTACCGCGATGCCCCGGTTGGCGAAGATCTGGTAGGCGCATGCCATCTCCATCGGGGTGACCTCGCATGACCCGACCGCGAGCGAGGGGATCGCCTGGAGGTTATGGCTGAATCCCATCCGTCGAGCGTAATCCACCACCAGTTGCGGCCCTATTTTCATGATGACCTGGATTGCAACCATGTTAACCGAAAGCGCAATGGCGCGGCGGATGGTGGTAGCGCCGTGAAACGCGTGGTCGTAGTTTTCCGGCCGCCACTCGCCTTCAGGCGTCTGAAGCGTGACCGGCTGGTCGGATACGACGCTGGCAGGCGAGTAACCGTGTTCCATTGCCGCCGTATAGACAAAAGGTTTGAAGGCCGACCCCGGCTGCCGCAACGCCATGGTTGCCCTGTTGAATTTGCTCTCCTCAAAGTTCCTGCCGCCGATAAGCGTTCTTATGCCGCCGGTCGCGGCATCGAGCGCGATCACGGCGATCTGGGCTTTCCGCAGCTTTATTGAGTCGCCGAACTGCTCGTATTCATTGGCGTCCCGTTCGTAAATCGAGTCGAAATGGGACAGGAAGGTCTCGCGGGAAATTTTATGCTTGCGTGCCGTACGCGTAAAATCAACAAACATCCCGTTTAAGCGAGCCTGAAGGGACGAAATTTCGTCGGAAGCGGCTTTTTCAGCGGCCTCCTGTCCGGAGAGGTCCAGGGTAGTATAGACTGTCAGCCCGCCATTGTAGAGCACATCGTCGCCGTACTTGTCGGAAATGTGTTTTCGCACCATTTCAAGGAAATAGCCGGCCGTCGTGCTCTTCTCGGATGATAACCGGACGATTATCGGGATTGCCGTGGCCGCTATGCAGGAAGCGTTGTCGATAGCATGTGTTTCCATCATGGCATGGAGGACCGCATTCCGGCGGACGGTGCAGCGATGAAGATTTTCTTTTTTATCGGGCCGGTAACGCTCAGGGGTCTGGATGATGCCTGCGAGGGTTGCGCACTCATTAAGATTAAGATCGCCTACCCGTTTGCCGAAATATTGCTCGCTGGCGGCCTCGACGCCCCAGGCGCCGCCTCCAAAACAGACCTGGTTAAGGTAAAGTTCGAGTATCTCATCCTTTGTGTAGCAGGATTCAAGCTGCACTGCGGTAAGTGCCTCCCTGATCTTCCGCTCCATCGAGGGTTTGGAGGTCAGATACAGGTTCCGTGCAAGCTGCTGGGTAAGGGTTGAAGCGCCTTGGGCATAGCCCCCCCTGACCACATCGATCAATGCCGCCTGGATGAGTCTCCGGATATCCATGCCCCAGTGTCGGTAGAATTTGCGATCTTCAATGGCTATAACGGCTTTTTGAAGATTTAACGGGATCTTATCGAGCGGAACGAAGCTTCGGCGTTCAATGCCGAACTCATGCACAATCCTGCCGTTCTTATCGAGGACCCGTGAGGCAAGCGGCTGCTCGATATTCTGCAGCTGAGAAACTGTCGGCAGATTCTGGGATAACCGGAAAACGAACCAGACTCCGACGGCTCCGAGAAAGGAAATTATCCCTATGCCCGCAATGACGGCACAGGCGACCGGTTGTTGTCGGATCGTCCTGATAATTATTTGAGAGTAATTTTTCCGTGAATTCAACATGGTAAAAAAATACAGTCCCCCACGGGAGTTATCAATTGCTTAAATCCCCATGCATCCTTTGTGCAGGTGCGGGGATTGATCCGGCCTGAACCGGCATAGGCAGCGAGGTACAAATATTTCCTTACCTATAAGAAAATGGCAGGCTTCTTCGCGGTCCCCGCAGCTTTCTGCGGGGAGCTTCAATTATTTTAATCCTGGAAATTGCAATGACTGCATGGTTTTTTGAATTTATCCGTCAGGTTCCCGATAATAATTTTCCGGATAAATAATTGCCGGGTCGGTAAAAAGGAGAGGTCGATGAAAAAAAAGGCGCTCATTACCGGTGTTACAGGCCAGGATGGCTCCTACCTGGCTGAACTCCTTCTGGAAAAGGGATACGAGGTTCACGGCATGATCCGGCGGTCAAGTTCCTTCAACCGCGAGCGGATCGAGCATCTCTACCGGGACCCTTACGGCAAACAGTTGAGTTTCTTCCTGCACTATGGAGATCTGGCCGACTCCAGCAACTTGAATCGCATGCTCGAACATGTGCAGCCTGATGAGATTTATAATCTTGCTGCTCAGTCGCATGTGCGGGTTTCATTCGAGGTTCCGGAATATACCGCCGATATCGATGCGGTCGGGACATTGCGGCTTCTCGATGCGATCAAGGAAACCGGAATCAAGTGCCGGTTTTACCAGGCTTCAACATCGGAGCTCTACGGGAAGGTTCAGGAGGTGCCGCAAACGGAAAAGACTCCCTTCTACCCTCGCTCACCCTATGGTGTTGCGAAACTTTATGCCTACTGGATCGTCGTCAACTACCGGGAAGCATATGGTCTCCATGCCTCAAACGGCATTCTGTTCAACCATGAATCGCCGCGCCGCGGAGAAAATTTCGTTACCAGAAAGATTACCCTGACGGCGGCAGCCATAAACGCCGGACACAAAGAGTGCCTTTATATAGGTAACCTGGATGCCCGGAGGGATTGGGGATATGCACCGGATTATGTAAAGGCAATGTGGCTCATGCTGCAGCAGAACTCTCCGGACGATTATGTCATTGCAACCGGTGAAACCCATTCGGTCCGGGAATTCATCGAGAGGGCCTTCGGCGTATTCAAAATCAGGTTACAGTGGCAGGGAAAGGGAATCGGTGAGGAGGGTGTAGACGCTGAAACCGGAAGGACTCTGGTGCGGATCGATCCTAAATATTTCCGTCCTACCGAAGTCGACCTCCTGCTTGGCGATCCGTCCAAAGCGATAAAATGTCTGGGCTGGAAACCATCGATCGGGTTCAACGAGCTGGTTACCCTCATGGCAAAGGCAGACGGCGGCATTAACGATTGAGCGGTGAAGCCTCAACGGCAAGTAATATTCCCGCCGGGGATCCGGAGAAATTGATGACCGAATGTGCGCATCAAAAAAAAACCGGTGCATGTTCCTGTACCTACCCCTGCTCCCGTCATGGGAGGTGCTGCGAATGTATCTCTTTCCATCGGAGTTCAGGGGAGCTACCGGGCTGCTATTTTACCATTGAGGGCGAAAAAACGTACGATCGGTCCCTCAAGGCATATTTGCGCGACCGGGGGGCTCAATATTAATGGTCATCCAAGCGAATTCTTCGCTATGAAGACGATGCAGTTCCTTCGGTACCTTGCTATCCTTCAGCTCGGGATAGTTGCCGCCGCCTGTGGGGGTGGGCCGGGTGACGAAGAGGCTGATAATGTCAACTGGCAGGAGGCGGCACGCTTCGTCGACACCTTGCGGTACAAATCGGCTGTCATCGACTCGATAAAAAGCGCTTTTCAGGTCTCATTTCCCGCCTCACCGCTTCGGAACGTACCGGAGCAAAGTTTTTCGCGCGGAGAAATTCTGGTTTATGATGTCGGTTGGGGTCCCTTCAAGGCCGGATATGTTGTTTTAACGGCCGAGCCGGACGCGGCAACCGGAACCATCCGGCTCGACGGCAAGGCACTTTCAAGAGGATTTGTCAGCACGTTCTATCGGATGCGGGATAATGTGATTTCAACCGTGGATGCGGGAGGGCTTTATCCGTTTTTTTTCGAGCAGCATCTTCGGGAAGGCAAACACTATAAGGCCGACACCTGGATCCTGTTCGATCACACCCGCGATTCCGTGCATATCAAAGACGGTAAGTTGCTGAGCATGAACGCGACAAAATTTACTAACGACTATCTTTCGATATTTTATTATCTACGAAGCCTATCCTTTGGGCCGGGCGATACCTTTTCCCTGCCGATCTGCGTTGACAAAAAGCTCCGGGTCATCAATTTTTTCTGCAAGGGGCGCGATACCGTGGATGTGGACGGCAAACCGATCCCCTGCCTCGACATCCTGCCGAGAATTTCCGACGATAAGGGCACGTTCAATAAGAAAAACGGGTTTGAAGTCTGGTTATCGGACGACGCGATCAAGATGCCCGTCAAGATCAAGTCGAAAATCCGCATAGGGTCGATTTTTGCAAAGCTTGTCTATTCGTATCGACCCGTGCGCCAGGCCCTGCCGGTTGCCGCCCGCCGCCGCGACTCTGCGCATGCCTCGGATACGGCACCCCTGCGTGCCGCCCGAAAGCACGACTCATCCAGAGCCTCCGATTCCCGTGAGCTCCCGGATTCGGTTAAAAAGCCCGGAACCCCGCAGTTCTATTCCACCGCCGGCGGTCGCGACACAGCGCACTCCCGCACCGGCTCCGTGGCCCCCTCTTCACCCTGATCCTCCCGACGCCGATGCTCCAGACCATTCTCAGCCGGGACAGCGCACTATTCCTCCTTATTAACCGGGGCCTCGCAAATCCGCTGTTTGATGCATTCTTCGCCACCGTTACAAACGGAAAGTTCTGGATTGTTCCGGGAATTGCGGCCGCCCTTATTTATCTGATCTGCGAAAAGAAAAAGGCCCTGGTGGTACTTGGCCTTGCCCTGGTGACCGTAACGCTGACCGACCAGCTCGCAACCGATCTTCTTAAACCGCTGGTGCACCGTCTCCGGCCTTGCAACCCGCATGCCCTCGTCGAAGGCGGACGGTATATTCTCGTTCATTGTCTCAGAACTTCGTATTCGTTCCCTTCCAATCATGCCATGAACATGTTCGGCCAGGCAATGCTGTTGACGCTCTTCTACCCGAGATTCGGCGTATATTTTTTTTCTTTTGCCGGGATCATTGGATTTTCCCGGATATATGTGGGAGTCCACTACCCTCTCGATGTTGCAGGGGGAGCGGTTTTCGGGGTTGTCTGCGGTGCGATCGTTTGGGCAGGATACCGCTTTGTTATCCGGCGGCTTGCGGCGGGAAAGTCTCGCCGTGTCTTCGCCCATAACGAGCCCTTGTCGAGCGATAACCAATTGCCGCACTAGGGCACTCTGGATACCCCGTTATCGCCGCGCCGGCATTCTGCATACCGGTATTGATCGAATTCCCCTGCTACTGCCCAGCATACCGATACCGGTTTGCCCTTTCCGGTTCGTGCAGGAACATGCAGATCCCTGCGAAATTGCTGAAATAGGCGGGGTCGATTTTAGGATCGATGGCAAGCGCTTTTTCATAATAATCGGCTGCCCGGCCATAGAGTTCTCTCTGCCCGGCGGCGAGTCCGATGTTGCCCGATGCGAGGGCTGCCTTTACATCGATTGCCGCTGCCTTCTGCTGAAACGCAAGCCCCATGTTTCCGAAGGCGAGAGCGGAATGCGGATCGATCGACGCCGCCCGGGAGCAATAATAAATAACGCTGTCCGGCTGCTGCATTTGAAAAAAGCAGAAACCGATTTTACAGAGTGCCGTAACATTGTCGGGATGCAGGGCAAGCACGGATTTGAAATCCGTTACGGCATCCCGGACATTGCCGAGGTCAAGGTCGCAATTCCCCAGGCAGACACCTTCGTTGGGCTGATCGGGCACGATAACCATCGATGCCCTGAGGTCTGAAACCGCTTCCTGCAGAAGCTGCCGTTTTTTCTCCGGGTTACGCTCACTCTGCGATTGATAATAGAATGCGACGCCGCGGCAGGTGAGGGCCGGCGCGTTTCTGGAGACAAATTGCAGGGAAATCGAGCAATCCCTGATGGCGCCTTCATAGTCGTGAAAGACATTAACCCGGGAAAGAGCGCGATTGGCGTAAGCCTCGAACGCGGTAGGTTCTTTAGCGATGCAATCGCTCCAGAGTGTGAAGCTGTCGTGCCAGACGCCGACGCGCTGCCAGGTGAGTACCGACAGCAGGGCTATATAGGCGATGATACCGACATACCAGGCTTTTTTGAGGACGGAATTGAACGCGACGAAGCGATACGTAGCGGCAAGAATGAGGCAGAACCCGACGGAAGGAATATACGTATAGCGGTCGGCCATGATCGCCCTTCCCACCGGCAGGAGCTGCAGGGTAAATAAAATGGATACGGTAAAAAAAATGATTCCAAAGGCGGTCAATTTGTCGTCTTTTCTTATGCTCCTGATAAACAGCAGTCCGGTGCAGCCGATGACCCCGAGCGATGAGAGAAACCAGGTGAGAGGAATCGCGCCGGTCGCCAGGAAAGGGTAGGGATACATTGCCGCAAGGCGAATGGGAAGGAGGAGCTTGATAATATAACTAGCGTAGCCGTAGCCGGCAACCGGGAAGCGATAATACCAGGCGACCTCCTTGATTGCGCCACCCGTACGTTGTGCGAAAATTGCCACAATGCCGAACACCAGGGCGAGCACGAAAAAGGGGATTTTTTCGAGGAGGGCCTTCTTTGAAAAGGGTTTTTTCCGCAAAAGCCAGTCGATCGCCATGACCGAGAGCGGCATGGCGGCGGCCTGACCCTTCGAGAGCAGCGACAGCAGGCAAAAAGCAAGCGACAGGATATAAAGAGCGCGCCGGTTGCGCAGGCAGTAGGTACTGTAGCACACGAGGCTGCCGAGAAAAAAGGCTGCGTACAGGAGGTCCTTCCGTTCACTGGCCCAGGCCACGGATTCCACATGGAGGGTATGCACGCCGAAAAGGAGCGCCGCGAAGAAAGCGATGCGACGCTCCCGGGTCAGGATGACGATCAGGGCGAAAACCAGGAACGTATTGATAAGGTGAAGAAGCAGGTTGAACAGATGGTAGGCAAGCGGATTCCTGCCCGAAACGGCATAATCGATATCCAGGGAGAGAAGCGTCAGCGGATGGTAATTCCCCTGGAAAAATGTTGAACATACCTTTACTAAAGCAGAGGGTGTTATTTCGCCGAGCAGGGGATTCTGCAACACGTACCGGTCGTCATCCCAATTTGTCAATTCATTGCGGAGTGATAATGCATAAACGGCTATCGTGACAAGCGATAGTATCGCAAGGGCAACGACCGGAAACCTCCCCTTTGCGCGGGGTACCGCGGGGAGGGGGATGGGCATCGGAGCTCGTTTTTTCTTCATGAAAAAAGTTCCCGGGTCGGCTTCTGCAGGAGGGGGGCGCTCCTTAAAGCTTCCGGAACCGGTGAAAGTGGCATGGGAAATCCTTTTTCGAACCGCATGCTATCGTTGAAAGGCAGCACCCGGGCTGATACTGTTGTAACAAATTGGTAATAACTATGATAGGGAATACTCCGGACTCTATGCCGACCCCTGATGCGGCAAAAAACACCAGTTTCTAAATTACATCTTTTATCCTCGCCGAAGCAAAACCTGCACGGAATGCTCCATACCCGAATATCGCCGGACGGAAACATGGAGCCGCTTTCCCTCCCGCTTTGTCGCAGCCCGCCCCTGCGTCGTCGAATGAGCCCTTCCGCGTATCTCCTTGGAAAGAATCGGGTAACCGGCGGAGGAATTTTTTGCCGCATCCGGGAGCGGCAATTTTTACCGGTCGACAAAGGGGAAAACAGGTAATAGCAATTGTTAATAAGCCCCGTCGTTATTGGCAAAAAGCCATTGCATTGTGGAGAAAATAATTGGATAATTACGGACACAACGGTAATTTGTTTCCATGCCTGATTGTACTTTGACAATTATCGGTGAGCCGGTTAGCACGGGATTCATTATTCGCTCGAATTCCGGGCTGATGACCTTCAGTTAAATCAACATACGCGGCGGATTGCAATGAGCTGCGAGGTGTTCGGTAACGATCATTTCCTTGAATTGGATTGAAAAAGGGGAGGATTCTATGTCAGGTCGAGCCGTTTCGAGATGGTGCGGAATGCTGGTGCTGGTTCTCGGATATGCCTTTGGCGCTTCTGCACAGGATGCTCCCGGCATTCCGGACCTGCAGAATCCTTCCGATGGGTCTCTGGCTGAACCGACATCGATGCTCCTGACCTGGAGTCCGGCAGATGGAGCAACCGCCTATCATCTGCAGGTATCCACCGATATGGATTTTTCAACCACGGTCAGCGATCAGCCGGCTCTCGCCGGAACCTCCTTTACGGTGTCGGGCCTCTCGAATGCCACCGTCTACTACTGGCAAGTTGAAGCGACGGGTCCCGGCGGCGAAAGCGGGTGGCCCGATTATCCGCAAGAATTTACAACTGTTATTGCCGGGCCGACGCTTACGATACCTTCGGTCAATGCTGTCAATCAGCCGGTTTCATTGACAATAGGGTGGACCGCGGATCCCGGAGCCGATTCCTACGAACTGCAGGTTTCGCAAACCAGAAATTTTCTAAGTCCGGTATTTGACCAGTCGGCAATAATCGGGACCTCACAGACAGTCGGAAGTTTGACAAACAGCACTTTGTATTACTGGCGGGTCCTGGCGACGAGCAGCGCCGGTGACGGCAGTGCCTGGTCGTCCATTGACAGCTTCACGACCATCATACAGGTGCCGGGAGCCCCGGGACTTTCATCCCCTGCCGACAATGCCGTCGACCAGGCGACCAATCCGACCGTTGCCTGGACCGCCGGGTCGCTTGCGTCGAGCTACACGGTCCGGTTTTCGCCCGTTTCGGATTTCTCCTCAGGAGTCATCATCCTGAGCAATATTACCGGCACCTCAACTTCTGCAAGCAGTCTCGCAAACAACACGTTATATTACTGGCAGGTGCAATCGGTAAACATCGGCGGCGCAACGTGGTCGGCAGCATGGAGTTTTACGACGATTATCGCCCCGCCCGATGCGCCCACGCTTTCGAGTCCGACGGCTGGTGCGGTCAATCAGCCGTTATCGATTTCTCTAAACTGGAATGCTGTGGCGAGGGCGACTGCCTACTCGTTTCAGGTATCTACCGATCAGGCTTTCGGCTCAACGGCAGCCTCCCAGAATGCCGTGAGCGGTACAACGGGCACGACCACCCTGACGCAGACAAATACGCTTTATTACTGGCGGGTCATTGCGACAAACCGCGGAGGAATGGATTCGGGGCCATGGTCTTCGGTTTGGAGCTTTACCACCGTTCCCACCGCCCCCGGTTCACCTTCGCTTGTGTTGCCGGTGAACAACGATCCGAATCAAGTGATGTCCCCGAAATTAATCTGGAAAACGGTCTCCGGGGCAACGAGGTATAATTATCAGCTTGCAACGACCTCGACCTTCGCCACTACTATTGCAATCCAAACCGGTCTCGTCGATACCTTCCTGACTATCGGCCCGCTTGCCGGAAGTACGAACTATTGGTGGCGCGTCAATGCAACCAACGCCGGAGGAACCAGTAACTGGTCAAGGCGCAATTTTACCGTTCCGGCGCTTCCGGCGGGCCCCGGTTTAAGCCTTCCGGCCAATAATGAAGGGAATGCATCTGCCGCTGTCACGTTGAGTTGGCAATCGGTAACCGGCCCCTTGAATTCCTATGAGGTCCAGGTCTCGACGGATAATTTTGTCACAACGACGGTAGATGCTTCAGTAGGTTCCGGTACCACCACATACTCCGGTTCAACACTCGCAAGCGGTCTCTATTATTGGAAGGTGGGGCCTACAAACGGCGGGGGACAAACGTGGAGCGCAACGTGGACCTTTACGGTCCCGACCGCAGCCTCATCAATGACCCTCTCGACTCCGACGAATGCCGCACCGAACGTGCCGGTAAATCCGACGCTTACCTGGAATGCGGTGGCCGGAGTGCCGGTGACCTCGTATACCATCCTGGTGTCGGATGCGAGCGGATTTACCGATACCGTTGCCAAATCCAAGGTATCATCGGGCACGACCTCGTATGCGGCAACCTTGCCGATCGGGACGTACTACTGGAAGGTCGGGTCGTTGAACGGCGGAGGCATGACGTGGAGCACGGCGCAAAGTTTTACGATCCCTGCGGCGGCCTCGTCGGTAGCGCTCACAACGCCGGTCAACAATGCTCCGAACGTGTGGCGCAACCAGACGTTCACGTGGGGTGCGGTGGCCGGAGTCCCGGTGACTTCGTACAATTTTCAACTGTCGAAAGTAAGCAACTTTGCCACGACGGTTGATAACCAGACCTTCGGGTCAGGGATAACTTCGTATAAAGAGGCGGACACGCTTCAGAACAACACTACCTACTACTGGCAGGTAGCGGCAACCAACGGCGGCGGAACGACATGGAGCGCGACCTGGACCTTTACCGTTCCCGCCAATGCGGCATCGGTGACTCTCGCAACCCCGGCGAATGCAGCACCGAACGTGTCGGTGAACCCGACGCTTGCCTGGAATGCCGTAGTCGGAGTTCCGGTAACTTCCTATACCATTCTCATTTCGAATGTCGGCAGTTTCAGCGATACGCTGAACATTTCCACCTTTAGCTCGGCCACAACCTCGTGCGGCGTGACGCATGGGAGCGGGACCTACTATTGGAAAGTAGGGGCATTAAACGGCGGCGGCATGACCTGGAGTTCGCCATGGAGCTTTACGATCCCTGCTGCGGCCTCATCGGTAACCCTGACGACACCGGTCAACAACGCCCCGAACGTGTGGCGCAACCAGACGTTCACGTGGGGAGCGGTAGCGAGCGTCCCGGTGACCTCGTACAATTTCCAACTGTCGACGGTGAGCAACTTTGCAACGACGATCGATAACCAGACCTTCGGGCCGGGCACGACCAGCTATAAAGAGACGGATACGCTCCAGAACAACGCTACCTACTACTGGCAGGTATCTGCAACCAACGGCGGCGGCACGACATGGAGTGCGACCTGGACCTTTACCGTTCCCGCCAATGCGGGATCGGTGACCCTCGCCACCCCGGCGAATGCCGCACCGAATGTGTCGGTGAACCCGACACTTTCGTGGAATGCGGTGGCTGGGGTGCCGGTAACCTCTTACCATCTGCAAATATCGGTATCGAGCAGTTTCGGTTCGACGGTGGACGCCGAGAGTTTCGGTTCCGGCACGACCTCCTATGCGGCAACGCTGCCGATCGGGACCTACTACTGGAAGGTTGGGTCGTTAAACGGCGGCGGCATGACGTGGAGCACGGCGCAGAGCTTTACTATCCCGGCGGTTGCCTCATCGGTGGCTCTTACAACACCGGTCAACAACGCATCGAACGTGTGGCGCAACCAGACGTTCACCTGGGGTGCGGTGGCCGGAGTGCCGGTGACCTTGTACAATTTCCAACTGTCGACGGTGAGCAACTTTGCCACGACGGTTGATAACCAGTCCTTCGGGCCGGGCACGACCACCTATAAAGAGATGGATACACTTCAGAACAATACTACCTACTACTGGCAGGTATCTGCAACCAACGGCGGCGGCACGACGTGGAGCGCGACCTGGACCTTTACCGTTCCCGCCAATGCGGCATCGGTAACGCTCGCCACCCCGGCGAATGCCGCACCGAACGTGTCGGTGAACCCGACGCTTTCGTGGAATGCGGTAGCCGGCGTTCCGGTGACCTCTTACCATCTGCAAATATCGGTATCGAGCGGCTTCGGTTCGACGGTTGACGCCGAGAGCTTCGGTTCCGGAATCACCTCGTATGCGGCAACGCTGCCGATCGGGACGTACTACTGGAAGGTCGGGTCGTTAAACGGCGGCGGCATGACGTGGAGCACGGCGCAGAGCTTTACAATCCCGGCGGCAGCCTCGTCGGTAGCGCTCACAACGCCGGTCAACAATGCTCCGAACGTGTGGCGCAACCAGACATTTACGTGGAACGCGGTATCGAGCGTCCCGGTGACCTCGTACAATTTCCAACTGTCCACGGTGAGCAACTTTGCAACGACGATTGATAACCAGACCTTCGGGCCGGGCACGACCAGCTATAAAGAGACGGATACGCTTCAGAACAACGCTACCTACTACTGGCAGGTAGCGGCAATAAACGGCGGCGGCACGACATGGAGCGCGACCTGGACCTTTACCGTTCCCGCCAACGCGGGATCGGTGACGCTTGCAACCCCGGCGAATGCCGCGCCGAACGTGTCGGTGAACCCGACGCTGACCTGGAATGCGGTGGCTGGAGTTCCGGTGACCTCATATACCATTATCGTATCGGATGCAAGCGCATTTACCGATACTCTTGCCAAATCCAAGGTATCATCGGCAACGACCTCGTATGCGGCAACGCTTCCGATCGGGACCTACTACTGGAAAGTCGGGTCGTTAAACGGCGGCGGCATGACGTGGAGCACCGCGCAGAGCTTTACTATCCCGGCAGTGGCCTCATCAGTAGCCCTTACGACACCGGTAAACAACGCCCCGAACGTGTGGCGCAACCAGACGTTTACGTGGGGAGCGGTAACGAGCGTCCCGGTGACCTCGTACAATTTCCAACTATCGACGGTGAGCAACTTTGCCACAACGATCGATAACCAGACCTTCGGGCCGGGCACGACCAGCTATAAAGAGACGGATACGCTCCAGAACAACCAGACTTACTACTGGCAGGTAGCGGCAATCAACGGCGGCGGCACGACGTGGAGCGCGACCTGGACCTTTACCGTTCCCGCCAATGCGGGATCGGTAACCCTCGCCACCCCGACGAATGCCGCACCGAACGTGTCGGTGAACCCGACGCTTACCTGGAATGCGGTGGCCGGGGTGCCGGTAACCTCTTACCATCTGCAAATATCGGTATCGAGCAGCTTCGGTTCGACGGTTGACGCCGAGAGCTTCGGTTCCGGGACCACCTCGTATGCGGCAACGCTGCCGATCGGGACGTACTACTGGAAGGTCGGGTCGTTAAACGGCGGCGGGATGACATGGAGCACGGCGCAGAGCTTTACTATCCCGTCGGCTGCTTCATCGATAACCCTTACGACACCGGTCAACAACGCATCGAACGTGTGGCGCAACCAGACGTTTACCTGGGGCGCGGTGGCTGGAGCCCCGGTGACCTCGTACAATTTCCAACTGTCGACGGTGAGCAACTTTGCAACGACGGTTGATAATCAGACCTTCGGGCCGGGCACGACCAGCTATAAAGAGACGGATACGCTCCAGAACAACGCTACCTACTACTGGCAGGTATCTGCAACCAACGGCGGCGGCACGACGTGGAGCGCGACCTGGACCTTTACCGTTCCCGCCAATGCGGCATCGGTAACGCTCGCCACCCCGGCGAATGCCGCACCGAACGTGTCGGTGAACCCGACCCTTTCGTGGAATGCGGTAGCCGGCGTTCCGGTGACCTCTTACCATCTGCAAATATCGGTATCGAGCAGCTTCGGTTCGACGGTGGATGCCGAGAGCTTCGGTTTCGGCACGACCTCATATGCGCCAACTTTGCCGAGCGGGACCTACTACTGGAAGGTCGGGTCGTTAAACGGCGGCGGGATGACGTGGAGTTCGGCATGGAGCTTTACGATCCCTGCTGCGGCCTCATCGGTAACCCTGACGACACCGGTCAACAACGCCCCGAACGTGTGGCGCAACCAGACGTTCACGTGGGGTGCGGTGGCCGGAGTCCCGGTGACTTCGTACAATTTTCAACTGTCGAAAGTAAGCAACTTTGCCACGACGGTTGATAACCAGACCTTCGGGTCCGGGATAACGTCGTATAAAGAGACGGACACTCTTCAGAACAACACTACCTACTACTGGCAGGTAGCGGCAATCAACGGCGGCGGAACGACGTGGAGTGCGACCTGGACCTTTACCGTTCCCGCCAATGCGGGATCGGTGACGCTCGCCACCCCGGCGAATGCAGCACCGAACGTGTCGGTGAACCCGACGCTTACCTGGAATTCGGTGGCCGGCGTTCCGGTGACCTCTTACCATCTGAAAATATCGGTATCGAGCAGCTTCGGTTCGACGGTGGACGCCGAGAGTTTCGGTTCCGGCACTACCTCGTATGCGGCAACCTTGCCGATCGGGACCTACTACTGGCAGGTGGGGGCATTAAACGGCGGCGGCATGACATGGAGCACGGCGCAGAGTTTTACGATCCCGTCGGCTGCTTCATCGATAGCCCTTACGACACCGGTCAACAACGCATCGAACGTGTGGCGCAACCAGACGTTTACCTGGGGCGCGGTGGCTGGAGCCCCGGTGACCTCGTACAATTTCCAACTGTCAACGGTGAGCAACTTTGCCACGACGGTGGATAACCAGATCCTCGGGTCAGGGATAACTTCGTATAAAGAGACGGATACGCTTCAAAACAACGCTACCTATTACTGGCAGGTAGCGGCAATCAACGGCGGCGGCACCACGTGGAGCGCAACCTGGACCTTTACCATTCCGGCAACGGCTTCATCGGTAACCCTCTTGACCCCCGCAAATGCCGCACCCGGGGTGGTGCTGAACCCGACGCTGTCATGGAATGCGGTAGCCGGTGTTCCGGTGACCTCTTACCATCTGAAAATATCGGCATCGAGCAGCTTCGGTTCGACGGTGGATGCAGAGAGTTTCGGTTCCGGCACCACCTCCTATGCGGCAACGCTGACCAGCGGGACCTATTACTGGAAGGTGGGAGCATTAAACGGCGGCGGCATGACCTGGAGCTCTGCGCAGAGTTTTACTATTCCCAATCCGCCGGGGCTGCCTGAAATCTGTTCGCCCGCCAATAACGCCGTCAACCAGCCGATTACACCGGCACTCAAATGGTATTTCGTGGACGGCGCGCAGTCCTATACTGTCCAGGTCGCAGCGGTCTCGAATTTTGCAACGACCCTGTACAATAGCAATGCGACGGATACCTCACAAACAGTTACCGGTATATGCGCAAATTTTTCAAAATATTATTGGAGAGTGATGGCCCTTGGTGCAGGCGGTACCAGCGGGTGGACCGGGGGAACGACATTTACCACCATTATCGGTGCGCCTTTATTGACATTGCCTGCAAATAATGCCGGCAATCAATCTGTTGCGCCGACCTTGACGTGGGGTGCTCTCTCCGGAACTACCGCCTACGATCTGCAGATAGCATCGGTGGCGAACTTTTCGAACACGGTTTCGGACCAGAGTACCCTTAATGCCCCCTCCGGATCTTTAAACGGCCTTAATAACAATACGCTGTACTACTGGCGCGTCAATGCAACCGGGAACGGCGCAGCCGGCGCCTGGTCTGCCATCTGGAGCTTTACCACCATTGCCGCACCGGTTCTTGCGTTGCCGGCCGGCGGTGCTGGAAACATATCGATAGCGCCGGAACTCAGCTGGGATGCCGTTACGACGGCGACCTCATATCATCTGGATGTATCTGCAGCGGCGGATTTTT
>PLTF01000120.1:0-141 GCA_003164335.1 Fibrobacterota bacterium
TATCAATGCCCGGTTTGGTGACGTCAACCGATGTCGTGCCGCCCAGGCGCACGGAATACTTAGGGATGAGTTTGTCAAGGAGAGCTTTTATCTTTTTTCGCTTTGTGAAGTCAATATCCCATTTTTTCTTTTCTTCAATAG
>PLTF01000120.1:176-1494 GCA_003164335.1 Fibrobacterota bacterium
GTGAAATCTTCTGAATAGATTTTTTCCCAATCCTTTGCATAGTGGTAAAACTTGGTTCCACAGGTGGGAAGGAGGGACAGGTTCTTCCGGCGGTCGTCATGGGGGAGGTTAGAGAGCACTTGTTTCTCAAACTGCGGCCAATCGCCGCCGGAAATAACGGCCACTTTCACAATTTTAAGCAAAGCGCTGAGCAGTTGGACCATCTCTGCATCGAGCGATGCTTTGCTTTCGGCAAGGGTGCCATCCAGATCGAAAACAATGAGCTTTTTCATGGATCAGGTTCCTTCCGGAAGTGAAATCTCCAACACGCTGATGGCGCCACGCGGTCGGCACAAACACGCTCCAACCACTGCTGGCAAGAGCAGCACATCCCCCTTGCCGATGGCGTAACTGGCACCATCGTGCACTACCTGGCCGTTACCGGCAAGACACACCAGCACACGCGGGGTTCTTTCTGCGCCAACGCCAAATGGCGATTCTGTGCAGAGCCGCCACAACCCGAAATGTTCACAATCAAAGAGCCGCTCCCGCAACACCGGCTTTACCTCATTCACCATTGGCGCCACTGGTTCTATTGTACCTTGCGCGAAATCAATGCAAGCCATTGCCTGATCAACTTGCAGGGGTCGAGGTTTTCCGGTCCTGGCATCAATGTGGTTCCAATCGTAAAGGCGAAACGTCACGTCGCTATTTTCCTGCACTTCAAAGACCACCACGTCGCCCAACGAATGAACGGTTCCAGCCGGGATAAAAATTCCGTCGCCGGGTTTAGGATTAAAGGATGCGAGATAGTCCGCCACCGTTCGGTTCGCGAGCGCCTGCCATAGAGTGTCTATCGTGGTGGCAACCTTGAGGCCCGCGTAGATGCGGCTTTTTGTCCCCGCTTCCAGTACCACCCAGGCTTCGGTCTTCCCTGTCTCGCCTGCAGGGATATACCGGGTCTGCCGATCGGAGGGATGAACCTGAACTGAGAGCGTGTCGCGTACGTCGAGAAACTTAAGCAGCAGCGGGAACTGGTGGAAATGCCCGGCCAGGTTTTCCATCAACTGCTCCGGCCACTGATGAAGCAATTGCCCAATGCTTTGTCCCATAAGCGGTCCATTGGCGACGATGCTTGGATGGTCCTCGCGGTCGCTCAGCAGCCACGCTTCGCCGATGGGGCCATCGCCGGGCAGCGGNNAGCCGATACTGATAGATCGGTTCAACTCGAAGAGGATACAGAGGTGTTTCATCCAGGGCATGTTTTTTTTCTGTCATACGCAGCTTCTTTCCATCGCGACACTATATTCGCCCCGTCGCGCAGCCCGGTTGCACCTGG
>PLTF01000120.1:1522-8747 GCA_003164335.1 Fibrobacterota bacterium
CGGGCAAACGAAAACGCCAGCGCCCAGGGCATTCGTGACTTGAATCCGACATTCATGGCATTCAAACGTGCCAAGGCCAGTTCGCTGGATTGCACGCCAGGTCCTTTGCGCCGATGTCTACTTTAATGCCGGGAATGATTCCCGCATCTATGATGACTTTAGTAAAGGGAGTTCCGTCTTTCTTTGTCTGTCGGATTGTCTCGTCGTAGAGGATCACGCCGCTGANNTTGTTGCAGGTTGGATTACTTTCATCCATGGCCAACAAGCCCTTATCATCGGCGACAATGGCTTTGGCAGTGGCTATAAGTTCCTGCGTATGCATCATTCCTGCCTTCTGGTGCACCTTCACCCTGCGCCCGGCGAGGTCATTAGGTGTCTTCGTCACGCTATCAGCCCGAGCAAAGCAAGTTCAGCGCAGGTAGAATTGTACCCGGTATGAAGAATGCCTCGAATCCCCAGACTTTCAGCAATGCCGATGAACATCGGGGTATCTTCGATATAAAGCACCTGCCGGGCCGGCGTCTGCGCAATGTCCAGCGCGATACTAAAAATGTCAAGATCGGGTTTGCGGATGTGCACAAAACACGAGGAGATAAAGGAATCCACAAACCCATCCAGTTTGAACTGATGAATCCGATAAGTATTCAATTCCCGCGCTTCGTTGCTGACCACGACGATCTTCAATCCGTACTTTGCCTTGAGCTTGCGGACCAACTCGATCATCTGAGGGTAAGGTTTNNGTAAGGTTTCGATTGCGCGAACATAAAGTTCCGAAATTGTGTCTTGGTGAACGGGCGCTTTTGATGGAAGACTATCCGGTCTAAATATTCTTCAAGTGAGAGCTTTCCCTCCTCGTAGGTATCGACGGTCAGGTGATGCCGGTCCTCCATTTCCGAGAACTCCAGTTTGAAGTTTGCCGCCGCCCGCCTGCGCTCATGATGATCCCACCCATTGGTGAGCAGAACGCCGCCGATATCCAGGAACAAGGTCGTGACCGGGATTGCTCTTTTCATATGACCATCCTCCGTCATTTTGATCGCCCTCAGGCAACCCCTTCTCTACCGCCGGACACAACGAAACCCGAAATAGTCATTCCTGACATTCGGAAGGTCATAACTTCGGTTCGCGGCTCGCAGGAAACGACTTTCGCCCCACGAGACCCCGCGCAACACGCGTTTACTTCCCGTAGATGGCCCTGTCGGATCCGTTTGGCCGGCGCTGCCATAACTATCGTACCAGTCGTTGCACCACTCCCACACATTACCCGACATATCATATAATCCCCACACATTCGGCTTCCTGCTCCCTACCGGTTCCGTTCCATTCTGCGAGTTATGATACCAGATTGCATTGCTGTCTATTTCCAGCGTATCGGCCCTCGTGCGTAGCGGATAGCTCCCTCCCCAGTAGTATTCGGTCGTTGTTCCCGCCCGGCAGGCATACTCATACTCAGCCTCGGTCGGCAACCTGAAGCCGTTCCCGGCATAGTCGATGGTGAGATCACCCAGGCCCGTGCAGCTTTTGCCGGTATCTCCATCCCTGGTTACCGAGGTATAGGAATAAACCGTATCGAGGCCATGACGCTTACTGCGTGCATTGCAGTATAAAACCGCATCAAACCATGAGACCATTTCCACAGGATGCAGGCTGTCTTCGGTAAAATGCGACGGATTGAACTTCATAAGCCGCTTAAAGCTCTTTTGCGTGACCGGCCTCTTGTCTATATAGAATGTGGATATACTGACCGAATGAACCGGTTGTTCGTCTTTAAAGCTTGTATCGGGTGATCCCATTTGAAACGTGCCACCGGGAATTTTACGCATGCCGGGATTCCTGGAACAAAAGAAAATGAACAGGATTGACGACAGGATGGCAACTCTTGCGCAGTTCTTGAAAAACATTTATCTCCTCCTTTGAAGGATAGTATGCCGGGTGACGTGATCCCTCATTCGTGGTTATTTTTTCGTTTTCGATACGACATGTATAGCCTTTTGAAATACCTTGTCCAACTCCTTCTTATCCTTAACAACGCCGGTTTCAACATTTGAAGCCAAATTGTTCAACTCGGTTTCCACGTCAGTAAGATCGGTCTTGCCCGCATTGCCCGTATGTGCCGCCCAAAGTTTTAAAAATGAACCGGCTTTCCTGATTTCAGCAGCCGATCCCGCGAGGTCGTTTTCGAGCAGTTTTGCTATTGCCTTATCAAAGTGATATTTGGAGCCGCTCTCGAAAACGGAGGTGACACCTATTTCAAGCGGAATCATTGCACATTTATTATCAATAACCTTCGATACATCCCACGCGTCTTATTTATGATGCTCCAGGGACTCCGGTGTCGTGCGCGTGAGGATCTCTTTTGCATGAGCTATTTCATCCTCGGAGCCGTGGGCTACCAGAACAAACTTATCGGCTTTGATCGCAGTCTCGTATTTCATGACGCTGTCCTTCGGGATCCCGATGCTGTACAAGCCGGCCCCAACGGCGCTCAACCCGCCTACCACGATGGCGCCTTCCAACGCTCCGACGATCCAGCTGACCATCGGCCCCGCCACAAGAAGCGGTCCCAAACCGGGAACCCAAAAGAACGCGGATCCGAATAGAAGTCCCCACAGCCCGCCCCAGAATGCCCCTGTTTTGCCCCACATTTTCATCCGGTCGCCGGCATTGTAGTAACCGATCACATGCTCATCTGCATGATAGTCCCGTCCAACAATGGACAGTTTCTTCATATCGAAACCCGATTGCTGGAGTTCCGTGACCGCCGCCTCGGCAGCCGTGTGCGTTGGATAGACCGCAATGATGGAATTGTTCTTGTTCATATACTCCCTTTCGCTTGTTTGAGTTCTGAATCCATGCCTGACACGGATTGCGTCAGACCTGTAACGGCAGCAGTTTTATCGGTTTTTTGCGTTGCCTTGGTTTTACCTCACTTTCCAGAACAGCACTGCATCCACGTCCACCGGCACAGTATCCTTGGTAAGGGTCTTCTCAGCCTTGAACGTGCTCGTTATCACGCGCGTATCAATCCAGTACGCTATCACGTCGATAACCGGGATAATGATAAAAAGCCCGGGTCCGTTAAGGGAGCGGAATTTGCCGAGCCGTAATATCACCACTTTTTCCCATTGGTCAGCAACCTTGATTGCGAGCGAAACAATAAGGGCAATAATAAAGGCAATTATCCCAATCCAGGCGCTTTCCATGTTGGCCGAGATTCTATACGTAGCCAGTGCCAAAACTACGCCAATGCCGAGAATTACGAAAAAAACCAATGCTGCAATAAAGTTACTTTTTCTCATTTTGGTTACCTCCATAATTAAGAAGACTGAGGTTGAAGAGCGTGACGTACTACCCTGAGCTTAGTTGCCGATTACTATTTCTCCTGTTAAAATTCATCTGTCTTTCCGTGCCTTCTGTCCCCGGTTGAGGTCCGATCGATATTCCGGCGACTCAGGGATTAACCCTATCCTGCATGATGTGGACCTCCTTTCGCCGGTTTTTCAAAGCTAAAAGAACTCCGAAGAACCATTCGATCTCTATGCAGTATAACCATCCCCATGATCCGCGCCCATTTTACTATTTCATATGCATGTTGCCCATGTTCATGAAAGAAAAGAAATCGCATTGCCTGGCGACGTTCAACAAAAAAAGTAAAACTATGAAGGCAACGACTAATGTCAATACTGTTTTTAATTTTCTGTTAAGAGGGATGAATGCATTCATGATCCAAAGTAAAACTCCGACAACGACTATAATAGTAAGAAGAGAGAAAAGTGTCATACTTTTTGTTCCTTTTACCGGTACGATGATGGCCTGAGTGCTGGAGATTTTTATCAGCCTAAACCCTACCGCAGATGATTGCATTTTTTGCCTTGACTCAGGTCATAGCAAGCCAGTCCCGCGCTTTGTCGGATATAGCAAGATCGAAATAGCGAATGGTTGCCATAGTGAAGGGCTTGCTGAACGTCGCCATCCATTGAACCCATTTTTTGTCGCCGACAATTGCAACCCGTTCAATGTCATTGAAATGCTTCATATCGAATTTAATGTCCTCCCACAAAGCGGCCCCTGTCCAGCCGTGTAAGCCGGTCATATCCACAAGAATCCGGAGCTTGCCGTGTTGTTTGATCAATCGCTCTATTGCGGGAAGGGACTCCTCGTAGTCTCCTTTGACCAGCTTGCCCGTCAAATGCATTTCGAGTAGTTTGCCATTGCCCATTTCTTTGAGTTTAACGGTCAATGAATGCCTCCTATTTTGAATTTCGGTCAAGAACGCTGATTCGTTGAAAGAGGGAGGTCTCACCTCGATCGGATTTTAATACTAATTCGTTTTCTCGGAACGCTACGATCGTGCTTAAAGCGGTCTTGTTTCCCAGGTCTTCGTTTTTCGCACTGGTGATTTTCAGGGTGATGACGGCCCCGGTAATTTTCCATGTTCCGCGAATCGTTCCTGGTATGCCTTGTGATAGGGTATTGGCAATGAACCCCATTTGCCATAGTTGGCAGACAAAAGTGCCATCGCTATCGATTGACATTATTTCTTTCGAATTGCCGACCGTGCCTTGCCAGCCCCCGACGATTTTCGTTGCATATTCCGTCTCTGGGACAGGAGGTGATTTGTCTGCGCATGACCATAAGCAACACCCCGCGAGGAGTACCATCATTGCCGTCATACCGCGAATGCAATTTGAAATTATGAAGTTCGCTCTCTTCAACATATATGCTTTCTTCATAACGATTATTTTCATTTTCATGGTTCAACCGTACAGGCACTTATTTAAAAACCGGTCAACGCTTCCTTGTGGTCACTATGCTCCCTCCAACTGGAATGCTCATGGACGTCGGGTTCCGGTTTATCCCAGTATCCCGGACGATGGTAATGTTGATGCAATTCGACCTCATATATCCGGGTTGGCAGAGCATCCTCTCTGTATTCCGGGGACAACTTGATCGCGTCACGCGAAAGATTGACAAAGACTTTGGACTCGTCCCAACTAACCCGCTCAATCCATTCAGGCGAAATCAGCACCTGTTTCCCCGGCCACCAGTTTTGTGTGTCAACAATCAAATAACGGATCGCCCATGTATCATCATCGATAATAAAATCCTTGATATGGCCTATTTCGCCATCTGCGGCATGGATGCCATAGCCGCTTACCTTGTGAGTGCTGCGCAAATGCGGATCCCATGTTTTCTTTTCCTGGGCAGTTTGTTTCCAGTTTTCAGAATCACGCATTATAGAGGGATGATTCCCCCACATGTAACCGCCACTCCAATAGGTTGGCCATCCATAATACCCGTAATAACTCATCTCAAATTGACGCGATACGGGTTTATCAGTATCCAGGGAAGGGCTTTCCTCAATCTGTTTTTTAGTCAGCCCAATTGTGATGTGGTGCTTTGCCACACTAACTTCGCCCAGCGCATAAGGAGAGATCAATACCTGTTTGCCCGTATGCCAATTCCCGGTATCGGCGACTAAGTATCGAACCGTCCAGTACTGGTCATCGAAATAGAATTCATTGACCTTCCCTATTTCGCCGTCTCGACCTTCCAATTTGTAACCCTGTAAGGCTTTTGCATTGTTGAACATAATGACGCTCCTTTGTTGGCTGGGTTTAGAAGATGAAATGCCATTTTCTACTTTGTTAGGTATTTACCTCACTCAGGTTGGCGCAAAATTCGCACAAGATATAGCAACCTTTTTACCATTTCTGGCCACCTATGGTGTTTACCTGAATGAAGTAAATACCTCCTTTCTTACTTTTATGGTACCCCTGTAAGCTGCAGCAGCAACCTTTGCTCCAAAGTTTTTAGTATCTTGTCAAAAGGTGTATTGAATTTCTCGACCCCTTCGTCCTCAAGCTGCTGCGTAATACTGTCGATATTGATACCGATATCGGACAATCGTTCCATTATTCCTGCAGCTTTTCCGACATTGTGTTCAAGCCGGGCTTTGGGAGTGCCATGGTCCTGGAATGCGTTGAGGGTTTCGACCGGGACCGTATTCACCGTTTCCGGTCCGATCAGCTCCTCGACATACTTAACATCGCTATATTGGGGGTTCTTGGTGCCGGTACTGGCCCAGAGCAGGCGCTGGGGTTGAGCACCCTTTTCAATAAGTTTTTTGAACCTCGGGCTCTCGAATAACTCTTTAAAGATCTGGTATGCTTTTTTTGCGCTTGAAATCGCCGTCTGCCCGAGCACATGCCTGGCAAGGTCCGCGTTATCGCCATCCTCTGCGATAATTTTATCCAGCAGCGGATCCACCTTAGAATCGATACGGCTCAGGAAAAAACTGGCGACCGAGGCAACGTGCTTTAGGTTCTTATCCAGTGCGAGGCGCGCTTCAATGCCGGCAATATAGCTTTCAGCAACCTGGCGGTAGCGTGGCAACCCAAAAAGCAGAGTTACGTTGACGTTGATACCCTCGGTTATCAGTTGCTTGATGGCGGGAAGCCCCTCAGCGGTCGCCGGGACCTTGATGAGAACATTGGGCCGGCCAAGGGCGGCCCACAGCCGCCGGGCTTCCCCGATAGTTCCTTTCGTGTCATGCGCCAGGTGCGGATTGACTTCAAGGCTGACATAGCCATCTTTTCCATCCGTGGCACTGTACACCGTCCGGAACTCGTCGGCTGCCATCTGCACATCTCGCCGGCTGATCGCTTCGTAGATGGCAGATGCATCCTTTCCCTCAAGCGCCATGGAATCAATGTCTCCATCATAATCATGGCTATCGACAATCGCCTTCTCAAAGATCGCCGGATTAGAAGTCATTCCCCGCAATCCATCCTCCTTGATCAATCGATGAAGTTCGCCGCTTACCATTAGATCGCGCCGTATGTAATCGAGCCAGAGCGACTGTCCAAGTGTACCTAATCGGTTCAAAGGATTGGTTTTTAAAGGATTTTTTTTCACGATGATGATTCCTTTCGTTTCTATTTCGCCGGGGTCCACTTCCAATTCAGAATCTCAGGCAGGTCTTTTCCATTTTTGTCGATGTAGAGCTTGTGTTCGATAAGCTTGTCATGCATCTGCTGCTTCAAGTAAGCGCCCCTGGAACCCAAATGGGGGAGGCGGTCCAGCACGTCTTGCACCAGATGAAACCTGTCCAGTTTGTTCTGCACCCTTATGTCAAAGGCCGTCGTGATCGTGCCCTCTTCCACATAACCCCGGACATGGAGGTTGCGGTTGGTCCGTCGATAGGTCAGCCGGTGGACCAGCC
>PLTF01000060.1 GCA_003164335.1 Fibrobacterota bacterium
ACCGCCTAAGCGGTTCCCCCACCGGGTTGCTATTTGCATTAAGAGCTAATTGCAGGAAGCCTTTATAGTGTTTTGGCCTTTCCTATTTCGACGCTTCCAAAATTTTATTCCAGGGCATGGCATTTTCGAGGAAATGCCCCCTGAGGATCTCAACCTTCATCCCTTCATTGCTGAAAACTTCGGCGTAATCCTTTAAATTCTTGGCATCGCAGATAATGGCTTTCCCGCCGGACTTTAAAACTCTCGCGATCTCCCGGCAGGCCTGATCCCTCCCATTTTTAGAACTGATGTTGTGGATGCAGAGGTTTGAGAGGACGACGTCAAAAGACCCATCGGGAAACGGCATCTTTTGTACATCCACATTTTTCACCTCCACCGTATCCAGGACCCCTTCCAATCGGGCATTCTCCAGGGTATTCTGGAGGCTGTTTGCATGCATGTCCCCCGGTCGCCAGATGTCGATCCCGATGCTCTTGCCGCTTGTAAGCCGTTTCGCCGCTCCGATCATGAGGAGACCCCGTCCGGTTCCTATGTCCAGAACCGTCTCATTGCCCTTCCAGTCCACCATGGAAAGAAGGCGATCCCGGAGACGGAGCTTGCCGAGCTTCACATAATATATAAATTTTGCAATAACACCAATGAAGACTATGGTAAAAACGAGGAGAATAACGCCCAGGATTTTTAAAAGGGGGTTGGATAAGGACAGAAGAAAGACGGTCAGCACACAAGCACCGATACCAATCAGCAGATAGGTGAAGGGTGTACCGTCAAAGCCGTAGTCGGGTTTCCCTTTTTGGTGATTAACGCTCATGGTTCGGCCTCCTGGTGGATATGATTTTTAAATAATGCCTCGGCTAAAACCTCGCCCGCGCACACCCTCTATGCCTGCTTTTTTTTCCCTGTCTGAAAGAAGAACATCAGGCCGATACAGCAAAGCATCATGATCCCCGAGCCGAGGTAAATTTTATTATACGTTAAAAGCTGCGCCTGGTTCATGACCGCGCCCTCGATCGATCGGAGTGCCATGGTCGCCGCCGGTCCCGGCGAAAACCCTTTCGCCGCAAACCCGCCGGCAAGCGCCTGAAACCTGGCCTGAAAAACAGGATTATAGGGATTGACGTGGGGAATGAGCCCGTTCCGGAAGGCGCCGACCTGCACCTGCAGGATGGTGGTCAGGATAGCAATGCCGAACGACCCGCCGAGCTGCCGCATCAGGTTGTTCATGCCGGTCCCCTGGCCTACCTCTTTGCCCGAGAGGTCCTGCAGTGCAAGCTGGGTAAAGGGTACTATGAGAAACCCGCGCGCAATTCCCATGATCACCATGGGCCAGAAGAAGTAACCAGCCCCGGTTTCAATAGTTGCCCCGGACATCATCGCCAGACAAACGAAGAAGAGGAAATAGCCTATTCCCCCGAGCACCTGCGAGGGCACCCCCCGCTGCGAAAGTTTCGCAACTATCGGCATGCCCACCATGCTGACCAGCGAACTCGGGATGAGCAGCATCCCGGTTTCCTGCGCGGTAAGGTGGAGGATGGTCTGGCAGAAAAGCGGAAGGGCGAACATGGAGCAGTACATGACGAGCCCGAGCACAAACATCATGATATTCCCGACCAGGTAGTTCCGGTGGCGGAAGATCGAGAGATTTACCACCGGGTAGCGTGTTTTCAGCTCCCGCCATATGAACAGGATCCCCGAAATGGCCGAAACCCCGGTAAAAAAGGTGATGGTTGCGGAGGAGAACCAGTCCTTGGACTGCCCCTTTTCGAGCACCATCTGGAGCGACCCCACAAACGCGGCGAGGAGACCGATTCCCCACCAGTCTATTGGATCCTCCTGGCCGAAGCGCGGCGTCTCCCTTATGAAGGTTGCGACGAGGAAGGCCGCGACGAGACCAATCGGGAGGTTGATGTAAAAAATCCACTGCCAGGAGAAGTGATCGATGATATAGCCGCCGAGCGTGGGGCCGAGGGCCGGGCCCACGACGACACCGATCCCGAAAATCGCCATCCCCATCGCGAATTGCTCTTTGGGCCAGGTTTCCATCAGGATTGCCTGGCCGGTCGAAAGCAGGCCGCCGCCGGCGAGCCCCTGCAGGATACGGAAAACGATGAGCTGGCCGAGGGTCGTTGCATTGCCGCACAAAAGCGACATCACCGTGAAAAGCAGGATGGAGATTAGGAAGTATTTCTTCCTGCCTATCCGGTCGCCCAGCCACCCCGAGATGGGCAGGATGATCACATTGGCAATGGAGTACCCGGTAACGATCCATGCGGCGTCTTCGAGGGTCGCGTTCAGGGCGCCGATGATGTTCGACATCGCGACATTGACCACCGTGGTATCGATGAGTTCGAGCAGCGCGCCCGTCACGATCGTCAGGGTGACGATCCATTTTCTTGCACCTGTTTCCGGCATAGGGGTATCCTCGATATCCGTTCATGGTTCGATAGGCTCACCACGAACGGATTTGTTTTCAAAATCTGCTATTTCCCGTTCATCCTGAGCTTGTCGAAGGACTATAGATTGACCATTAAGACTCCGCTTATTTTATGCGGACGGAAGCCGTGACGCTCATACCCGGACGGATCAGATTTTGCAGGTCGGCGAGCGCTGCAATGGAAATTCGGACCGGCATGCGTTGCACAACCTTGACAAAATTCCCGGTTGCATTATCCGGCTGCAGGAGCGAGAATTTTGCCCCGGTTGCGCCGGAGACCGAGCCGACGAGCCCTTTCAGCGGTGTTGCGGGAAAGGCATCGACGGTAATGGTAACTTCCTGGCCCGGTCGGATCCGGTGCATCTGTGTCTCCTTGAAGTTGGCGGTCACGTAAAGATTCCTGTTATCAACGATGCAGAAGAGCGGCGAGCCGGCCGCGACATTCTGCCCGACCTGCACCGCCCGGTTCGAAATAATTCCCGAGGCCGGCGCCAATACGACAGTGTAGGAAAGCTGCTGCTTAGCATATGCAACGTCGGCCTCGGCCTGATGGATTTTCGCCAGGGCACCGCCAACCTGTTTTTCCGCCACCGAAACGAGTTTCTCGGTCGCACCCCGCTGACCCTGCAGACCGGCCAGCTGCGCTTCGGCCTCATCCTTTTCCGCCTTTGCCGCATCAAATTTATCCTGTGATAGTGCACCGTTTTTCAAGAGTGTCTCAAAGCGTTTGAGGTCTTCTTCGGCCTTCCAGAGCCTGGCCTGTGCCGCTTCGATATTACTCTCGGCAGGGGGAATATTGGCCCGTGACGAGGCGACGTTTTCATGCGAGAGGAGCGCATTCGCCACGGCGACCTCCTGCGCGGACTCCGCCTGTTCCAGCCGAATCCGGTAGTCATCGTCCTCAAGGGTCAGCAGGGTATCGCCGGCGTTTACCTGCTGGTTGTCGATAAAACGTACGGTTTTGACGAAGCCGCCTACCCTGGCGGAGACCGGGCTGATATCGCCGTCAATCTGGGCATCGTCGGTTTCGGCATAGCGCAGGGAGTGGAAATAGGCGCTGCCGCCGATGACCGCCCCGACAAGGAGAACGGTGCCGAGCACTATCGGCATGACCGTATTCGTCCTGCTTTTCTTACCTGCTAATGGTTCCATGATGGATTCCTTTCGATGATTTTGAAGCTCCCCGGAGCAAGCTCCGGGGATTGCGCTCGCTATGCCTATTCAGGGACCTTGATCGGCTTAGGGGAAATCAATATCGCTCCTATTCAAGCTGTAAGCTGCTCAGGAGCGTTCCCTTAGCTTTGTTCAGTGACAGTTCCGCAAGAAGCTTGTCCGCCAAGGCGGTCATGTATTGCCGCTGCGACTCGATAAGCGAATTCTCTGCCGTCAGCAGGTCGGAAATCGTCGCCGTCCCGCCCTGATACTCGACCTCGGTCTCACGGTATACCTCCTGTGCCAGGTCATGGTTTGCATCCTGGCCTTTCAGTCGGGCGATGCTGTAAATCAGGCTGTTCTGCGCATCATGGATCTCCTTGCCGATCTGCGTCTCCAGAAGCATCCGCCGGTTTTGCAGTTCTGTCAAGGCAATACGGCTCTGGGCAATCCGGGCTCTTTTCCCGAACCCATCAAACAAGGGAAAATCGAGCGTGATTGCAACAGCTGAAGAGTTATACCATGGCTCACTTGTCGGATCAAACTTCAGGCTGTAAAAGTCCTCGCTGATAGTGCCTTTTGCCGCGAGCACCGGCAGATACTCCGCCTTCTGCCGCCGGATGGCAAGGTCTTGCAGATCTTCCTGCTTCCGCAGGATCAGCCAATCGGGCCTGCTCGACAGGTCCGAAGTCCCGGTATCGGAAATTGGTTCCGTTGCAGCCCCGATGCTGTCGCACACCGTGAGCTGCTTACCGGAAGGGAGTCCAATAAGCAGTTGGAGATCGCTTATCTGCTGCTGATAGAGCTTCTCGAAGTTTTCCAGCTCCGTTTCGATGTTCGTTTGATCCACTTTGATTTGATCCGGTTCGCTTTTTTTCGCCACGCCTGCCTGGAAGCGCACCTGGGCAACGCTATAGAGTTCTTCGTAACTGGCAAGCTGTTTTCTGAGAAAGGCAATCTGCCGGGAGCTCAGCAGCAGGTTATAATAAATCGAAGCGACCTGCAGGGCAACGGACTCCCTGATTTTTGCAAGATCAAGTTTCGATAGCTCAATTGAGGACTTTGCCGATTTTAAGTCGATTAAATAGGCGGGATCGAATAGTTTCTGGGTTGCCAGGAGGCTTCCGTCGGAATTATACGGAATGTTCATATTAACGGCAAGAATCTTTCCGGACGAAGCTAATGAACTCATTGCGCTGGACGAACCTAAAAGTGAGGAAAAAACGGAGAAGTAACCGGGGGGAATCATCGACCACGGACCGGTTATGGAGCCGGTAGCGGATCCTTTGGCTGAAATCTGCGGAAACAGGGAACTGCTGAGCTCGTTTCTTTTCTGCTGCAAGCTCTCGATATCCAACCTGCCGTTGGCAATATCAGTATTGGCCTGGAAGGCGAGTTTTTCGGCTGCCTGAAGGGAGGAGATGACGACGCTGTCCTGAGAGCTTCCGGAAGCTCTCAGACTTACGATTTCACTATGATTCGATCCGGTATTTTCAGCCGAAAAACTTCCTGAAAAGCTGAGAAGGGTCCAGACCAGGGTAATTAGCAGATTCAAAGTTCGTTTTTTCATTGTATCTCCATGATGTTTCTCGCCTGATACCGACCGTCCGGTTTATTTCACCTAACTAAAAAAACCGAACATTCGGTTTATTTGAGGAATCAATGCCCCTCGCACCAATCCATTCTACCATTAAGACGCAGCTTGAGCAAATTTATTGCATCGGCGGCTCAGGGGCTTTCAGGGCTAGCTGAGTATAAAAATTCCCCCAAAGTCCCGACAACTCATCCCATAGATCTTTGAACCGATGTTCCATGATGAGCCGAACAGCAACGCCATCGCTCGTGAAAAGAAAGACCTTCGCAATCTGTTCGTCACTCATTTTCGAGCGGATCTCGCCGCTCATCCTCGCCCTGGCTACCCTTTCTTTCCAGATATCCAGCTCCTTCCGGTCATGGGCAATCATCTTTTCGCGGAGCTCCGGAAAACGGCTAAGAGCATCGAACATCATGGTGAAATAATTGAATGTTTTATTATCGCCGATTTCGGTTTTTCCGCCGAGAAAGGCAGTCAGAACCCGACCCATCCGATCGAGCGCTTCCAGGTAAAACTGCCTGAGCGTCACTGCCTTAATGTTGGTGAAGGCATTTTCCGCCATCAGTGAGAAATAATAGCTGTTTACCTCGAAAAAGAGCTGTTCTTTGCTCGTGAAATAGTAGTAAAAGGCCCCCTTCGACAGCCCGGTCTTCTCGACGATCTCCTTCATCGTCACCTCCTTGAAACTCTTTTGCAGGAAGAGATTGAAGGCAACTTTCAGGATATGTTCTTTAGATTCTTTCATATACCGACCGTTTGGTTTGTGTTCTATAACCAATATACTTCACCGGGAAATACCGGGTCAACTGGTGCATACGCGCTGTCCGAATGAGGTCCGCAGCCGGGTCCTCAAGCTCAAATACCCGGCGCGCGTCGCCGTTCCGCGACCGGTCGGGAAAAAGTACATTTGCTTCTGAAAAAGATTTAACCTATTATAGAGAGAGGGAGTATCGAATCTACCATCCAAAAACAAGGAGCGTTATCATGAGTCCCAAAGCCGAAGGACACCATGGAGGTGCCGATAAGATGTGCGCGCTGACCTGCTGCGCCTGTGATCTCGATGTCAAGGATATCATACCGCTTGTGAACAAGCCCGAATTTATCTGCAAAAGCTGCGGTCGTGTCGCAAACAAAAAAGAGAATCTCTGCCAGCCCAAGGCAATCTAACCTTACCCTCGAAGGCCTCCGGTGCAATACCGGGGGCCATCGAACGAGATTCCCACCGACAAGCCGATCAGGCCTCAGTTTTAGCAGCGGTAGCTTTATCCTTCTTACGAGGCCGCTTTTTTCCGAAAGAGCCCTTAAAAATCTTCCCCTTCAGCGAGCGCTTATCTCCTCTGCCCATTATGTCCTCCTTGGATGGTATGAATTATTTGGCCGTTTTGTTAAAAAAAGAGTAATTGTGATAAAATAACTTTTGACGACCTCGGTGAGTGGGCTCTTCTTTAGCCTGAACGAAAATAGCCTTCAAATTATGGTCCCGGCCTTTCAGACTTGTTAAGTTATTAAGTCGCAATGAAAGACCCCGATTATAGCGCCTTTGGGGAAAATGGTAACCAAAGCGGCCAAAGAGAGATTTATTTTTCTTCCGGTTGTTTATGCGAATCTTTAGGCGATTAAAGGCTGATGACTGAATCGACGACGATATTCTGCAGTAACCGGATGATTACTCATGATTAATTCTATAAAAGAAAAGTATGTCTCCCTGGCGATTATCCTCGCCGGACTCCTGCCGCTTATATACGCGGCTTGCTCATATCTTCCCATCGACCTCGGCGGCGATGAGGTTCATTCGCTCAAGACCTATTCCATGCAGGGCATCGCTGCTACCGTCACCAATTATTTCGAACCGAATAATCACGTTTTTTTCAACATAATCATCAGTTTCGCTTTAAAATTCCTGGGGGTTCATGATCTCGGCGGCGTTATCGATAACCTGGTCCTCCTTCGGTCGCTGCAACTGGTATTCGGAATACTCACCTTTGTTTATGTCTATCTGTTTGCCGGGCGGTTCATCGGCAGCCTTGCCGCAATTCTCAGCGTCGTGTTTCTGAGCACGACAATTCCCTTCCTGAATTTTGCAATGCAGCTGCGCGGGTATAGCTTAAGCATGCTGCTGGCTGCGGCGCTTCTATTCCACGTTTCATGCTTTGCGGCAAAACCCGGAAAGTTCCACGCAGCGATGACTGCCCTTTCCGCCTTCATGCTTTTTTATACCATTCCCTCGAATGTGTATTTCATCATTTCTCTCATGGTAGTCATCGGACTGGAATATGCTGCGCGGCGGTTTATGAAAATTCCCGTTGCCGGCGAATTTTCCGGGAAACCGGCCCTGTTCGGGCTGCTGTTCATCTCCATTGGAAGTTTGACCGGCCTGCTTGCCTACCTTCCGCTCCTGAAGCAGATTCTTACCAACAGCTTTATAACCCAAACGGCGGGCTGCCGATTCTTTGTGCTTGACAGCCTGTTTCCAGGAGTAAGTTCGATGTTTCTTTCGGGCCGATTCCTGCTTGCCGCTCTTGCTGCGGCGGGCTTTGGAATCCTGGCCTTCAGATGGCTGAAAACAAAGGTGGAATCCGAAGGGGTGATCAGCTTCATTAGACTGGCGCTTCTTTATACGATCCCCTTCATTGTTTCTTTTGCTCGTAACGATCTGCCGTTTGACCGCTCTTTTGTCATGCTGGCGCCGGTTTTCGTACTTCTCGCCGCATCCGGCATAACCCTTTTTATCGCCTCTCTCCCTCCATTGCCGAACATTGGCCGGATTATCTCAATCGTTACGGTTCTCTATTGCCTGGTAACCTTTGGATGGATGATGGCCTCTATTCAGGAAGTGCTTAAAAACGACATCGCCGCCGGAATCCGGCATCATGACCTTCTCCGCATCGAATATCTTTCGCAATTATCGACGCCTTGTACGGATCTCAAGATACTCGCGGCAGCCTATCAAAAAGAACCTTGCCCGGTCATTATTGTCGGTAACGTCGATCGGCCGTCAGTTTATGCGTACCTTGATAAACTAAACATTCGAAACTCTTATGCTATATTGAATTTTTGCAGGGATTCCGCTCATCCGCAAAATGTGAATTTCGGCCTTCGTGTCCCGGATTCCATCGGGACCGATCACCATTCGATACTAGTGGCTTTGCCGACTGCATTCTTCAAAAATTTTGATCCATCCCTATCTCTTGATTCCCCACAGCTTTTTACCCCGCTTTTTATTATCCTGCACGAATCAAATTATCTCTCCGGTAATGGCAATTGCTATGTCGTTACCGATTGCCCGTCGAGCCTTATTTCGATTCTGAATCGCCTCAGCGATCAATTTCACCCGGTTATGTTAAATTCAGGAACTACCTATCACACGATATTCCGGATTTCCGTGCCGGATCACCTTGATTTGCGGTCCGATTAAGCGGCATAATTTATTCTTTACAGAGACATCCCCCCTTTCAGAAAACCACTGATGAACCTTCATAAAAAACAAAATTATTATTCCTTGGCATTCGTCCTTGCCGGTCTCCTGCCGCTTATTTACGCCGCTACCCAATATCTCAATGCCGACCTCTGGTGGGATGAAATTTTATCGCTTGTCCAATCATCACTCGCAGGGTTCGGCAGCACCGTTACGAATTACCAGGATGCAAATAACCACGTCTTTTTCAATATCCTGACGGGCCTCGCTCTAAAAGTCCGGGGAGTCCGGGATATTGACGGTGCGCTGGATCACGCACGGTATATGCGATCCATGCAACTGGCTTTCAGCGTCCTTACCGTTGTTTATGTCTACTATTTTGCGAAACGCTTCATCGGGGAGGGTGCGGCCAGCCTGAGCGTTGTTCTCCTGAGCACAACCATCCCGTTCCTTAACTTTGCAATGCAATTGCGCGGGTACAGCCTGAGCATGTTGCTGGCAGCGGCACTCCTGTTCCATCTCTGGAGCTATCTGGTACAATCGTCAAAGTTCCACGCGATCATGATTTCAATTACAGCATTTCTTCTCCTGTATACAATCCCGTCGAATATCTATTTCGTTACTTCCCTGATTGCCGCAATCGGCATTGAATACGCGGTGCGGCGGATATTCAAAAATCCCGCAGCGGGCTTTTCCGGAAAAAAGGTCCTGTTCGGCTTGATCTTCATTGCCATCGGCTGCATGATCGCAGCGCTTGCCTATTTTCCCCTACTGAAGCAGATTCTGGATTGCCGGTTTGTCAGTAAGGCCGCGGTGACCAGGTTTTACGTGCCCTGCACTATTTTCCCTTCGGTCAGTTTCATGTTTCTTTCGTCACGTTACCTCTTGCCGGCCATGATGGCGATTGGGGTCGGGGTTGGAATAGTCCGCTTATTCACAACCTGGACTTCTTCGGGCCCAATGACGTCCTTTATCCGGCTTTCACTGCTTTATATGGGTCCTTTTATTGTTTCTTTTGCACGGAACGACATGCCCTTCGATCGATCATTCGTCATGCTTGCGCCGGTCTTCTCCCTCTTACTTGCCTCCGGTACAAGCCTCTTTATTGCAACGCTGTCTTCAAATCCGAAAATCAGCAGGATTGCAGCAATGGCTGCAGCTTTATACTGCCTTGCTACTTGCGGCTGGAGCCTGCACACGATTCAGCAGGTGCTCAAAAATGACATTGCCATCGGGACGCGTCATCAAGATCTTCTCCGGAATTCTTATCAGTCGTGCCTGTGGAAGCCCATTGTCGACCTTGAAATGCTGGCAACGGCCTGTCGTAAGAATCCCTGTCCGATCATGGTGTTCGGCGATGTCGATAAGGTTGCCGTAAATTATTACCTCGAAAGGCTGAAATTGACGGATTATTATTACATCATGCTGAAGCACGATAATTTCGGGAATCCGCTGTATATCGAAAGCCATCCCGATCCGCTCTCGGGCCGCATTTTTGAACAATTCGACCTTGGCCGGTCCTTTCATATGAAGGACGACGATGACGGACTCTTTGTTCGCCTGTTTATGCAGATGTTAATGTCTCATACGCTCGCTCTTCACGGGTCCTGTTACGTCATCACCGCCTCGCCGCAGCGATTTACTATACTACTCAGGAGCCTGAGCGCCGGATTTGATCCGGTCAGAATCAATGCCGATGACAGCTACACGACCATCTTCCGGATAACCGTGCCGACCAGCATCTACCTGCCATGAAACACCCCTCCATCAATAGAAACGTTCTGCTTACCGGGTTCACCTCGTTTTTCACCGATGTTTCAAGCGAGATGGTCTATCCGCTGCTGCAGGCTTTCGTCAGCACCATCCTCGCGACGCGGAGCGCCTTCATCGGTCCCGCGCTCGGTATTATCGAAGGCATAGCGGAATCAACGGCAAGCCTGCTCAAGGTTTTTTCCGGATACTATTCCGACCGGTTTCAAAAGCGTAAGGGCCCGGCGATTTCCGGGTACAGCCTCTCGGCTGTCGCGAAGGCGCTGCTTCTTCTTGCCTCGGCAGGGTGGTACTTTGTCCTGATCTCCCGATTCGTCGACCGGATGGGAAAGGGCATCCGCGGCGCCCCGCGCGATGCCCTGATAGCCGACTCGGTGCCTCCCGAGGTTCGGGGACGCGCCTTCGGATTACAGCGGGCGATGGACTTTGCGGGCGCCACGCTCGGCGTTTTGATCCTCTATCTTCTCAGCCTGAAATTCATCGATCATACCACCGGCACCATAAGGAATATGACCGGGTTTTATACGGTTTTTACGATATCCATCATACCCGCCGCGCTCGGCGTGATATTTTTATTTTTCGTCAAAGAGACCGGGTCGCCAGCCCAGCCCGGAAAAACGAGGCCCAGGCCGAGCCTCGACCTGCGCCGCTACAGTAAAAACCTGAAGTTCTTCTTCCTGGCCCAGGCGATCTTTACGATAGGCAACTCTTCGAACCAGTTCCTGCTCCTGCGGACCATGAATCTCGGCTTTGCGCTGCCGACCGTTGTGCTCATGTACCTGGTCTATAATCTTACGAGCACGCTCCTTTCGCACGGGTTTGGAACCCTTGCCGACCGGATCGGGTTCAAGACCGTTCTTGCAAGCGGGTATGCTCTTTATGGACTGGTATACCTGGCCTTCGGCCTTGTATCGCACGGATCGACGCTTCTCTGGGGGCTCTGGCTGCTCTACGGAGTCTATGCCGCGTTGACAGAAGGGCTTGAGAAGGCGTTCATCGCCAAAATCGCCCCGGTCGAATCCAGGGCAACGGCGCTTGGCTTCTCGAACACCATTGTCGGCATCGGGCTCCTGCCCGCGAGTCTCATTGCCGGGCTCCTCTTCAGCATACACCCGGCGGCTCCCTTTTTATTCGGCGCATTAACAAGCGTGATCACCCTGGCGGTATTTGGAATGCTGGTACAGGAATAGACGTGCACCCACTGCAGAGCGGTACGATGCCGCGAATGGGCTGCAGGATCCTTCGGAGCGTAACGTATTTTGTTCCTGGTTCCAGAAGAGTGCCATGAAAAAATCCCCTCCGCACGATCACCAGTCCGACCTGTTCGATTCACGGGCGCGCGACATCCTCAGTAAAAGCGCGCCGCTCGCCGATCGCATGCGACCGCGATCGCTCGATGAGTTCATCGGCCAGGACCACATTATCGGCGAGGGAAGGCTACTCCGGCGAGCCATCCAGATAGACCAGTTGTCAAGCCTGATTTTTTACGGTCCCCCCGGAACCGGCAAGACGACGCTCGCCCGGATCATTGCCAACACCACCAAAGCACAATTTCTCTCGATCAATGCGGTACTTGCCGGGGTCAAGGATATCCGCGAGGCCATCGAGACCGCCCAGAAAACGCTCTCCCTCTTCAGCAGGAGAACCATCCTTTTTATCGACGAAGTCCACCGGTTCAACAGAGCCCAGCAGGACGCCCTGCTGCCGCACGTGGAGAACGGCATCCTGATTCTTATCGGCGCAACCACTGAAAATCCTTATTTCGAGGTCAATAAGGCGTTGGTATCCCGTTCGCGGATTTTTCAGCTCCGCCAGCTCGATGAAACCAGCCTGAAAGCGGTTGCGATGCAGGCCCTCCGGGATCCCGAACGCGGGTACGGCAGGCAGAACGTGCATATCGCCGATGATGCGCTCGACCACCTGGTAAAAGTCGCGAACGGCGACGCGCGGGGCGTCCTCAATGCGCTGGAACTGGCCGTGGAGACGACCGCCCCGTCGGCCGACGGCTTCATCCATCTCACCCGATCGATTGCCGAGGAATCCATTCAGCAGCGGGCTGTTCTTTACGATCGCGACGGCGATGCGCATTACGATACCATTTCCGCCTTCATCAAATCCCTGCGCGGCAGCGACCCGGATGCCGCTCTGTATTGGATGGCGAAAATGCTGTATGCCGGTGAGGATCCGCGGTTCATTTTCCGCCGGATGCTTATTCTTGCCGGTGAAGACGTCGGGATGGCCGATCCGGCGGCCCTCGGTGTCGTGGTCAACGCGGCCCGGGCCTTTGATTATGTCGGACTGCCCGAAGGCCGGTTTCATCTTGCAGAGGCCTGTCTCTACCTGGCGACAGCGCCTAAAAGCAATTCGAGCCTTGCTTTTTTCGATGCCATCAAGGCAGTTTCCGAAGAGGTAAAGGATGAGGTGCCGAACCACCTGCGCGATGCAAGCCGGGATTCCGAAGGGTTCGGCCACGGCGAAGGCTACCTCTATCCGCACGCCTACCGGGATCACTGGGTAGCGCAGCAATACCTGCCCGCTTCTCTTCAGGGTAAAGCGTTCTTTCATCCGTCCGACCAGGGCTTTGAAAAGTCAATAGCCGAGCGGGTTGCACAGCAGCGGGAGGCGCAGATTGAAGCCATGGTCGAAGAGGATTATTCGAGCCCGCTGGCGGAACGGAAGGTGATGGGCGGAGCCGGCTGGCTCGAGCGAACGCTCTCCCGGCGCGGCGAACAGCTCAGTCGCGTCAGGGAGACCATGTTGGAACTTGCCGGTCTTGCAAATACCAGCCTGGTGCTCGATCTCAATGGCCGTACCGGGCTCCTGGCGTTCGAAGCAATGAGGAGGACGCCCGACGGGGGTGTGTGGATACTGGCCCATGATGACCGGGCCTACGAGACCCTGAGCGGTCTGGCAAAGGGTCTCCCTGCCATTTCCCGGCCGCAGGTGCTGCGTACCGGTATCGAACAGTTTGACCGCGATATCAGGATGGCAGCCGGAAAAGAGGTGCAATTCGACGCCATACTCGGCCGGAATATGCTTCTGCAGACTCACGATAAGGTCGATTTCGTCAGGCGGACCGTGGCGCTCCTGATAAAAAAGGGCATTCTGGTCCTTGCCGAGGCAATTCCGCGCGAGGGGCAGCGGCTCTCATCCCTCCCGGAGACCGGAACCCTGTCCGATGAGGCGAAAAAAATCCTCTCCCGCGCAGAGGAGGAGCTTTTCAATGAAAAGGACGACCCGATGACCGCCTGGAGCGCTCCGCTGCTCCATGATGAGCTTGCCAGAGCCGGGGGCATAACGCTTACTATGACGGTTGCATCGGACAGCTCCCTGCGGCGCGTTTCTCCCCAGGATATAGAGTTCTGGTTCAGGAAAAGCGGGGAGGGGGAACGTCTGTCGCTCGGCGACCGGATTTGCGGAATAATAAATGAAACTGCGGCGGAGGAATTACGGGTGCGGTTGCACGCATGCCTTGATTATAAGGAAATAGCCTGGCGGAGCATGACGGCATTTTACCGGATTACCCCTGCAGTAAAATTGATTACCGATCAAGAATGAGCGTTACCGGCCCATCGTTTATGAGTTCCACGTCCATCATTGCCCCGAAAACTCCCGTTGCAACGATAGGGACGCGTTTTTTCAGACATTCGACAAAATACTCATAAAGTTCGGCGCCTCTTTCGGGCGGCGCGGCTTCGATAAAACTCGGCCTTCTTCCCTTCGAGCAATCCCCGAAAAGGGTAAATTGCGATACCACAAGAGCCTCACCGCCGGTCTCGATGAGCGATCGGTTCATTTTCCCCTGGTCGTCGGGGAAAATCCTGAGGTCCGCACATTTTGCTGCAAGAAAGTCCGCACTATCGGGAGTATCGTCCTTATGGACACCGAGAAGAACGAGAATGCCGTCGTTGATCGCAGAAATTTGAACACCGTTTATTTTTACCGATGCACTTTTTACGCGCTGGAGAATGATTTTCATGGATTTGACCTATCGCCGAGCAGAGGGCTGTTCTAAAAAAAATAAATTTTTCCTTCCCTTCTGTACCGATTCAAAAAAAGGTCGTAATTTGTTGTTGTGACATCCAAATTACGCCGTAATTTGTTGCATCAGGTGATAAAATACGTTTTTTTCCGTGAGGTGATCCGAATTCGAAGCGCAATTGCGCAATCTTGGAGGGGTCTTGCTGTTTCTTCCTGCATCCCTGCGAACTCGGAACGGGAAAGGACCTTCCGGCACCAGAAAATCCGCCATTATATTACAGATTAGATGGCCTTTGAATCACACCCTGGAGTTCCTCTCCAAGCTTTTCCCAAAGGGACGCATGGCTTTCTACGAGCCGGGCGATATCGCTGAGGTCCTTTATTTTCTTGCTTTGTCTTCGGGTGGGGTCTTTCCATGCCTGGATTTTACCCTGCAGGGTGTCCTCTAAGGAGGCCACCCGCATGAGAATGCCATGAATATCGGCAGCGACCGATCGTTGTGGAAACGTGCGGTAGAATTCCTCGGTACTCAGCTGCATGCTGATCTTCGCCCGCCCCTTGAAATTGATCGACCATGCATGTCGTTCGGATGTGAACCCGGCTTCTTCGAGAACCTTGACAGCGTGTGCAATGGATTCTGCTGCGACAACAAAATCGACGTCCTGCGTCACCATCGGTTCTTCCGCCCAGTGGTTGACTGCCACATCGCCGATAGCGCACCAGCAAATATCAGCCCGTTCGAGACAATCAACCATCCGCATTACATCGTCGGTCCCTCCGGATGTCTGCCAGTCGTAAAATTGTTTCAGGGTCATGGCTTCTCCAGGTAATGCTCTAACCGTTGTATTAATATCCTCTTTTAAAAATGAAAAAATATGGTATTTGAGCAGTAACCATTGAAAAAATAATCATTTCTGGGCATTATTGCTAAAAATGATATTGAGAATACATGGCTTTTGCATCATTGAACCTTATAGCAGCAAGCTCTCGCGAAGGCTGTTCAATCTGCTTTTTAAAGGTACCGGGCTTTGCTTTATGGCAATTATCGGGCGGGATAAAAAAACCACTCTGGAAGGCATATCTTCGAAGAAGGGGGAGCCCCACGGTTCAGGAGGGGCATTGAGGGTTTTTCGAAGAGGTACTCAACCAGAGTGGTATTATTGATTACATTTCCATTATTCTAAGCGGCATGAGCAGGAAAAGATCTTCGCTTAGCTTGTCCTCTTCCTTCTCAAATACCGGGTAAATCAAACACGCACTTATCTGCGTGTTCATATTTAATCTAATTTTTGGCGTACGGGCAATGTCTATAATTTCATTGAAGTACTGGGCATTGAACCCTATCTGGTGTTCCGTTCCGCGGTATTCTATGGCGATTTTTTCCTTTGCTTCACCCCCAATTTCCTTATTAACGACAACCACTTCCAGCATGTTTTCTGAAAAAATAAACTTTACAAGGTGCGTTTTCTGGCTAGAAAGAACCATGGCGCGCCGTACCGCGTTCAGGAGGGATTCGCGGTCAATGACAGCCTCCCGAGGGTTATTGGACGGAATAACCTTGCTGTAATCGGGGTAGGGGCCGTCGATAAGTTTCGTGCAGAGCAAAAACGACGCTGTTTTAAAGACTATATATTTTTCGGTAACGGTTACGCGGATGTTTTCGGTATTTTTATCACTGATGATGCGAACCAGATGATTCAGGCTTTTAGGAGAAACAATGCTGCTCACTTTATCGGGTATGGAAAAAGAACCCTTGATGAAACAGCTTCCAAGGCGATGGCCGTCCGTTGCAACCATACCGCTTTTAGAAGGATAATTTTCCCATAGAATTCCTGCAAGACATGCCCTCGATTCATCCTTTGCCGCGGCAAATGAACTTTTTGGAATCATGCTTTTCAAAAGAGCGGAGTTTATTTCAAATTCCATTCCCTCGCCGATTTCGGGGAATCCGGGAAAATCCCCGGTATCCGCGCCGGAAATTTTACAGGTGAAGTCTTTTTCAGCCTTAAAATTAATGACATTTCCTTCAACGAAAATCGTTACCATTCCATCGGGCAGTTCACGAACAATTTCAAAGACCTTGCGCGCATTGGCCGTTATATTGAATCCTTCAATATCCCCGGAGACCTTGCTGATGATCTGTATTGATTGATCGAGATCCGTTGCTGCCACCTCGAGTTGGTCATTCTGGTAGGAAATTTTGAAATTAGATAGTATCTGAAGTGAACTTTTGAGCGGAATGACAGGAAACACCTTCTGCAGAACATCAAAAAGAGCCTGCTTGGTTATTGAAAAAGCCATAAGGGTTGCTCCAATCTTTTTCTTTCAAAAATTAAGTATAAGACAGGGGAAAATATAGTTATCGCACGGAACGGATACCGATGATCGATTCGAAAATAATAAATACTTCTTGAAAGAGTTGAAAAAAAATAGTACAATTATCCACACGCCTGGTTTTAAAAATAAATCGATAAAGAAAATAAAAAGACTGGTAGAGATGTGGATAAGTGGAATAATATTTTTAATTATAATAAAATCAATATTTTAAAAAAGTCCCTTAATGTTGATCTTGAGTTGAAAAGGGATTGAAAAGTTTATTTTTTGAGTGAATTGATGATGTATTCAATGTCCTGCGTGAGTAATGAATCGTTTTTCTTGAGACTTTCAACATTTTTAATTGCATGAATGACGGTGCTGTGATCCCTGCCGCCAAAATGGAGTCCGATAGTCTTAAGAGAATATTTTGTGATGGCTTTTGAAACATACATTCCAATCTGCCGGCAGAGCGCCACCTCTTTTCTGCGATCCTTTTCCCGTATTTTGTTCACGGGAATTTTGTAAAAGGCTCCCACGGTTTCAATTATTTCATCGAGAGTAATATTCAATTTATGACTTTTATCGGTTTCCTTCAAGACGGTGCGGACAAAATCAAGCGTTATATCGGATTTTGTTATGGAAGCGTATGCCAGGAGTTTAATGATGACCCCTTCGAGCTCCCGGACATTTGAGCATACTTGTTCAGCAATAAAATAAAGTATATTCTCATCGATATTGAGATTATCTTCCTCTGCTTTTTTCTTCAAAATTGCTACGCGGGTTTCAAAATTCGGCGACTGAATATCGACGCAAAGGCCCCACTGGAAGCGCGAAATCAGGCGATCCTGAAGTCCGGCAATTTCGTGAGGAGGAATGTCCGAAGTGAGAGCGATCTGCTTTCCGTTTTTGTGAAGATCATTGAAAATATGAAAAAATTCCTCCTGTGAACTCTCCTTGCCGGAGAAAAACTGGATATCGTCGATAAGAAGTATATCGGCATTCTTGAAGTAAGCGGAAAAAGTTTTAATTTTGTTGTTTTTAATAGCATCTATAAAAGAAAGATAAAATTCTTCAGACGTGCTGTAGATAATCGAGCAATGTGGATTATTTAAGAGAGCATGGTTGCCGATCGCCTGCAGGAGATGCGTTTTTCCAAGACCGGGCGAGCCGTAAATCAAGAGAGGGTTGAATTTGGTTTTGCCGGGAGCCGCTGCCACCGCCGATGCGGCGGATTGGGCAAATTGGTTATTGGACCCTACGACAAAACTCTCCATGGTAAAGCGCCGGTTGAGCCGGAGCGAAGGAAGAGAAAAATCGGGAGCTGCAGCGGGTTTTGCGGAGGTAAGCGCATCGAGCGGATTAAATGAAATACGAATATCCCGGATATCGGGAGAAAAGGTCTGCGCAGAGAGAAGAAGGCTTTTCTTATTATGTTTATCAAGATGTTCGGCGATATACTTGTTCGGCGAGGTGAGCAAAAGAACCGGGCTGCTGATATTTTCGGTGACGGTGAGCGGGCGAAAGAGTGTTTCAAACCGATGGGCATCGATCGACCGGGAGAGATGTGAAAGAACATTTTGCCATAGGAGTGAGTGTTTCATAATCGATGGTAGCGATAAAAATAGTATCTGACCGAAAACTATGCGGAGAGTGAATATAGAATTTTCTTCGGGTAGCTTAGAAACAAGAGATAGCCGGAGAGAGGGAGCGGTTGGTATTTTATAGTGCCGGAAGTGCGGGTGGTGCCGGAACCAGTTCCTGCGGGATATTGCGGAGAAGTTCGAGTGGAAGATTCGCTAAGAAAAATTACTATAGAAGAAGTAGATAAAGCGGAAACGATTCTTAAAGGAGCGTAATATCATGAAAAGGACGTATCAGCCGTCGAAGCGGAAAAGAACCAATGTTCACGGGTTCAGGAAAAGAATGTCTACCAAGGGTGGAAGAAAGGTTCTTTCTGCTCGGAGACGAAAAGGGCGAGTTAAGCTGACCGTATCGGATGAATAGGCATAGCGGGCGAATTACCGGTGATTTTCGCTTCCTTACCTATAAAAAAAATACCGCAGCTTGCTGCGGTGAGCGTTGATGGTGGGGTTCCAACGGTAATGGAGGATGATCGTTATTCATCGAAGAAGACCGCTATTTGCCGCTTTGGAAAAAGCCTGAAAATTAAAAAGAATCTCGAAATTCGGGAGGTTCTGAAGGGCGGGCGGCGCTATGCAGGGCGGTATTTCAGTGTTTGTTATAAAAATAATGATCTGGGTTGGAGCCGGTATGCGCTTATCACTCCAAAGATCATAGGGTGCGCCGTGGCGCGAAATAGAGCTCGACGGGTCATGCGCGAACTTTTGAGGAGAGAGTCCTGCAGCGAATTGCACCTGGACGTTCTTTTCAGGCTCAACAGCCTTACCGGCACAGCCGGCACCGATGCGCTTAAAGGAGCTCTCTCGCAATGGTACGATTCCTTAAGAAAATAGCGGCGCAATTCCTCGTCGTTGCAATTCAGGGTATAAAGAATCTGTTCCAAATGCCGCGTGGGTGTTGCAGGTATTATCCATCCTGTTCCGAATATGCCGCAGAGGCGATAGAGACTATGTCTATCGGCAAGGCGGTCCCGCACATCGTAAAAAGAGTCCTTAAATGCCACCCCTTTTCACGGGGAGGATTTGATCCGGTTCCAGGAACCGTTATCAGGAGGGTAAAGCAGCGTGAATAGAAATACCTTATTTGCCATAGTGCTTATTTTTGCAACAGTGGCCTTTTTTTCAGGCAACACGTGGCAAAAATTCTACTATAATAATATTCTGCATGAGCCGCTGCCTGCCACCTATGTTGCCAAGGCGCCGAATGCCGCCGACCAGGGGACCGGCGGGCAGGCAACGATGCAGCAGAATGCTGCTATTGAAGAAAAAGCCACAGGCATGCCGGCAGCGGCAGCCGCTGTTTCACTGAAAATCGATACCATCTGGGTTGAGACCGATAAAATTATTGCGGGCATCAGTGAGCAGGGAGCCCGGATTATCTCTTTGCAGATAAAGGACTATAACATAAGCCACCTTTCCAAAGCGAAGGTGGCTGGCGGTTACGTTGACCTTATTCAAGAAAATAGCGCGGGCGGTGCAGCGCTTACTATTAATAATACCAGCTACAACGATGCGATGTTTTACCCTGAAGTTGCGGTTCCAGGTAATAGAATAGAGGTGTCAAAAGGAAGCCTGGTCACCCTGTCGCTCGTTACGCATGATCCGGTTTCCGGCGGGGAAGTGAAAAAGAGGTTTTCCTTTGGAGGCGACGATTACAAAATCGGCTTCAGTGTGGCATCGGCGCAGCTCAATAACAGCAAGGTGACGGTATCATGGCCGGCCGGAATTGCAGAGAGCGAAATGCTCAGCAGTGGGCGATCTTCCCAATCAGAGGAGCGGGTTGCTCATTTTTGCGACGGTGCCGATGTCGAGCACGTAAAATCTAATAAAGACGCAAAGGAAGATCACAGCGGTTTCTACAAATGGGTCGGTGTATCATCAAAATATTTCTTTGAGGCGATTGTTGCCGATACCCTGCGGGATGCAGATATAGCGATAATATCCATCGAAGATACGAATCATTTGATAATTAATGGAAAAAAGAGTAACGCCAAACTTGTTAATTACGCTATAAGCTATCAAATGACGGCGCAGGGCAATGAGGCGAGTTTCTGGTTTTACGGCGGACCATCAAGATACCTTGATCTTAAAAAGTACGGGCTTCAGTTCCAGAAAATCATGTTTCCGGTTCTTGGATGGACAAAAATATTTTTCTGGGCTGATAAATGGTTTCCGCCGATTGCCGAGTTCATTTTATGGGTACTGCTGATCCTGTTCAAGGTGACAAAGGATTACGGTGTATCCATCCTTCTTTTGACGCTTCTATCGAGGGTTGTCACCTATCCGCTGACGCAGAGCAGTATGAAGTCAATGAACCGGATGAAGGATTTGCAGCCAAAAATCAATGCAATCCGCGAAAAATTCAAGAGCAATCCGGCGAAACTTAACGAGGCAACAATGGCGCTTTATAAGGCTGAAGGGGTCAATCCCCTTAATCCCGGCTGCCTGCCCATGTTCCTTCAAATGCCGATCTTTCTTGCTCTTTTTGTAGTATTGCGCAAGGCAATCGAGCTTCGCGGAGCGGGAACCGTTCTTATCCCCTGGGTGCATGATCTTTCCCAACCGGAGTCGGTTTTTTACTTCGGAAATATCATTCCAAACGGCATACCGATGTATGGCTCGAATATTGCCATTATCCCGCTTGTTATGGCAATCCTCACCTATTTTCAGAATAAAATGACGATTAAGGATCCAAACCAGAAAATGATGATCTATTTCATGCCGATCTTCATGCTGGTGCTGTTCAATAACTTTGCATCGGGACTGGTTCTGTACTGGACCCTTTCGAGCGGCCTCGGGCTGGTCCAGCAATATTTCATGAATAAGTCATCGCCGCAACCTGTCGTAGCCCAGACGAAGGCCAGTGGCGCAACGCTCCCCCGATTGGAACGACCCTCAACTCGTCGGAAGTAATCGATGCCGGCGGAGCAGAAAGAAACAATCGTTGCTGTAGCCACGCCATCAGGAAGGGGAGCGCTCGCTCTCCTTCGGATTTCCGGATTGGAAGCTTTCGCAATAACTGAAAAATGCCTTAAGGAAAAAGCCCTTTTCGAAAAGGCCCGGATCCGGAATGTCGGGCTTTATACCGCAGTGGCTTCCGAAAATCTTAAAATTATCGATCAGGTTACCATCATTAAATATTGCGGTCCTCGTTCCTATACCGGGGAAGACATGGTTGAGATTATCTGCCATGGTGGAGAGCTCAATGTGAAGGAGATCCTCAATGCCTTAAAATCGGCAGGAGCCAGGGGGGCGCAGAGGGGAGAGTTCACCAGGCGAGCGCTGGAAAATGGGAAATTGGATATTTTAAAGGCGGAGGCGATCCATGGAATAATTGAAAGTGAAAGCCAGGAAGAGCTGGCCGTCAATCGAAAACTCTATTTTGGAGAGTCTCTGAATGTGTTTTCCAAATGGCGAGAGGGCATTATAGCGCTTCTGGAAGAGGTAGAATCGAGGATTGAGTTTGAGGAAGAAATGGCTTCAAAAGATGGAAATGCAAGTTCGCTGGATCGATTAATCGAGGATCTCAATAGGGACCTGGTGAAAAGAAAAAGGATAAAAGGAAAAGAAGGAGTGCTGAAGATTGTTATCGGGGGACCCGCAAATGCCGGGAAATCGACACTTTTTAACCGGCTTCTTGGGTATGATCGGGCAATTGTGCATAGTTCACCCGGCACGACGAGGGATGTGGTCGGCGAAAGGGTATCGATAGGGAAGCATGAGGTTCAACTTATCGATTGTGCCGGATTTCGGGAAACTTCTGATGAAATAGAAAAGGATGGTATAGAGCGATCGAAAAAGGAAATTGCCGGTGCGTCTATTCTCGTCTGGGTTACCGCTGCGGATGAACTGATAACGGAAGAAGAGTGTGGCAGCATCGCAGGACGATTAAATCCAACCTTATGTATTATCAATAAGATAGATATCGCTCAAGGAAATGAGAAAAAAAAATTCATTGATGAGGCGAAGATTCAGAATATAAGCATCAGCTTGAGGAATGATCCCATAGAAAAGATAGAAAAAGTCTTAAAGGATATGGTGGATAATATGCTCGGCGGAGTGGAAGTTCCTGATTGCATTTTTAATGACCGGCACGAAGAGATTGCCGTGCGGCTGATTGAAGAAATGAGGGAAGCAAAGGCATCATGGGATCGCGCGGAAATCGCAGCTTTGCATTTAAGGGGAGCCGTTTCATGCTTTGAAGAGTTTTTTGGAAGATCTGATCCCGAGGGGATTATGAATGGAATATTTGAGAAATTCTGCATTGGAAAATAAAAAATGGAGGGTCATAGAGAGTCGAGTACCAGGGTTAAAAATGCCTTTAAAGAGTAATGTTTCACGTGGAACAATGGTAGTATCCTCAATGGGCCTTTAATCTCCAAAAACCATTAAGTCCTGTAGGGTAGTATTCAAGAAGAAAAACTAATAAGTTGTCCACAAGTTATCACATGCTTCCGAAATGGCTCTGCGCACTCTGTTGGCAGAGCCTCATAGGATACATAGTAATAGGGCGAGGACACCGGAGCTTAGCCGAAAAATGTGAATAGCAACTTAAGATGCAGGATTTAATGTTATCTTGTTTCCCCTCTCCCTTCAGGAGAAAGAGGTGCTCTTGGGTGAGCCACAGGTCTGACTAAAGATGTAATTCGACAGTCGATACTTTGGAGAACAAAAGGAAAAGAATTCCAATATGGCAATCATGTGATTTAAGATCAGATCTTAAAGAGAGAATGCCTGATTAATAAGATGTCCACAAGAAGTCCACATAAGCCCTCTAATTGGTTTTCGATATAGTTCCTTGTTTCTATCCAAATGACTCGCATTGAATGAGCAAAAGCAGGATGGTGCCCGACCGGGGAATAAGGTGCTGCGAAAAAATAAATGCTGATTAAAATATTGTAGGGGTTCAACATGTTGAACCCCTGGAGAAAATACCACCTTATACAAGTGGATTGCTGATTTAAGAAAATCGGGAAAATTTGAAGCGAGCTTGTTTCATATTGAACATCGGTAAAATGCCGCATAAAAAAGAAGGGTTCACTTTATCCGATGATTCGTTCGATGAGCTATTCATGCAGGGCGGAACGAGGATTCAATAATATAGAGAAAAAATGAATAAGTTATGCACAAGTTGTAATCATAGCAATTTGTTCGTAAAATATGAAATGGTATAATCGATTTAGTGATTTTTAAAATTGCTAATACATCAGATTGGCTAATTTAAGGTACGGACATCGGCGCAGCCAAAACAGCCCGCCCTTTTCTCCAAAAGAGGGGGAGAGAGATTGTGTAAAATTCATCGCCGCATGAGGAGGATGGTAACCATTTTGTTTGAGGCTGGGGAAGGATTTGACGTTAAATCGTCTTCTCGATTCCATGATGGGGGAGAAGGCTATGGTGAGCTTTGGGCCGGGGTTTGAGGTAAGGGGGCGTTTGAATACGAGGTTCACTGCTTCAGCCAAAGGGAAGCATTCTATAATGATTCCCGCATCTGAGTATTCTTTCTATCAAATTATCAAATATTCCTTTGATCATAGCTAAGTACACGATTTCATAAATACTCCAACGTACGGCAATTAGCCGCTCGTGGTGAGCCTGTCGAACCATTAGCGCCAGACTGAGCTCATCCTTCAACGAGCTCAGGACGAGTAGTTAAGCATACGTGATCGAATTTATGAACTATGTACTAAGCAATGGGATGCGATTAAGCAAAAGCAAGAACAACGGTATTCACGCACAAGGTATTTTTCTACCGGCAATAAGAATAACAAATGTTCCACATGAAACATTTTTAATCCCATCCAGTCAGCGGCGCCTCAGTAATTATGGATTTTGACCTGATTATCATCGGTGCAGGGCATGCCGGTATTGAAGCCGCCAATATTGCCGCTAAAAAAAGTATCTCAATTCTCCTCATTACCAACAACCTCGACCTGATTGGACAGATGTCCTGCAACCCCGCTATAGGCGGCATTGCGAAGGGCAATATAGTCCGGGAAATCGATGCGCTCGGCGGACTTATGGGACGGCTCATCGACCGAACCGGCATTCATTTCCGTATGCTTAACAGGAGTAAGGGCGCTGCGGTATGGGGACCCCGTGCTCAGGCCGATAAGGTCGCGTACCGGGCGCTGGCCAAGGCGGAGCTCGAAAAACATAAAACGCTCTTCATGCTTCAAGGGATGGTTAAGAGAATCCTGGTAAAGGGAGAAGTGGTTTCTGGCGTTGAAATGGATTCCGGAGCAATAATTTCCTCCGGCGCGATCGTCCTGGCTACCGGGACGTTCCTGAACGGCCTCATTCATATAGGATTGAAATCGCATCCTGCCGGCCGAAATGGGGAGCCGCCGGCGACGGGTCTGACCGAATCGGTTGCCGGCCTCGGCATCAAGACCGGGAGGCTGAAAACCGGCACATCTCCCCGAATCGATGGGCGAACGGTCGCCTATGAACTGCTTGAAGCCCAGCCCGGAGACGATAAGCCTTCGCCATTTTCCTTTTCTACAAGCGAGCCCTTGCACAATAGCGCCGTCTGCTGGATTACAAAAACCAACAGCCTTACCCATTCTATAATCAAAGAAAACCTTGATCAATCGCCGCTCTATACCGGAAAGATTAAAAGTACCGGGCCACGATACTGCCCTTCCATCGAAGACAAGGTAGTCCGATTTGGAGAGAGGGATGGTCATGTTTTATTTTTAGAACCTGAAAGCTGCTGCAACAGCGAGCTTTATCTCAACGGGTTATCAACATCCCTGCCTTTCGATGTTCAGCGGCAGCTGATACAGAGCGTCCGGGGGCTCGAAAACGCCCGGATTCTTCGACCCGGTTATGGGATAGAGTATGATTATTTCCCGCCGGTGCAATTGCGGAACACTCTGGAATCGCGAACGATACAGCGATTGTTTTTTGCCGGACAAATAAACGGCACGTCGGGATACGAAGAGGCGGCATGCCAGGGACTGGTGGCGGGGATTAATGCGGTACAAAGCCTGCGGGGCGATCCGGTATTCACACTAGGCCGTGAATCATCATATATCGGGGTACTGATAGACGATCTGGTAACGCGGGGCACGGATGAGCCCTACCGGATGTTTACCTCCCGGGCCGAATACCGTCTGAGACTCCGACAGGACAATTGCGACGAACGGCTCATGCCCCTTGCCTCCAAACTCGGGCTTATCGGGCAGGAGCCGTATGATCGTTGCCGCCGGGCCTGGGAGGTCAAGGCGCGGGCAAGGGAGGAACTTCGTTCGGTCCGGATTGAACCGGAAAAGTGGCGTACGATTTTTGACGGGGAACTGTTGCAGCCTGCAAAAGCGTTCGAGCTTCTCAAAAGGCCGGAAGTTACCCTTGAAAAGCTTATGCAGTGCGGCGTATTCAGGGACCTGCCGGAATCCGCGGAGCTGCGGTTCTCCCTGGAATGCGATGTCAAGTACAGCGGGTTTCTGTCGCGCGAAGATGCCGTCGTGAAGCGCAGCGCGCTGCTGGAAAATGCAAATATTCCGGAGACATTCGACTACCGGAACGTAAAAGGGCTGTTGACGGAGTCATTGCAAAAATTAAATATCGTGAGGCCACTGTCACTTGGCCAGGCGTCGCGGATATCCGGCGTTACACCGGCGGATATTTCCCTGCTGGCTCTGTATATCTTGAAAAATAAACCGCAGACACCCGATGGTTCGCGTGAAACGGCTACCACAATAGAAGAACGGGAAACGACATGAACAATCTCCTTACGCCATACCTGGTCCGGGCAAAAGAGTGCTACGAATTAAAAGAACTTGAAAGGCTCGGGCTCACTCCGGATCTTGATCAGCGGGAGCTCATCCTGACCTACATCTGCCTCCTGCTGAAATGGAACGAGGCTGCCGGACTCATTTCCAAAGGGGATGAAAAGATTCTCTTTCTCCGGCATTTCTGCGACTCCCTGCAGCCGCTTCTGCTTTTCGGGTTCAAGAAAAACGCAACGCTCCTTGATATCGGCGCTGGAGGCGGGTTCCCCTCGATCCCTATCCGCATCTTTCGACCGGACCTGAAAATGGTACTTGCAGAGTCGATAGGGAAAAAAGCAGCTTTTCTTAGTGAGGTAAAAAAGGAACTTCATTTCGATAATATTACTATTTTCAATGGCCGGGTCGAAAAGATGGACCGTCCTGAACCCCGATTTGACTATGTCATCAGCCGGGGGGTCGGTACCCTTGAGGCATTTTCTGAAATAGGTAAGAAATTCCTGGCCGAAGATGGCCACCTGTACACCTTCAAATCCAAAAACTTTTCAGCGGAGCTTGAATCCATTACCGTTAATAAGGAAAAGGCCGGAATAAAAATCAGTGAAATAGCGGAATATGACCTTGGGAATCAGATTCTCGGCCTTAACCTCGTTTCGCTGGAGTTCTGGCGATAGCTCACCAAATACATCACCTGATATCTCTTACCATGCTGATTCACAATAAGTTACGAATAGTACACCTATTGTGGATAACCGGTTAATAAAAGATGAGGACCTAAGTGGGCAAAGTAATTGCGGTCTGCAATCAGAAGGGTGGGGTCGGAAAAACTACCACGGCAATTAACCTTGCCGCCTGTCTGGCTGCCGCCGAAAAAAAAACACTCATCATCGATATGGACCCGCAGGCCAATACTACCATCGGCCTCGGCATCGACAAGGACGAGCCGGAATCGACAATCTACGATGTCCTGACCCATCACCTCAAGGGTGACAGCGCGGTAACGCTGAACGACATAATCTTTTCCTGCGACTCCATCCGCTTTCTCGATATCGCCCCGGCGGCCCCGGATCTGGCAGGAGCCGAGATCGAACTGGTTAATGTCATTGCGCGCGAGCGCCAGTTGGACCAGGCTCTCGAAGCGGTCAGAGGGAACTATGAGTATCTCATTATCGATGCGCCGCCGTCCCTCGGACTCCTTACCATCAATACCCTTACCGCTGCAGATTCGGTTCTCATCCCGATTCAATGCGAATACTATGCGCTTGAAGGTTTGGCGGAGCTCCTCAACACCATCCGGCTTGTGCAGAAAAGTCTCAATAAGCGCCTTGTCATCGAAGGGGCACTCTTGACCATGTATGACAGCCGCCTCAACCTGTCCCGCCAGGTGGCCGAGGATGTCCGGTCGTATTTCCGGGGAAAGGTATTCAAGGCGGTTATTGCCCGGAATGTCAAGTTGAGCGAATCGCCCTCGTTTGGAAAGCCGATCATTCTTTATGACATCATGTCGTCCGGCGCGGAAAATTACTTAAATTTAGCCAAGGAAGTGATGGAGAATGGATAAAAAGGCTCAGCGACGGGTACTCGGGCGCGGTCTTGCCGCCCTGATACCCCTTGTCGAAGAGAACGAAGAGGCAACGGATCCCGGCGATCGGCAGGAGATCCTTGAGATCGACTGCAACGCGATAAAGCCCAATCCGGGCCAGCCTCGCTCCGATTTTAACGATGAGGAGATAAAAAACCTCGCCGACAGCATCAATATCCAGGGACTCCTCCAGCCGATCCTGGTCCGCCGGAATGCCGGCGGAGACTACGAGATCGTGTCCGGGGAAAGGCGGTTCCGCGCTCTCCGGCGGCTCGGGAGGGATACGATTCCCTGTATTGTAAAGCAATCGATTTCCGACCGTGAAATGATGGAAATGGCCCTCGTTGAAAACATCCAGCGGGAAGACCTTAACGAAATAGAAAAAGCCGTCGCCTATCGCCGCCTCATCGGCGAATACTCCTACACGCACGAGGAGCTGTCGGCCCAGATGGGGAAGAGCCGGACCGCGGTAACCAATACCCTGCGTTTACTCACCCTGCCCGATGAAATACAGCAGATGGTGCGCAGGAATGAGCTTTCCATGGGTCACGCCCGCGCGCTTCTCGCCATAGAGGGAGACGAGCAGCGAATCGAACTTGCCCGGCGCATAACCGCCGAGGATCTTCCGGTTCGCGCAATTGAAAAGAAGGCGCAACTCGAAGCGGCGCCGAAAAAGCTGCGGACTCCCAAACCTGCCCGGGCGAGCGACCTTGACCCGATAGTTGCCGATGCGGTGAGTCGCCTTCAATATCGGCTCGGTACGGCGGTTGCCCTGAAAACCGGCAGGGGGCAGCATGGTACCATTGTCATCGAGTACTATTCCGATCACGATCTCACCAGATTATTCGATCTTCTCCTGCCGGCATCGCCGCCCGCTGTTTCCGAAAATGGATAGGAAAGATCGCAGCTATACCCTTCTCCTGATTCCCGGCCATAACAACGGGAAAACCATTTCCGTCCATTGTTCGCATTTTGCGCTTGTAGCAGGTGTCATTACCGGTGCATTGGTCCTTGTAATGGCAGGTTTTGCAACGGTGACCTCATTCGATTCGGTCCGCAAGGCGCGTGCTCTCGCCGAACTGAGAAGCGCCAACGAGATGCTGGTAAAGGAAAACGCCCGGGTAAGCGACCTGAGCCTCAAAATAGGGAAACTTGACACACTTGCCGCCTACCTGCAGGGCCTTGCCGAAATCAATCCGTCGTCGCCGAAGCCGCGGGCTGCCGATATCGTCTTCCCGGGAAGCAACGGCGTCGATGCCGATAACGCCGCCGGCATAGAAGATTCGATGCCCTCAACGGCGCCGGTTCGCGGCTGGGTAACGCAGAAATTTTCCATTGACACTGTACGACGCGGCGGTGCACACCCCGGCATCGATATTGCCGCGGACGAGGGCACGCCGATTGTCGCAGCGGCCCCGGGCCGGGTCAGCGATGTCACCTTGGACCGGTTTTACGGGAACCTGGTGACCATCGATCACGGGAACGGCTACGTCACCCGATATGGTCATTGTCTCAAAATATTTGTTGTAAAGGGGCAGCGGGTCACTCGCGGTCAGAGGATTGCGCAAGTCGGGAGTACCGGCTATTCATCGGCGCCGCACCTCCATTACGAAGTAATTAAGAACGGCAAGAATATCAATCCGCTCGGGTTCATTGTGGCCGGAAAAAATAACCCCTGAAAGGAGTCGATTGTGGAGAAGAACAAAGATAAAGGACTGGGGACGATGATCGGCGAAGGTGCGGTGTTCGAAGGGACAATTTCCGTTCCGCACGGCATGAGGATCGACGGCACGTTCAGGGGAAAAATCGACACGAAGGAGATGCTCACCATCGGCACGACGGGCGTTGTCGAGGCCGATATCAGGGCCCGATCCCTGAGCCTCGGCGGGAAGCTGACCGGCAATATCGTCGCCGAGCATCGGGTCGAACTGGAAGCGAACGCTTCCCATATCGGCAATCTGCAGACCAAGGAGCTTATCATCAACCAGGGCGCCTTTTTCAACGGACGCTGCTCCATGGGAGACAACCCCGCGACCTGAGGCGGGTCGGGGTGGATTCCGGAATCTATTTTAAAGAAACCTTTAAAATACCGTTCATGGTTCGACAGGCTCACCACGAACGGCATATTTCTTCAATATAAGGGGTTACCGTTCGTCCTGAGCTTGTCGAAGGACGAATAAAGCAATTTTTAGAGGCGACCTTAATAAAATCTAAGGACGGGAACGGACCCTACGGCAGGAAGCGAACCTCATGGCGCTGACACTTGCAAACCGGATCACCTTTGTACGCCTGTTCTGCATACCCTTTTTCGTTCTGCTTCTCCTCTATTACGATTGGGGCGTCCGCCACGGCGAGGCGAATGACGTCCTGCGCATTGCCGCATCCATTCTTTTTATCGTCACCTTTCTCTCCGATGCCCTCGACGGATATGTTGCCCGTACGCGCAATGAAATAACGCACCTCGGCACGATCATCGATCCGCTGGCCGACAAGGCCCTTCTGCTCTCCTCACTCATCCTTCTTTCCCGCGCCTCGCCCTATTCCTACCAGGTGCATCTGCCGATCTGGTTCGTATGGCTCGTCATTTCCCGCGACTGCATGCTGGTTATCGGCGCCGTTCTTATCCATGTTACGGTGGGGGCGGTAACGGTCAGGCCGCGGATCTCAGGAAAGCTCACCACCTTTTTCCAGACCCTCCTCATTGTCTGGATCCTTACCAATTTACACGAGCGTCATTTTCCCTGGCTTTTAGCCACGGCGGCATTCCTGACGCTTGTCTCCGGGACGCAGTATTTTATCGACGGCGTCAGGCAATTTGAGAAGAAGCGGCACGGGGAGATAAAAAGCATTCAGGCAGTTTTGGTGGGGGAAGGAGCTAAGCTTAAATCAAAAGCCTTTGGTGGGGAAACATAGCTACGCAGGTTTCCCCGCCAGAGGCATGGGTATGTCTATGCTATTTCCTCTTATAAATCCCCACCAGCTCCCCCTGAGCAAGTATATGTCCCTTCATCGCTTTCTCTACCTCATGTTTCGTTTTCCCGGGTGGCAGGCCCAGGAGGGCATCGAGGGCATAGACCTTGAAAAAGTAGCGATGGGTTCCTCCCGGCGGGCAGGGGCCATTGTAGCCGATTTCCGGAAAGTCGTTTTTCCCCTGTTTTCCCTCGATGGGCAGGGTCTCGGTTTTTTTTACGCCTTCGGGCAATCCTTTACAGGTTGGCGGAAGGTCGTAGACGACCCAGTGAACCCACGTGCCGCGGGGCGCATCCGGGTCGTCGCAGATGAGGACGATGCTTTTTGCGAGGGCCGGCGGGTTGCTCCAGGCAAGAGGCGGAGAGCGGTCGGCGCCGTCGCAGGTATAGGCTTCCGGAATCGGCTGCATCTGCTTGAAAGCGGTGCTGGTGACGGTTAAGGCGATCATGGCGTGGGTCCCCAATTTCGGTTTCAGGGTATCCGTTTCGCTGTTGACAAGGGTAGCGAGGAACAAGAAAATCAAGAGCGCTGATTTCGGCATGTATTCTCCCCTTCGGGGCATCACCGAAAATATAGGTTTCCCCACCTGAGCGGTAACGGTTCAGGCATACAGCGAATAAGTTAATCGCGGAAAAATCGGCGCGCGCTCCTCAAGCGAGGCAACAAAACTCTCATCGAGACGATCGTTTTCAATGTCCTCATCGAGGCGCTGAAAATTGGCAATGTGCTCTTTTATCCGTCGCTCGGCATACGGTACCATGGTCCCGGTTTTCATGATAAAGGTCCAGTCGGAGGACTCAGCGAGAAGGAGCTCGCGGGCGAGCTGGTCGAGGCCTCGCTGCATGAGACCGCGGGCGCGGGGGTATCGCCCGGCGATAAGGGTCATCCTCTCTTCCATCCGGGAGAGGTGCCGGTGGACCCAGTCGTTGCTTTTGTCTATCCACATTCCTGAAAACCCGCCCTCTCCCCAGCTGGAAAAGAGCGGTGTTCCGGGCTGGTTTTCAGGGTATCGGGCAAGGTACTCCGAGGGGGTAACCGGGACCAGGGAATCCTGTTCGAAGGCGATCTTGCGAAAGAGAAAATTCAGCCACTCCGGCCCTTCGTACCACCAGTGGCCGAAGAGCTCGGCATCGTAGGGCGAAACGATGAGCGGCGGTCGGTCGATCATTCCGGATAGCGACCGCACCCGCTCGAGACGGTTACCGAGAAAGTTGTCCGCATGCACATCTGCGCGGTGAAGAGCAGCTCCCCGCCGGTAGGGCTCTTTATCCGGATTTTGCCGGTCGGTCACCCGGTAATATTTGATACCGGTCTGGACGCGGGCCTCGATCGGGTCGATATAGGGAAGGATGTATTCCAGTTCGCGCTCGAACCCGATGTCCCGGTAAAATTCACGGTAATCCGGATCGCCGGGATACCCTTCATCGGCGCTCCAGACCGCTTTTGACGACTCCTGGTCGCGGGCGAACGCTGCGACCGGAGTTTCCGTGCAGAGTATTGGCGCGTAGATCCCCCGCAAGGGCGCAGGGTCGGCATAGAGCAGCGCATGGGAATCGACGAAAAAATACCTGAGACCATGTCGGGCGAGAACTGTTTCAAGGCCGGGGTAGTACCCGCACTCAGGGAGCCAGATGCCCCCGGGCTCCCTGCCGAAGAGCCGTGCATAGTCTTCCACCGCAACAGCAATCTGGGTTTCCACCGCCTTTTCATTGTGCTGCATGTTCGGCAGGAAAGCATGCGTTGCACTCGAGGTGATAATCTCGATAACGCCGAGATCCTGGAAATGCCTGAATGCGGCGATCAGGTCGCCGTGGAAGACTTCGGAATAGAGCTCATGAATGAAAAGAAACCGATCGCGATACATCCGTGCCGATGGTTCGAAGGCGAGCTCCTGCCGGCCGGTCCGGTCAACTTCCTTTCCGGCAAGTTCAATGAGCTTTTCAAGATGGCTTCGGTACCGCTGCTGGAGCAGCGGATCCGAAAACATGGCACAGAGAGTCGGGGAGAGAGAGAGGGTAAGCCGGAAAGGAACCCCGTCTTCGTGCAGCATTTTAAAATGGGAAAGGAGTGGAAGATAGGTTTCGGTGAGCGCCTCGAAGAGCCAGTTTTCTTCGAGCATGTAGGGGTGCTCGGGGTGGCGAACAAAGGGCAGATGAGCATGCAGGACAAGGCAAAGATATCCTTCAGGCTCGGTGCGGGGCGCCTTGTAATGCACAGGAATGGTCATACGGCAGTAAGGCGGCGGCCTGTCGCAGGTTTCCCAAATGCAGAATGGGGGATACCGAGCATGCTGCTGCCCATAAGCACGGGCAGGTTTTCCCGGAGAAGCCCGGGCGCACCAATCTGCAGCAGGCTTCGTAACGAGGGATTGCGGACGGGCAGCAAGGCCGTCGCGGATTCGGCTCCCGGGCTCACAACCGAATCCGATGAAGCCGGTGCCTCATGAATCGTTGCATCGGGAGTCCGGATTTCATTCGAGGCGCAGAGGGATATGAATCCGCCTGAAAATGTCGCAAAACCAAATTCGATGCGGTAGCGGCGCCCCTGCTGCGGCACCGGGATATACCGGGAATCTTCCCCCTCTTGCAGGAGGATATCGACAACCTCAAGGGGGGCTGGTGCAGAATCAGTCATGAAGAGTCTGAGAACGGGCCGGAAACCGCTTCCCTCCCTGCCGGCAGCCTGCATACCGGCATGGAGGGTTTCGGGCGAACACTCCCAGAAGACAAAAAACTCTCCGGGATTCCGAATCAGAACGCGGAGATACGTGTCGTTGTAAGCAGCCGGAAGGCCGTGTTTGCGGGGAACCCGGGAGAGAACATCAGGTTTTGTTTGCAAATTCAAGGTAGCCATGGCTTGTCCGGAATGCCGCGTAAATGGGTTGGCTATCGTTCACCGGGCCGTCCGGCTTTCCCTCGAATGCCTAATAATGGACCCCGGTATTTTGCGACCACTGACGACCGCCATCAAGACCGACCGAAAATTGCACAAAATTTTCTTGGTATCCGCTGAAATGGGAGTCGCTCCGTCTTCCAAACTCGGCGTCGAGATCAAGGAGACCCCCGCCGTGCAAAAGAGGAATACCGAGTCCGAGAGTAAATGCCGATTCCGAAGAAGTTCCGTCCGGTAATTGACTGTACCGAATACCCGCACGATACTGCATGATCTGCCAATACTGGGGCATCAGCATGGTCGGAGCCGGGATGAACTGCGCTCCTGCGGCAACCGAGATCGTATTGTGGACCGTGTAGGAACTCGTCGAATCGATATTGTTCGGCAGTTCGTAAGAATACTGGCTCCAGAAGGTCATGTCCGAGGAGGCGGCAAGAAGCCATTTGGGAGAGGGTATATACGAAACTCCCACTGAGAACGATGACGGCAGCCTGAGGACAAATCCTCGTGAAGCGTTATTCTGGAAAATAGAATCCACTGAATCAACAATTCCTGTCTGGCTGAACTTCGCGGTTCCAGGGGGCCCGTTGAATACAAGCTCCCCATTCAATCCGAAAACGAACTTCCGGACAGGGATAAGAATTCCCGCCCTCATAGCGTTCGCGCCTGCAGAATACTTGCTGGTATCGACAAGGGGAAAGCCGCCCGTCGGATCGTTGGAGGAAAACCGATTGAGGGTGTAACTTGAATAGACGAGTCTCTCATAACTGAGCCCTACAAACATGAGGCGGCTGATTGCATGTCCCCAGCCAAGCTGCCAGGCCTTGATACCTCCGACACTGGCGAGGCGACTGGTATCCGATGCACCGGTGATGCTGGTCTGGGAAAAATCGGTTGAGCTCCGCTGATCAAAGGAGAAGCCGAACGTCCCGAGCGTTGGAACCGGCACCTCAAAGGAGAGCAGCCGCGGCAGCGCGGAATAGAGGAAGTCGTTTGACCCCTTATCGCTGATTTGTACCAGATTGAGCGAAGCGACCCCGGAAAAAACCGCCCGGGTGGTTGCGCCGATATTCGCAATGTTGTCGCTCATGCCGAAATAATCATTCTGGACACCCGTTCCGGCGCCCTCCATACCAAGCGAGGTTCCGGTCGAATGAGCCAGGGGTAATCCGCCGGGGTATTCCACCGAGAGTATCGATTGGGCGCTCACGGAACCGAAGAGGAAAAGCGCAACGATCGCGGTTCCGGATAGTTTATTATTCATAATCTTTCCATCAATGAGAAGCCGCGGTTACGTTCAGGAGCGGGAGACTGGAATAACTTGACTTTCTCCAAATCTGGTCTGCATCTTCACTGAGCCGGAGGTAGAGGTAGAGCTTCTGCGGTCGGGGTCCCAGCCCTCTCTGATTTTCAATAACATTGATGATTTGCAGCGACTGAGCCATATTTGCCTGCTCGGTATCGTTCCCGTAGAGGGTAACGACGCCGGGGGAACTCTTCGGGTGCGCAAACAGCGAATCAAGGCGTATGCCGTTATGCGTCAGCGTATCCCAGAGCAGGTAGCGGAGGCTGATGGAGTCGACGGCGCCGGGCCGATGCAGAGAATCGAATGCCGATATTATCTGGGAGGTGGTAAAACCCGACCCCTGAGGGAAAATGGTAAGCGAATCCCAGAGCCTGGTTGCATCATAGGCAAAAACAAGGGTCTTTTTCGATGCGTAGGAAAGACGCGGGGTAAGGGTTCCGGGATTCTGCTCTGCAGCAACATAATAGGGTACGGAACTATAGTAAATTACCTTGGTCGTATCGTTCCCCCGTTTGAATTTTACGGCGAGCTGCGGGTTTCCGAACATGCGGACGATGCCCGATGAGGGATTAGGGTTGGCAATGATAAAGCCGAACGTGTCTTGAATATGAAGTTGACCTGCTTGCGGTCTGCTTGAGGTCGTGCATGCTTGAAAGATCGTCTCTGCGAGCACGCCTGACAGGCCTGAGCCGGGAAGCAGAACCACGGAATCGGGCGCATTTACGGTATCTTTCATGGCAATCTGCAGGGAGTCGAGCAAATAATCTCCGGCAGAGGAAGAAGGGGCGAGAGCATGGGAAATATGATCGGATCGCCAGACCTGAAGACTGAACGCGGTCAGGGCGGTATCGTTCCAGAAGCGAAGAACGATGGATCTCAGGGTATCGGTGGCCGGATTATACCTGCGGCTACCCGTGTCCGGAAAGCAGGGAAACTGGACAAATCCGGCCGAATACTCCCCACTATCGGTTCCTATGACCATCTTGCTGCCCGACACCTGGTGGATCCCGAACCCGGAATCGCCCCGTTGGGGAAGAGTGAACACACTGTCGAGCATGGAACTATCCATGGCAAAACTGCGGAAGTGATTATACGTATTTTGAATGATGGAACTGCCAAGATCGGTTGAATTATCGTTACTGCAGGAAAAGAACAGCAAAATTATGAAGAAAAAGGGAGAAAGCAACCGAATCGAGATACCTTTATGCATGCATCGCCTTTTGAACGCAGTTAATCGGATATAGTACCACAACGCCACTTTCGGTTGCTCTTGAAATAATCATCAAAAATACCTCAGCTGGCCGGAGAAGTCAATGTAAGACACTGTTTTTTTCCATGCAGTATCTTAAGCGGGCAACTCATCAAGTATTTTTTATCAGTGTATTTCCGGTGCGTCCCTTCTTTAGAGGGGAATAAGGCGATAGTATATCCCTAACTTTCCGTCTGCAGCAACCCGGCTTAAGAGGGGTGTTGCGGCAGACGATTAATTACGTCTCGGTAACAACTAATCTTTTATGAAAACTACCGTTATTAAATGCTGTGTCGAGTCCTACAGTCTGGTACTCGAAGCAATTCGCCGATGCGCCCTGCCGTTTCTCGCTCGAACCGGAAGGAAAAGGGGATGGAATCTTGTCGAAAGACAAAGCCTGCCGAACGTCGTGCGGAAGCATCGATCGCGCGCCGTTGTCTGGGTGCATGCGGCATCGCTTGGTGAAGCCAAACTGCTGCAGCAGTTTTTGACCATGCTCGAAGCGCGCAACCCCGACGATTGCTATGTGGTCACGGCTACCTCGCGAAGCGGTGTCGACTATTTGCAGCGGTTAAAGGACGCGTCGGTTATCGCCGTAGGCTTTCTGCCGATCGATACGCTTCCGCTCATGAGGTCGCTTCTTCATACCTTTTCGATTTCGCGCGTCTGGCTGCTTGAAACGGAATTGTGGCCGTCCATGCTGTATGCCTGTTTTTCCGCGGGTATTCCGGTGGGGATCGCCAATGCCCGGCTGGAGGAACGATCATTTTCCAACTATCAACGGGTCTCCGGAATCGTCCGATCGTTTATGCGCCGCCTCGATGTCGTCCTCGTCCAGAACGACACGTATGCAGGCCGTTTCCTTAAACTCGGCGTACGGGCCGAAACGCTTCACATCGTGGGTAATATCAAAGGGTATATCCGGATTAGCCGCCCGCCTGCCCGGGAAAGGACCGCCTTGAGGCGGCAGCTTCGCCTTCTTGACCGGGATATCGTCATTACTGCCGGCTGTGTACATAAAGGAGAGGGAACGGTACTGCGGATCTGCCTTGAGGAACTTAAGAAACATGGCCGGTCATGCAAGTGCATTGTAGTTCCCCGCCATCTGGATGAATCCGAGGCGATTGCCGGGGAGCTGGGGCCCGCAGCCAGGCGGCTTTCCGATATCGAATCCCGGGAAGCCTTCGAGGTATGCGTCATCGAGAAACTCGGCATTCTTGACAATATGTATCTTCTTGCGGATGCGGCCGTTGTCGGGGGTACCTTTGAGAATATCGGCGGCCATAATGTCTGGGAACCGGCGCGGTTCGGCATCCCGGTTTTCTTCGGGCCCTATTATTACTCCCAGCACTCAGGGTGTGAAAAGCTGCTCGCGGCCGGCGTCGGATTCAAAGCAACCGACGGCATGGAGCTCGCCTCCATCGCGGAGCGGTTTCTCTGGATCAACCCGGAGAAATTCTCGGGTGCCGCAGCGCTCTTCGCCGAGCAGATGAACCAGCAGGATATCCTTGAACCGCTCATACCATGACCAACGAATTTGAAGCAGGGTCCTTTCCGATATCAATCCATTGTTTCGTTCTCTGGGGCGAGGATACCGTAAGCCGTGAACGCGCGCGTGAGGCTATCGTAACCGAAATTACCGGGCGGGAGGGGCCTTGCATCCGTGAACGCAGCAATGCCACTCTTGAGCCGATGGCAAGTTTCATTCAGCGCATGGCGGCGCCGACGCTCTTTCCGGAACCGCGAATATTCCAGTTGCCCCACGCCCAATCGCTTGGTAGTGAGGAACTCGCGGATCTTGACGCGACGATTGAAGCCGCTATCCCCGGTATATATTGCATCATTGAAATCGACGGCGACCGGAAGGAAGCGGACCCCGTCATCAAGAAAATCTGTTCCGGCAAGCGGCTGAAAGCTTCTCCCCCGTACTGCATGGTGATTGAATTCAGCAGGCCCCGCGATTACGAAATCGGCGGCTGGCTTGTTCAAAACGTACCGCGGTTTACCGGCAGACGCATAGCCAAAAACGATGCAGATTATCTGGCCGACCGGGTCGGTTATGACCTTGATCTCCTGAACTCCGAGCTGCAGAAAATCGACCTGTCGCTGCCTCCGGGCAAGGCGATCGACCGGACGGCCATTGATCGGCTCACCGGCGGTTATCGTGAGATGGCGCCTTTTGAGCTGGCTGGTGCGCTTGGTCGCCAGGATTTCAGGAATGCACTGCTCATTATCGACAATCTCTTTTCGGTCAATGTTTACATGCCGACGGTCTCCGCCGCCCTTGCCAGGCATTTCTGGGCGCTTTTCAGGATAAGGAAATATCTTGCAGCAAACCCCGAAACCGGACGGATCTTTGCCGCGTCGAAAGGCTCGAACAATACCCGGCAGACGGCCAGCGCAATGGCGATCGGTAAGGCGGCAGGCCTTCTGCATGACGGCCAGGAAAAAAGAATTTACCCCGTCATCATCAAGTCGGGCGTGGTCGACCAGGCAAATCGTTTTTCGGAGCGGGAACTCGCCCTGATCCTGACCTGGCTTCTCGAATTCGATCTCGGCATCAAGACCGGCGGTATCGAGCCGGAAAGAAATGCACTTGAAATGCTCTGTTTCCGGATCGTCCGGGCTAGTACCGCGGCTCGGGAGCAGGAGGCGCAATGAGGTACTTTTTCCGCGTCGAGTACGACGGAACCCGGTATGGCGGATGGCAGCTGCAGAACAATGCGCCGACCATACAGGAGGCGCTCGAATCGGCTTTCCGCATAGTCCTGCGGGCGAACTGCCGGGTAGTAGGTGCCGGGCGAACCGATGCGGGCGTGCATGCCAGGAACCAGGGAGCCCACCTTGACACCGATGCGGTAATTAGCCCGGCCGCCGCTGAAATATCGGTCAATGCGCTGCTGCCGGCCGATATTGCGATCTATCATTTGCAGCCGGTTGAGGAGCCCTTCCACGCCCGATACTCCGCGGTTTCAAGGAGATACCGGTATTTCCTCTGCCCCCGGAAACGACCGCTGCTCTTTAAAAGGGTATGGATGCTATTCTACCCGGTCGACTGGCACAAGGTGGAATCCTCGGCGCTGGCGCTCTGCGGTGATCATGATTTCACCACCTTCTGCGCCTCCGGAAGCGGCGCGCGGCATGCACGGTGCAGGGTAACCCAGGCCACGCTTACCACCGAAAACGATCTCAAGATTTTCACCATCGAGGCGAACCGGTTCGTCTACACCATGGTACGCTCCATCATGGGAACGCTCATCGATATCGGACGAGGGCGAATTACCGACTCGATGCAGGACCTGCTCGCTGCAAAGGACCGCCGGCGCGCCGGCACGACGGCGCCGGCCTGCGGGCTGGTGCTCGATAATGTATTCTACGAGGGAGTCGATTGATGAAAGAGGGCGTCGGCAGGTTCGGCAGTTATGTTTTGGTTGTCGCGTGCGGAGCTGTTTTCGGTCTTATTGCCGGAGGGGAATTGATCCGTCATATTTACGGGGTCCGCACCGCAGCCGTCCAGGCCGATGCCCGGCAGAAAAACATACCCGACACCACTGCCGAAAAGAAGAAGCATACAGACAGTTTTCCGGACGAGGCGCTTCCCGTTTCGCGTGAAAATGCCATTGTCAGGGCATGCCGGGCCGTGGCCCCGTGCGTCGTCGGTATCATCGTCACCCAGATCCAGGTCGTGCATGCCCCGTACTCCTCGGATGATTTTTTCGATTTCTTTTTCGGGCCCGGCCTGGTGCCCCGCTTTCGCCAGATGGAGAGTATCGGATCGGGATTCGTCATCCGCAGCGACGGCATGATTCTGACAAATTATCATGTCGTGCAGAATGCCGCTAAACTGTATGTCAATTTTTCCGACGGTCGACGGATCGAAGGAAAGGTCGTCGGAACCGACGAACATGCCGATATCGCCGTGATATCGGCAGCAAACGGAACTTTCCATACTGTCAAGTTCGGCAATTCCGATGATGCGATGGCCGGCGAATGGGCCATTGCCATCGGCAATCCGTTTCTGACCTTCATCAATGATGCCCATCCCACGGTTACGGTCGGGGTCGTCAGCGCTCTCAATCGGAACTTCGCGCCGGCCGAGGGGGTGTATTATCAGGGCATGCTCCAGACCGATGCGGCAATTAACCCGGGAAATTCCGGCGGACCGCTCGTCAATGCCGACGGCGAAGTGATCGGGATCAACACCTTCATTTACACCGGCTCGAATAATAATAAGGGATCCATAGGCATCGGCTTTGCAATTCCTATTAACCGGGCGCGCCGTGTTGCGGATGAACTCATCAAATACGGCCACCGTCGCGATATCTGGACCGGCATTGCCGTTCAGAATATCGACCGCACTATTGCCGCAGCTCTCGGGGTCAACCGGTCCGAGGGAGTCGTCGTCGTCAGCGTTGAGAAGGGGAGTCCCGGAGAGTTATCAGGTGCCCGCGTGGGCGATATCATCGACCAGATCGGCAATCGGCGGGTGCAGACCCATGCGGATCTCGAAGGTTTTTTCCTCGATTATTATGTGGGCGATACGGTACGAATGGACATTATCCGGAAAACCGTCCATATCCAGCTGCCCATGGTGCTCCGGGAGGCTCCAGTGCAGTAGCTATGCCGCGGTCGGCTATCAGGACAACGGCAAAAAGTATTTTGTGTTCGAAATTATTCGCCACCAGGCATCCCGCCTGGAGGAAAGGAAGTTTTTATGGCAGGCCTTCTGAAAGATCGATCGTTTCCATCGCTTTTCTTTGCCGCTATTCTCGGGATCATTATCGGCTCCTACCTGAATAGTGCCGTTGAAATGCTGCCCGGAGGCGCCAGTGTGGTAAAAACCTTCTTCACCGGCAGCATACCTATCGGCTTCGGCGATTTTACCCAGGCTAAGCCGGTGGTTCTCGATCTGGCTGCCATAAAACTCATGCTTGGATTTCAGGTCAAGTTCAGCCTGCTCTCCCTCGTCGGCCTTATCGTGGGGCTCTATCTGTTCAGGTGGTACCGGTAATTCTCACGACTGTCGGGCAGTGCCTCAACCCGACCGGTGACGAGTTACCTCGAAAGGAGCTTGGTATGCCGCAAAATTCCTTTGATCCGGTAAAATGCACCCGCTGCATGATCTGCACCGATCTGTGTCCCACACGTATAATCCGAAAGAACGTTGAGACCGGCTTCCCGCATATCGCTGCTCATCTCGTGACGCTATGCACCCGGTGCGGTCATTGCGAAGCCGCTTGCCCTGAGAATGCGGTAACCATCGACCACCCTTCCCTGAAAAATGTCCCGAAAATTTCGTCCGAATGCGACATCACGCCGGCGCAACTTGCTGCCTACTGCTTCAAACGTCGCTCGATACGGAAATTCCAGCCCCAACCTGTTGACCGGCCAATACTCGACGATCTGTTCGATATTGTCCGTTACGCCCCTTCCGGCATCAATCGGCAGCCGGTGAAATGGATTGTGGTCCACGACACTGCGAAGGTACGGCAACTTGCCAATGCAGTCATGGCATGGATGGACGAAGCGGATCGTGGAAAATCGCTGATAGCGGCCAGGATGAATTTCAGCTATCTTCTGCAATCGTGGCGTGAGGGAAACGATCCGATCTGCCGGAATGCTCCCCACCTTGCTGTTGCCTGCTGTAAAAGCGGTGACCGGATGGGGGAAGGTGATGCTGTCATTGCGCTTTCCCATCTTGAACTCGCGGCCCCGGCATTCGGCCTCGGTGCATGCTGGGCCGGGTACTTCAGGCTTGCGGCATCCGCATCGCCTGCGGTCAAGGAGGTGCTCGGACTTCCCGCCGATCAGGAGGTGTCCGGCACCATGATGCTCGGGTATCCGGCCACGCGGTTTTACCGGATCCCTAAAAGGAATTTCGCTTCCATAACCTGGAAATAGAGTGGGATAAGAGTTAGTCGGGCACGTGAAGGGTGATGTTTTTCTCGATGACGAGGTCCTCAAGCGTCACATAATTGCCGTTGCCGCGAACCTTAACCTGAAAACGGCTGCCGGTTCTGATTCGCACCTGGGATTTGCAGGAGTGGACGAAGTTTTCCATCCGGACGACATGCACTATACAATCATCCTCGCAGAGAAGGACCTCTGCCTTCCGACCGAATCCAGCGGCTTCAAGACTCTGCTTATCGATTTTAACGGTTACCAGGCGGGCTTCCGCGAAGGAAGAGGTTACACCCAATAGTATCAGCAGAACAAAAATAAATTTCATATTCCTACCCGGAGCTAAAATATCTCACCCGGCCGGCACTGGGAGAGGTCGGAAAATAGTATCCTCTTAATATATTATATAGTATACTGTCCCGCTTGAATCACCGCAACATTTATAGTGGTGCTCTCCGCCGGACCCATCCCGGGGCAAATTCGATGCTGACTGAGGGCAGGTGGTCGGAGCGGAATAAAATATCTTCTTCCGGTTCCCAGGAAATAAGTATGTACCGGGTTTCCGGAAAATAATTACACATGCCGGCACATTATCAAAATTTGTATTTTATGCCGGATTTAATTTCAAAGCCTTGATTGTGCTGTGAATATCCCTGCGGCTGATTTGCATCGACATTGACAACCCCCTTGAAAATGCTTATTTCGAAAAACGGAACTACCGCTTTAACGAAAAAATCAAATCCAATGCCAAGATCGAATCCGAAGTCCACCGGACACAAACCGTCTTTGATATCTGCCGCGGAGGACACGCCGGATTCGGCAATTGCATTCTTCGCGCTCAGGAGAATCCCCGGATTCAAGCCGCAGAGCAGGTAGGGGCTGCACAAGGGAGAGACCGGATACCGTACCTTTAAATCAATCGGAATCGCCAGGTAGCCCAACCGGTCGATACTGGTAAGTTTGTTGCCGGTAAATTCGTCCGTGATGGTGGATGAACCTCCCCGCTCGGCATATTCGATTCCGGGCCGAAGAGATACATAGCGGTTGAAAACAATATCGAGTACTGCCCCCGCCAGAAATCCGGATCGGTTATCGGTAGTAAAACTATCAGAAGGATTAAACTTCGTTTCGCTGAATATTCCAAGGCCCACTAGTGCACCGGGCTGCAGACGGACCTGCGCAAAACCCGAAATCGCCAGGAGACCCGCTGCCGACGCTGCAAGCCATATCGTCTGAATTTTCAAAATCAATCCTTTATTCGCAAATAAAAAAAAATACCTGACGCATCTCCCCAGTATCCCTTTGACCTCTTCCATTCTACAAACTATTTTCAAAGCGGGCAGGATCGCTGCCGGATTGGGACGAGGTGGACTTTAATTGAAACGGGTGGCTATGCATACTTCAAAATCGCCGTTAGGGTATCCAAATGTTCTCGGAATGGTTATGGCGGGGGGTGAAGGATCGAGGCTGTACCCGCTCACTCAGGAGCGCGCAAAGCCCTCTGTTTATTTCGGCGGAAAATACCGCATCATTGATTTTGTCCTCAATAATTTTATCAATTCCGGCATTTTCAAGATAAAGGTTTTAACCCAATTCAAGTCCGATTCGCTAATCAAACACCTTACGGCGGGCTGGAACCTGAACCGGATGCTGGGACAATACATCGACCCCGTGCCGGCGCAGATGCGAACCGGAAAAAAATGGTACCAGGGGACCGCGGACGCGGTGTTTCAAAACATCAATCTGATTGAAGACGAAAACCCGGATTATGTCGCGGTCTTCGGAGCAGACCATATCTATACCATGGACATCTCCCAGATGCTTGATTTCCACCGGCAAGTTGGGGCGGTTGCTACCGTTTCAGCGATTCCCAAGCCCCTCTGTGAAGCTTCCCAGTTCGGGATTATCGAAACCGATTCGAGCGGGCTTATGACCGGGTTTCAGGAGAAGCCCAAAAATCCGAAATCGATGGCGGACCGGCCCGGCATGGCGCTGGTTTCCATGGGGAACTATATCTTCAATAAAAAATTCCTGGTCCGGGAGCTCTACAATGATGCCTCACTCAATGTATCATCGCATGATTTCGGCAAGGATGTAATTCCCAAAATATTCCACGACTACCCCGTGTACGTTTACAACCTGGCGCATAATCTCATTCCCGGAGAGAGCCCGAATCCCAATGTCTATTGGGAGGATGTAGGAACTTTAGAGGCCTATTATGCGGCAAATATGACATTGCGGGAGGTTGTCCCCGTGATCAATCTTTATAATGAAGAATGGCCCATCCGCACGGCCGCGGGGCAGTCCCCGCCCGCCAAATTTGTTTTTGACGGCGAGGGACCGGAAAAAAGAAAAGGGGAGGCGCTCGACTCGATAGTTGCCGGAGGCTGTATCGTAAGCGGGGGGAAAGTCATCCGATCGGTTCTTTCCCGGGGTGTGCGGGTCGACAGTTTTGCGGTAGTGGAAGATTCGATTATCTTCCCGGACGTGGAAATCGGCGAAAAGGCTATGGTACGGAAAGCAATTATCGACCGGGGGGTACGGGTGGAACCCGGTGATAAAATAGGATATAATTTAGAAGAAGATGCCAAGCGGTTCTTCGTCAGTGAAAGCGGCATCGTAGTATTGAGTCACGCTTCGCGTAACCTGACGGTTGAATCCGGTGTTTTAAAAAAGGGTCAGAACGGAAAGTAAACAGCAGGCGCGGACAGGATCTACAAATATGCAACTGACAACTGAGGCGCTCTATTTCCGGGATATCGGCCGGTTTAAGGTGCTCAGTGAGAAGGAGGAGCGGGATCTCGTTGTCAGGGTGCAGCGCGATGAGCCCGGCGTTGCCGACACGCTCATCAAGGCGAATCTTCGCTTCGTCGTCAGCGTAGCACGACACTACCGTGGACGGGGGGTTGCCTATCTGGATCTCATTAATGAGGGAAATATCGGCCTTATTAAGGCTGCAAAGCGGTTCAACCTGGCCATGGAAGTGAAGTTCGTTTCCTATGCGGTATGGTGGATTCGTCAATCAATGCAGAGGGCGCTTTTCGAACAAACCGGTCTCATCCGGATTCCGGTCAACAAGATCGCAATGTTGCGGGATTTCAAACGGGCAATGGACCGGAGCGGGGGCGATTATCAGGGAACCCTTATGCAGGAAAAGTTCAGTCCCCATGAGGCCGACATCGTTGAAACGATGTCGAAAATCAAGGCCCTCTCCTTTGATACGCCCCTGAACCCCTCTCCGCGGGGCTCGGAAGACGGCAGCGACGGAACAAAGACGCTTGCCGATATTCTCGGTGAAGAGCCGAACCAGGATGCCGATATCGACCGGAGGGAACTCAGCGTTACCATCGACCGTCTGTTGCGGGGGGTTCCCAATCGTGAAGAACGCATTCTGCGGATGTACTTCGGACTCAACGCCACCCGTCACTTTACTCTTGAGGAGATCGGCGTCGAGCTCAATCTCACCCGGGACCGGGTACGACTGCTGCGGGACAAAGCGCTGCGCCACCTTCTCCGGAATCCGCTGACCCGGTCGCTCCTGTCCCCGTTTTTCGAGACCTTGAAAAGCGCCTGAAACCGCACCTTGGAAAATATCGAGTTATCGACAGCAATCGGCGAAACCCGTCTGATGCCGGGATTGTTCACGGCAATCGGCGACCTGCTCGATTTTCTCGAACTCGAAAGCGGTTCCGCACCGTACCCTATCTTCAATAGAACCACTCCTCTTCTTGTATCGCGAAACTTTGCCGCACGCATGCGCAAGAACGACTGGTACGATCCCCTGCTTCTTCAGGTGCTGCCGCGATTTGAGGAAAGTATTGCACGGGAGGGCTTTGACGAGGATCCGGTGAGGGATCGTTCCGCCTCGGTTGTCCAGGGTGTTCTGCAGAAATACCGGGGGAGGGCACTGCTCCTGACATGCGGCAAATGCAGCATCCACTGCCGGTACTGCTTTCGCCGGAGCTCAAACCTTTCTGCCTGCGAAGGACCGGAAGCGTATGAGGAGGCCATCGGGTTTATCGAACGCAACGGCTCCCTGGCCGAGGTGATACTGTCCGGCGGCGACCCGCTGTGTCTTCCGCCTTTGCAGTTTAAATGTCTTGCCGGTCGACTTGCGGCAATTGCGCACGTCAATACCATCCGCGTCCATACCCGGCTGCCGGTGGCCGATCCGGGGAAGGTGGCCGACCACCTTGAAACCTTTGAATTCCTGAGCAAGGTCAAGAATTGCATTGTGGTGATCCACGCCAACCATGTAGCGGAACTCGAGGACGATTGCCCTGCTGCGCTCTCGGATCTCCGCTCAACCGGAGCCCTGCTTCTCAACCAGTCGGTTCTTCTGCGACACATTAACGATCGGGCAGAGGTACTTGCCGATCTTTCGAAGGCACTTCTCGATAACGGGGTCATGCCCTACTACCTTCACCAGCTCGACCGGGTGAAAGGCTCCTGGCACTTCGAAACCAGTATCGCGCGCGGCAGGGAACTCATGGGGGAACTCCGCCGAATGCTTCCAGGCTATGCATTGCCCCGTTACGTTCGGGAAATTGCCGGGGAGCAGGCCAAGATGCCGCTCTAAGGGAGAAGATGTCCTGAAAACTATGGTCCCTTCCCTTGCAACCCTTATGCCTGATGCGGAAACCGTTCGCCGCAGGACGGCATGGATCTGCGAACTTTTCCACCGCGCCGGTCTGGGCCGCTTATTCCTTTTGCAGCAGCGGAAGCGTGGGCGGATTCCCATCCTCGTCTATCACAGCGTTCAAGACATTCCGGAACGGACCGGGCCTGAAAGCTGTTTTATGGCTATGGGGATGGTCGTGGAAAAAAACCGTTTCGAGGCACAGATGGGGTATCTTTCCCAGTATGCCACCGTTGTTGGTCTTGAGGAGGTGGCGGTAAGCCTGAGCTGCCGAAAGCCGTTTCCTCCCGACGCAGTGGCCATCACCTTCGATGACGGATTTCACGATAACTTCACCATTGTCGCGCCCATCCTGCGCAAATACGGGTTCAAGGCGGCATTCTTTCCCATCGGTTCATCAATTACCTCCTCGGGCTCACCCTGGCCCCATGGACTTTACCGGATTCTTGACGAAATGGAGTCAAAACCATTCCGGATCGATATTCCGGGGTTTCCGCGGATAAGCGGCAACCGACTGGGCGCAAGCGAAAAATTGCGGCTTGCCCGGAGACTGCGTCTGATTCTTGAGGCGCTTCAGGCAGGCGAACGGGAGGCGGCGATCCGCCGCATAAGCGATGCTCATGGGTTTTCGCCCGGGATTGCCGGCTGTGCAGGTCTTTTCATGACCGATGCCGAGCTGCGCCTTCTTGCCCGCGAGGGGCATACAATCGGCGCCCACACCATGAATCATTGCCGTCTTACCGGCTTATCGGCCCGTGAGGCTGCCGAAGAAATAAAATTGAGCAGGGAATGTATCGCGACCTTCGGTGCCTCCGGTTTCACCGCATTCGCTTACCCCTACGGCAGCCATGACAGCATCGTACGGCACGTGGTGCAGCAACAGGGTTTCACCTGCGCGCTGACAACAGCGGAGGGACTCAATGACCGGAAAACCGATCCTTTTGCCCTGCAAAGGATTTACATAGGAAACTTCGGCATCGCGGAATTTGAAACCCATCTCTCCGGGGCCGCAGCATTCCTGCTCCGCCTGGCACGAAAGTACTACTGAGCAGGGGCTTTTACCGGGCTCTTCGCATTGTCCCGTCGCTCGACCGGATTGAAAAACCATGCTACAAGATTGACTCCCATGTCGAGGGCGGCCCGATGGAGCTCCGGAGGGTCGGGGTAGGTACCGATGTCCTCCATCCCATCACCGATGTCGGAGCTGAAGGCATAATACACGATCAGGCGACCTTCCCAGAAGATACCGTACCCTTTTGCCGGGAGCCCATCGTGCACATGGATTTTCGGGAGTCCCGGCAGCTTGTGTACCTTTGAATAGAGGGGATGATCCGGAGGCACCTCGACCAGGGGATTTTCCGGGAAGAGTGCCTTCATCTCCCGCCGGAAGGCGGTATCCAGGCCATAGTCGTCATTGACAAGTAAAAACCCGCCGCCTGTCAGGCAGGCACGCAACCTGAGGCGCTCCTTTGCCGTGAAATGAACGTTGCCGTGCCCGGTCATATAAATAAAAGGATAACTGAACAGGCGATCATCCATGATTTCCACAACAGCGGCCGTATCGCAAATAGGAATGGCTGTTTCGGCGGCCACGGCCCGGGCAAGATTCGGCAGGCTTGAGGGACCGTTGTACCAATCGCCGCCGCCGCCGTATTTGAGTCGCGCAAGGGTGAAGGAGCATTCGGCGGAAGCGACGGTAACGGCCATAAAAATCGCAAGGAAGAATAAATAGGGGCGAATCATGATGGAAAAAATACTGCATCCCGGAGGACGAATCTTCAAAAGCCCGATCCCGGGGAGACCGGAGATAATCTTTCATCTGGGGGCGGGTAATGCTCCCGGGAAGGAATCCGACGGGGCGGCTTTCAAACAAGCGACTGCTTTGGCACAGGCCCGGAGGGATAGCGAATCGTCCCTGTTCATCGAAAGCGCCATTTTCAGGTCGCGAACCGCGGCATTACAAAGTCCCTTCTGCAGAAAAGCGATGCCCCTGTTGGAATAAAGTGCTTCAGCATAATTCGGATCTTGTGCAATAACCGCGGATAAATCCGAGATAGCAGCGTCCCAGTTCCCAATGGTTGCATAGAGTATTCCCCGATTGGCGCACGCATTGAGGTTGGCAGGATCCAGTTCAAGCGCCCGGGTAAAATCCGCAATGGCAAGATCGTATCGGCCGATGCTGCCATAGGCAATTCCCCTTTCATTATCAGCCAGCGGATGGCGGGCATCAAGCGCCAATACCCTGGTAAAGTCGGCAATGGCCGGTTCATGCTTCCCCATATTTTCATATGCCAGGCCGCGGGCATTGCAGGCATTGACGTTTCCGGGGTCAAGCCGGATCGCCCGGGAAAAATCCTCGATTGCCAGGTCGTGAGCTCCGATGACCTCGAAAGCCGCAGCGCGATTTGCAATGGCACTGCCGTAATCGGGCTTTAAAGCAATGGCCTTTGAAAAATCTTCGATTCCCTTATCGTATTGTTTTTTTTCGCAATAAGCAAGCCCGCGATTCATATAGCCCTGCAGTGCGGAATGCGGAAAATTATTGATGGCGTCGTTCCAGAGGCTGAAATTGTCTTCCCACACGCGGCAACGCTGAAAGGTCAGGCAGACCACTATAAACAATATTCCGAGAAGCAGAGTAAACCGCAGACGATATCCACGGCGGTTCTTTCCGGTCGATCGCAGGAAATGCTCTCCGGCCACTCCGCAAAGGAGAGCGAATCCGATCATCGGAATATAGGAATACCGGTCTGCAACCATGGAAACCCCAATCGGGATAATCTGCAGAACCGGAAGAAGCGTAACGAGGTAAAAAAGCGATGCGAACACGAGGGTTTTTTTCAGGGGGCCGCGATACAGGACGATTGCCGTACCGATCGCCAGCGTGACAACCGGAGCGAAGTACAGCCGCAGGGACAGGGCAGGGTCGTGGTTGAAGGGAAAGGGGTAAACCGCCGAAAGATGGACCGGGAGGATGAATTTAATGAGGTAAAAAACCAGCCCGTAAAATGGGACACAAAGACGCTGCACGGCCAGCATTGAAGGGTATTCGTGAACAGCCCCGGAGCCCCGTTGAATCATAAATGCCAGGATCGCAAATCCGGAGGCAGTGAAAAAAAACGGCAATTTCTCAGCTATTCCCCGGAGCGAAAACCTCCTGTTGCCGAGGTAGTCGATGAGGAGAAGAGCGAATGGCTGACTGACGGCCATGGGCTTCGACAATAGTGACAGCACAAGCGAGAAGAAACAGAGAAAATAATACTGCAGGCCTTTTTTTTTCACAAATGTTACATACAGAAGCATCGAGAGGAGATAAAAGAAAGAGGAAAGGACATCTTTTCGCTCGGCTATCCAGGCCACGGATTCAACCCTGAGCGGATGGATTGCAAAAACCAGAGCGGCAAAAAGCGCTGCAGCCCGGCTTTCGGTCAGGCTGAAAACGAGCAGGAAAAGAATAATGCAAGTGCAAATGTGCACGAGGAGGTTCGTGCAGTGAAAGGCAGCGGGATTCAGGCCGAAAAAGTGGTACTCCGCCATGTACGTCAGCATTGTTACCGGCTGATAATTGCTTAAACAGGCGGAAGAAAATACCTTTTTAACATTCTCTATATTGAATACGCGTATATCGCGATTATCGACGACCGACTGAGGATCGTCCCAGTTGGTGAACCCATTCCGCAGCGAGGGCGAAAAAGCAATCAGCGTTACGACCGCAATGAGCGCTCCGAAGAGTGCGGTACGACGGCCGTTTGTGTTCGAGGCCGACAATTTCACGATGGGGCGATGCGGCATGGTGTCGAAGTGCCGGGCTTCCCGGCGGATTGCAGATATTCGGACCGATCTCATCGAAGGGTTATTGACCGGTAATCCGTCGTTATAAAGATACCTTGTGAAATAGAGTGCACGATGTTCGAATGAGGCACGACCTCGGTGAGGAAGCCGCCTGCCGGGCATAAATCCCTTCGTCCTTACCAATTCTGTCCTATAAGTAGTATTTTTATTTCATCACTCTCTGAATCCACAATTTAATTTTAACTGCCTTTTGCCGCAGTATCCTGAAATACTATCCATTTTCCGGGAGTTTCGTGTGTACCGTACGATTTTTTATGTCCTATGCCTGCTTACGGGGCTTTCTGCCGCAATATCTCCCAACGACAGCCTGGCAGTGAAAGCAATCCTCGACGCGAACGGGATCAGCGGGGTAACGGTTGGAAGCGTCGTCGATACCATTGACGGCAGGGTGGTATCCCTCCTTCTCTCATCGCGAAACATTCGCACGCTGCCCCCCGACATTGCAAAGCTTTCGGTATTGCGGCTCCTTGTGCTGGATCATAACGAACTTTCAACCCTGCCCGGGGAGATCGATTCCCTGCAGGAGCTTTTCGACCTGTCGCTATCGGACAACCTGCTGACAACGATGCCTTCGCATCTTGATGGGTTATCTTCGCTGGCCGTCCTCGCACTCGACCATAACCGCTTCACCCGTTTCCCCCGGGGTATTTGCGGACTGAAAGGAATTCAGGAACTTACCCTTGCGAAAAACGACATCGATGCGATTCCTTCATGCATTGGCGAACTGCGCAGCCTTGCCATTCTGCATCTCGATTCCAACCTCATCGATGGGCTGCCCGCCGAGATCGGCGATTTGGCCGGTCTGCGGGTCCTTACCCTGAGCCACAACTCCCTGGCGGATTTGTCTGCCGCGGCAGGGGCGCTCAGCAACCTGGCAATTGCCGATTTTTCTTTCAATCGGCTGTCAACGTTGCCGAAGGAGCTGTTTTTCTGCACCAGGCTCACCGATTTATCCTTGAGCGGAAACAGCCTGACCGTGCTCTCCCCGGATGTGAAGAATCTTAAAAACCTGCAGTTTTTTTCCGCCGATAGCAACGACATGACAAGTTTGCCGTCCGAAATCTCGCAAATTCCCGATCTGCAGGCGCTTTGGATTTCCGATAACCGGTTGACCGAGCTTCCCGCAGACCTCGGGCATTGTACAAAACTGAAGCTGCTGGATGCATCCATCAATGTGCTTACCGGATTGCCGGCCGGCATTGCCGGCCTGCATTCCCTGCGCGCGCTGTTTCTGCAGCATAACCGGATCGATTCCCTTCCGCCCCGCATCGACAGTCTTTCCGGATTGCATCTGGAGGCGGGTTCTGTCCGCATGACAACGCTGGATATTTCAGATAACCGGCTCTGCGGGCTGAAGGGGGCAAAAAGGGACTGGGCCGATCGCTTCGATCCCGGGTGGGAATCAAAGCAAGATTGCTCAGGGAAGAGATAACCTCATGGAAACGGGAACACCTTTGAAAAAAACAATCCTCTATGACCGTCACGTCTCTCTCGGCGCAAAGATGGCGCCGTTCGGGGGCTACCTCATGCCGATTTCCTATAGCGGCATTCTCAATGAGCACGCAGCTGCACGGCAGGCCGTGGTGATTTTTGACACCTGCCATATGGGAGAATTCCGCATCAGCGGCCCGGGTGCGCTCGACGACCTGGAACAGGCGCTTTCCTGCGAGGTGGGATCTATCCGGACAGGCCGGTGCCGGTACGGGTTCATAACAAATGAAGCCGGCGGGGTCATCGATGACCAGGTGCTCTATCGCATGGGGAATGACGAGTTTATGATGGTGGTGAACGCTTCAACAAAAGAGAACGACTTCCACAGGCTGCAGAACAATTTTTCTTCCGGCACCCGGCTCGAAAACCTCTCGGCAAAGACCGGCAAACTGGATCTGCAGGGACCTGCCTCTGCCGGAGTGCTGAAGGAGCTGGTCGAACTTCCCATCGATGCAATGAAGTATTACCAATGGGCAAAAAATCGTTATCGCGGACAAGAGGTACTCATCAGCCGTACCGGGTACACGGGGGAACTTGGATTTGAAATTTATGCCGCCAACGATCTTACGGGTGTATTCTGGGACGATTGTCTCGCCCATGGTGTCATTCCGGCGGGACTCGGCGCCCGGGATACCTTGCGGCTTGAAATGGGTTTCCCGCTCTATGGCCATGAACTGGACGAAACCGGCAATCCGGCTGAATCCGGATACACCCGCGCCATTGCCGCAGAAAAACAGTTCACCGGTTCGGCGATCATACGCGATCCTGCCAACAGGAAGCGGAGCCTCGTGGGAATCCTCCTCGATGGGCGTCGCGCGGCCCGGCATGGCGATACCGTGATCGACGGCCAGGGTTGCGAAATCGGACGAGTCACCAGCGGATCGTTCTCGCCGTCGCTTTCATGTGCCATTGCACTCGGGTATGTTGCGGTCCGAGCCTCGACGATTGGGACGGAAGTTGGGATCCGGAGCGAACGGGGGATCCTTTCGGGGAAAATTACCGGGCTTCCATTTTATACCAAGGCTACCGGAAGGGCCGATTTGAAGGCCTGCCGGTGAGGACCACGATCAACCCCAGGGGACCTCTAAAAATACCGTTCATGGTTCGACAGGCTCACCACGAACGGCCATTTTCTTCAATTTTAAGGGATTACCGTTCGTCCTGAGCTTGTCGAAGGACGAACAAAGCAATTTTTAGAGGTCCCCCTCGGTCAATTTGATACCGATAAGGATAGTCAGTCGAATTTCGGAATTCCGGTAACGCCGAAGGCGGCATCGCCGAGCGCCAGCATTTTCATGTTTTTCAACCGAAGGGAATTATTGATGGGAAGGCCCTTTGCAAAGAGTAACCCATCGAGACCCCTGCCGACGATTTTATTCCCATAAAGCATATAGACGCGATTGACGAGCCCGGCTTCGAGGAATGAAGAGGCGAGTTTTTGTCCGCCTTCGACAAAGACACTCGTCAGGTTGTTTTCAAAGGCCATTTCGGTGAAAGCTTCCAAATGCGCCGATTTCCTCGACCGTCCTGTGTACCAGTATTCGATCCGGGAATCGCCGTCAAGCTCGACCCGCCGCGAGGTCCGTTCGCGGATAACGACGATACTTCTTGCCGCTCCGGCATGCTGAAGGAACCAGCATGCTGCGGGGAGGTCTCTTCCTGAGGAGAAGATGCAGCGGGCCGGATTGAACTCCCGTTTTCTCCGCACGGTGAGTCGCGGATCGTCTCGTTCGAGCGTGGTTCTTCCCACTGCTATGGCCGCATGGCGGCGACGCAATTCATGCGCAAAGGCACGAGCCGGCGAATCGGTGATCCACTTTGAGAACCCCTGCGAATCGGCAATGCGACCATCGAGCGTGAGGGCAAGCTTCAGGGTAATCCAGGATCTTCGCCGGGTAATAGCCCAAAAAAAATCCTCATTAACGGCCTCCGCCTCCTCGCGCAGCAGGAAGGCGTCAACTGCAATACCCGCCGTCCTGAGACGCGCAATCCCCTTGCCATTGACGAGAGGGTTCGGATCGCCGACCCCGACCACCACGCGTCCGATTCCAGCTTCGATTACCGCATCGATGCAGGGAGGGGTTCGGCCCTGGTGGCAGCATGGTTCTAACGTGACATAGAGGGTAGCTCCCCGGGCAAGCGGGCCCGCCTGGTTCAGGGCAACGCGTTCCGCATGTGCACCGCCCCAGGGTTGCGTGGTCCCGGTCCCCACTATCCCGGACCTATGGACAACGATCGCTCCAACAGCAGGATTCGGGAAGGTTTTGCCTTTGACGGACCACGCCAGCGCAATGGCCTCGGACATAAAGTTTGTATCGGGAACCGAAAAGGATGGCGTATGTGGAATCATTTTTCAAAAATAGTATTTAGGGGTGCCCGCCGATTTGCCCGGGCATGAAGTACACCTGCGAATTCCTTGCGAAATCACGATGTGGTCGCCCGCGAGCAAAAAGCACTATATTATAAATTCGCTCTTGCGAAACGGTTCCCTGACAAAAAAATTCTATCCGGCGCCAAGGATCAATGCCCCCGCTCCTGCCCGCCGTCCTATCTCGGGAAGGGATAATCATAAGCGGGCATAGATTCAACCGGCACTAAAAGATAGAATCTTTTTTCCATTACTCGGTTTTGATATTATATTTCAAATATGAAGCGGGGGTTCGTTTTTTTTTGGGGGCAGGGAAGGGAAGTTCCGGCTCCATTATGTCTGCCTGGCATTCAAAATGCCGTTAATAGATTATCCTTGCAAAACATGGGCATAAAAGATAAAATCTTTTTTCAATGAGTTAGGCGACTTTTTTTTGCGCGGGTTAAATGAGATCATGACCTTTTCAAATAATAAGGCGTTCGGTCTCGGCAAAGTAATCCCGATGATCATCGCCATGGCAGGCGCCGTGATTTTCCTGCTCAATGCGACTGCGGCGGCAGAGGGCGAAGAATACGTCCTGAAGCCGGGAGATGTGATTTCCGTGAATGTCGTTGAGCATGAAGAATTCTCCGGTCGCCATAAGATCAGGCCCGATGGCCGGATAAACTATCCGGTCATCGGGGAGCTGGATGTCGCCTCGCTTACCTGCGCCCAGCTCGTTAAAATCATGGAAAGCAAGTTGTCCCCCTATGTGAATAATCCCGTGGTTTCGATTTCGATTGAGGCATATTTTGCCAACAAAATCTTCATCATCGGTGATGTCAATCGTCCCGGTGAATTTGAAATTTATGAACCTATCGATTTAATCAAGGCACTCGCCATGTGTGGCGGGCAGAAAAACGCCGGTGCGCGGATCGCCAAAATTATCAGGGCCGACGGCACTATCATTTCGGTCGATCTGCTCGACCTTTGTAACGGGAAGATGTCGAAACTTGAAACCAACAAATTCCTGCTCTACCCGGGCGACACCATATTTATTCCGGAAACGTTTATCTTCAACTGGGGTGTTCTAGCCGCCATTCTTAGCGCCGTAGCTCTTGCCCTGGAGATAGCCCTGTACGCAATCTGGATTAACGATCGCTGAGACGAGACGACGACTCTTAACGGCTTATCGGCGGTGGATGCGTTGGAGCGAGGGACCCCTCCTGCAAGCAGGTCAAATACCGGATTGAACCATGGAAGGTTGGCCTTACGCTGGAAAGCGATGGTATGCGCTTTAAAAGAACCGGATTCGGGATTACGGAGATAGCAGGCTATGGGGTATATCGAATTCTGGGAATTAACCGAGAAGCCCTTTGAAGAAGTAAGCGACACCAGATTTTTCTTCGAGAGCGAGGGTCACCGGGAAGCGCTCGACCGGATGCTCTATGTTATCAACGACCGGAACATGAATATCGGTCTTCTTACGGGAGAGATCGGGTCCGGAAAAACACTCCTCAGAAATGTATTTTTCGCCTCCCTGCCGCCGCCGCAGTTCGAAATAATAGAATTTGAAAATTCAAATTATGCCTTTGAGGACCTTCTTTTCGACGCTGTTGAACGTATTGCATCGGCACACCAGCATGCTCCTCCGGCAGGCGTTGGCCAGATTCCCGTCAGGGGCGATAAGTTTGCTCTCATGCGGCTTTTCCGGGCTCAGCTCGAATATTTGCGGTATGAAGAAATGCGCCATCTGGTAGTGCTCTATGATGAGGCGCAGCAAATGGACGATGGTGCTCTCGACGAGGTGAAAAATTTTACGAATTTTACCGCTCGTGAGGAGAAATTTCTTACCGTATTTTTTGTAGGTCAGCCCGAGTTGCGGGAAAAAATCAAGCGTCTTCGTCAGCTTGACCAGCGTATTTTACTGCGGTTTCACCTCAACAATCTCGATTTCAGTAATACTGTCGGGTATATCGATCATCGGCTCGGGGTGGCGGGAAGATCGAAAAACGGCGTTTTCACCGAATCGTCCCTTGAAATGATTTTCCGGGCCACCGGCGGCGTTCCCCGGGAGATCAACCGCCTCTGCAAGCTTGCCCTGCATTACGGCTTTGCCCATGACCTCTCCACGATTTCAATCGATGACATCCAGGCAATCCTCGATGACATGAAAGCCCAGGGCGGATGAAATCGAAGAAATTCAGTTTCAGCGAAATAATCAGGAAAATCAATGCTGATCCCGATCGGCCCTCCGAAGCCTCACCGAAGGCTCCCGGAGATGCATCAGGAGCGGCACCGGGAGATTCGCAGCAGCCCCTGCATTTCATTCATGGCGACGACCATCAGTTGCCCCCTTCCCAGAAAAGGCCTGCGGCGGCATCGGGAAAAGCCGAACCATCCGGCCCGGCAGCGAGAAATTCCGCGTCGCGATTCCGCACGGGTAAGGTAGACGACGAGGAAGAGCTCGAATTCGACCTTTTCAGGTATCTCGGAATCATCCTTCAGCGGAAAAGGCCGGTTGCTTTCGTTGCCCTCATCATCACCGCCTTCTGCATATTCCAGTATGTCAACAGTGAGAGGCTCTACACGGCCCATGCCCAGTTGCGGTTCAAACCGGAAGACAAGGAACTTATCGGCGAAGAGAATCTTCACAATCCCGGGAACCAGGAGACCGCCCTCAATACCCATCTTGAACTGCTCAAATCAAATACCGTGCTCTCCATCGTCGCCGACAGTCTTGGCAATCGGGTTCACCCGGGCCAGATTGAGCGCTATCTGACAATCGCTCAGGGGCAGACGAACCGGGAGCGGAATGACCTTATCGAACTTTACTACCAGAATCCGGATGCCAGGCTTGCCCGCGATGTGCTGAACGTATTGTGCCAAACCTATATCAACTACCAGAAAGAGGTAAACGCCCAGGAAATCACCACGCTTCTGGGAAAGCTCGAAGAGCAGATTAATAAGTTTCAGGCCGAGCTGGATATAAAGGAAGGCGACCTTCGGCAGTTTAAAGAAGACAATCGCATGGTGGAACTCTCCGATGAGACGAATCTGACCGTTTCGAAACTGTCGGATCTGGAGCTCGATCTCCAGAAAACCCAGATGAATCTCCTTCAGGGCAGGCAAAAAGACCTGGCGGTGTCCTCGCAGATAAGCCAGCAATCACCTGATGTAGTACAGTCGGTTACGTATATCGATCCAACCAAAGACAAACTTGCACAACTTGAACTGGAATACAATACCCTGTCAGCCGAAAACAGTCCCGAGCACTTCAAGGTCAAGATTCTGCGAAATCAGATCGAGAAGCTCAAAGCCTCCGGGGCCGACAGCATGACCCGTGAGGCCTCTTCCAAGACGCTCGTCAGTAATCCCATCCGCCAATCGCTCCTTCAGGATAAGGTCGACTGGAACGTCGACCGTTCATCCCTTGAGGCAAAACGCCAGGCACTGACCGGGGAGATCGAAAAATTGAACGGCGAACTGCATAAGCTGCCCGCCGTGCAGCAGCGGTACGCATTTCTGGAACGGGAGACGGAGTCGCTCGTTCAGACGCTCAAGCTTCTTAAGTCGAAGCAGGCCGAGGCGCAGGTCCAGCGGGATGCCCAGAAAATAGATATTATTATCCAGAACCGGGCGTTGCTTCCGACGCAGGCGGTCCCGAGCGTTAAATTCATCACCATAATCATGGGGCTTATCATCGGCCTCATATTCGGCATCGGACTTGCCTTCCTCCTCGAATACCTGGATCAGAGCGTCAAGGACCCCATTCAAATCGAGAAAAACCTCGATCTGCCGCTTCTGGGCATTGTGCCGGTCATTGAAACCAATAAGGCGCTCATCCAGCAGTTTGCCGACCTGGAGAAGAAAATTCTCGAACCGTTTCGTTCGCTGCGGGCGAACCTGAAGCACCTTGCGGTAATGCACAACAGCAAGGTGTTCATGATATGCAGTGCAATCAAGGGAGAAGGCAAAACCACGCTTGCCGCCAATCTGGCCATTACCTTTGCCGTTGACGGAAAGAAAACCATTCTCGTTGACGCCGACCTGCGGCGATCACAGATGCACTCGCTTTTTGCAATCCCGAAGGAACTCGGCCTGACCGACTATCTCCTCGGCACCGCAACGGTTGACAATGTACTCAAGAAAACCGAGCTGGACAACTTGTCGCTCATCACCTCGGGCGAACGCCCGCATAATCCTGCGGAACTGGTCGGCACCTACCGGTTCGACCTTCTGGTCAAGGAGCTGCGCGACCGGGCCGACATTGTAATTTTTGATTCCCCAGCAGTTCTGCCGGTCAGCGATGCGTTGACTATGGCGCCGAAAATGGACGGCTGCGTCATGGTATTCAGGACCAATTGGACACCCCTGAAGGCCGCCAAGCAGGCCAAGCATCAGATCTCCCGGCTCGGGTGCACCATATTCGGCGGAATTTTCAACGGTGTATCGCTGCATCGCAGTTACTATCCGTACTACTATGGGTATTACGGTTATTATTCCTATAGTAAATATACCTATGACGATGAGAAGAAAAAGGGGCCGGCGCTCCGGGAATTAGGACTTCGCCTTGAAAATGGTTTCAGGAAGGGTATATTGACGATCCGGTACGGTTCGCCAAAATTTCTTGCCGCGGCCGGAACTTTCGGCCGGCGCATTGCCCGGAAAAGATTCATCCTCCTGCTTCTTCTATGCGGGATATCGGCCGCAGGATTATGGTATTTAAACCATTCATCCCGCGCGGCAACGGTAAAAGGCCATGTCGAAACCGCAGGAACCGCCGGAGTGCCGAAAAGAGCCGGCGCGTCGCTGTCGACGGTAAGCGATACCGCGTCCATTATGTCCGATACCATGCTCCCCGATCCTGAACAAAAGGGGAGAATACCCTTGACTCCTGTTTCCGGAACCGGGCTCTGGTTCAATGCACTGAAGACAGCGGACCTCGATGGATATCTCAGTCTTTACGATACGGCCCAGTTTAAATTTTCCGGCGGTGATTTTGGAAAGTGGCGGGACCGGGCCAGGACTTATTTTGCCAGAAACCGGGGCGCATCGTATAAGCTGGACACCATTTGGCGGACGATTGCCCCGCCTCCCCTGATCGAAACCCGCCTCAGGCTGACCATGGTGAGCGGCTCCGATACTTTACGGATCATAAAAGCGCTCTCATGGAAAAACGGCAACGACAGCTGGAAGATCATCGGTGACCAAACCGGTCGTGCAAGATAGTGAGCTCCCGGTTCGGGAGCGCCACCCTTGCATTTTAAAGAGAGGGCGGGTATTCTCCTTGAAAACGCGGGTGCTGTGCCTTATCATCTTCGTATGGCAGACCGGCGGAATTGCTCAAACGCGTCTTAACGAGAGCAATCTTTCCGGCACTCGCCTCGAATCCTTTTCGGGCGAAATTATAGTTACCGCAATCGGCAATCGGCAGGAGCCGCCGAAGGCCGGAATGGTTTTGCGGACGGGCGATGAAGTGCAAACCCTCGGATCGGCACAATCCGAAGTCGTTATCGGATCAACTGCCCGTATTGTAAGCGACGAGTTCTCAGATATTATCCTCGATCGTATGGAAACCGGGTCGGATGGCGGGTCAAACTTCACTATCCGGCAGAAAAGCGGCAGCTGCTGGTATAAGGTGGGGCAGAGCGGCTCCTCCGGTGAATTCCGGATTGCGACGCCTGTTGCATCGGTTACCGCCGGGGGAAAAGCGACCAATTTCCTTCTCGATGTGCAAACCGACCGGATATCCCTTTCCTGTATCGGAGGGACGGTCCATGCCGAAATGAATGGGAGTGCCGAATCGGTCAATCTTCAATCCGGACAGACCGTCATAGCTTTTGCCGACGGAAGGCCGTTCCAGCTCTCGCGGTCCGCTCCCGATCTCGGGGTTGCCGAGCGGTCTCTGCAGGCTGCTCCGGGCGGATCTCCCGCTCCGCGTGATACCGCTGCCAGGAATGGAAAAATCCGAGACAAGACCGATCAGCCATTCACCGTGCTTATTTGCGGACCTCCCTACTTTTTCGGCGTAGTAAGCTTTCAGCCCGATAGAGGAGTTGTGTACATTGTGCAGATTCCGTCCAACCTTCATGTTGAAGAGTATGTTCAGGGGGTCGAAACCCTTAACCAGGCGTATAATTACGGAGGAGCCCCGCTGGTTGCATCACTCCTGGAACCGCTGTTCGAGGTGCATCTTGTCAAATATGCCGTAATTACAAGGGCCACCGCCGGGCAGCTGGTACATCAGATCGGTGCAGTAATTGCAATTTCGGGAAATGATTCTTCTCACATGGGGAGCAGCGACCTCATGAGGTATCTTCCCACGGGCAACCCTTCATCTGACGACGATCAACGGCGCGTTGAAGCGGTTATGGACGCACTGTTCGACGGTCTCCATGACCAGAAAATTACGCTTACCATGCCTATGGTCCAGGGACTGCTGAGCTCCATGAATACCAATATCGATGCCGGGGAACTCATGGCCTGCTGTGCCAGGTTCCGTACCGGAACGGGCTTGACCCGGCGGAATCTTATCTTGCCGACCATTGAAAAACAAAAAGAAGGAAAGTATTTCAACGATCCCGATGAAATTCGCTGCCGTCAAATCCTCAATGGTAATTGAACCGGGACTATCCGCTTCTTCGGAGACACGTACATGAAACTTCTGGTCGTCGGCCATACCGGCATGCTGGGATCCGACATGCTTCTCGCTGCACGGAACGCGGGCCATGAGGCCTCAGGAATTGACTATCCGGACATCGACATCACCCGTCAGGAGAGTATCCGTGCCTGCCTGGGCGAAATCAGGCCGGACGCGGTCATCAATTGCGCTGCTTTTACGGCTGTGGATGCCTGCGAGACCGAGGTCCGCAGGGCATTTTCAGTTAATGCCGAGGGGGCCGGGTTCCTTTCCCTTGCCGCCAAGGAGGTTGGGAGCATTTTTGTGCATTACAGCACCGACTATGTTTTCGATGGGAATGCAACGGTTCCCTATGGAGAGTCGGATCCAACCGGGCCCCGAACCGTCTACGGCAGATCGAAACTTGAGGGGGAGCGGCTTGCCGGGGCGAATAATGACCGGACCTTCATCATCAGAATCGCCTGGCTGTACGGAACCACCGGCACTCATTTTGTAAAAACCATACGGGAATTGGCGAAGAAATATGAAACAACCGATTCGCATATCAGGGTGGTAAATGACCAGATCGGATCCCCCACCTGCACGCTCGATGTTTGCTCCCAGACGCTCACCCTGCTCGAAACCGGTCGTTTTGGCCTGTACCACGGTACGAGCGAAGGCCAATGCTCATGGTACGACTTCGCCGGGGAGATCGTCCGCGCAGCCGGTTTTAAAACGATTGTCGATCCGTGCACTACTGCCGAGTTTCCACGACCGGCACCGCGCCCCGCATGGAGCGTGCTGGAAAATGCAGCGCTTAAAAGGCTCGGGCTCAACCGCATGCCGCATTGGAAAGAGGCATTTTCAGCCTTCCTTGAGCGAGAAGTGCAATCCCCGTTGTGAGAGGTTATTTTTCTACCACTATGAAAAATATTCTCGTAACCGGCGGGGCCGGCTTCATCGGTGCCAATTTCGTTCACCATCTTCTCAATCGCCGGGACGACCTTCGCGTCATCAATCTCGATGCACTTACCTACGCGGGAAATCCGGATAATCTCAGATCCGTTGAACACGATCCGCGCTACCGGTTCGTTAAAGGCGACATCCGGGACGTGAGCCTGCTTACCGCTCTCTTTGCGGATTACGGGATCGATACGGTTGTCCATTTTGCAGCCGAGTCCCATGTCGACCGAAGCATTACCGATCCCGACCGGTTTGTTCAGACCAACATTCTCGGAACCCACACGCTTCTTCGCGTTGCAAGAACATCGTGGCACGATAAATTTGACAAAGTGCGGTTCCTGCATGTTTCCACCGATGAAGTCTACGGCTCGCTCGGTCCGGACGGCTACTTCACCGAAGAAACACCTCTGGCGCCGAACTCTCCCTATTCGGCCAGCAAAGCCGGCAGCGATCTCATGGTCCGGGCGTACTGCGAAACGTTCGGCTTCCCAGCCATCATCACCCGATGTTCCAACAATTACGGCCCTTATCAGTTTCCGGAAAAGCTTATTCCGCTCATGGTCACGAATGCCCTGCTGGACCTTTCGCTCCCGGTTTACGGCGATGGTTTGAATGTACGCGACTGGCTATTCGTCGGTGACCACTGCGCGGCCATAGAAACAGCAATTCTGAAAGGCGCTCCCGGGCAGGTATATAACATAGGCGGCAATAATGAAAAGCGCAATATCGATATTGTTCGGCTTATCCTTGCCATGCTTGGCAAACCGGATCGTCTCATCGACTTTGTGAAAGATCGTCCGGGCCACGACCGGCGGTACGCCATCGATGCTGCCAAGACCCGGCGCGACCTCGGTTGGTCACCGTCGGTGACCTTTGAACAGGGGATCGAGCAGACAATTGCCTGGTACCGCAATAATCGTGAATGGTGGGAAAGGCTTCGGAAAAGTTCCACCGCAGAGCACTGACATCGGCTGCTGAAAGCGCGAACCGATCCCGCTGAACAGGCACAGCGGGCGCATGGCAGGCTGCTTTCGCGGTCCCCGAAGCTCTGCTTCGGGGAGCTTCAATAAGACCATTTATCCGTCCCTGCCTCATTTTGAAACAGGCAATCGGGGATATCGATTGCCCTCGCCGGGTGCACTAATTCTATTATATTTATCGGGGGAAGCAGGTACATCGAGGCCGGTAACAGGTTCTGCGGTGCATTTTCGCAGGCGGAGTACCTTTCATGAGAGCCTGAAAACCGCGCGCACCGTTGGTTTTCAGGGTTAAGAGGGGAGCGCGCTCATGTGTGGAATTGTCGGTTATATTGGAAATCAGGAAGCTTGTCCCATTCTTCTGGCCGGGTTGACCGCGCTTGAATACCGCGGGTACGACAGTGCAGGAATTGCCCTGGCGAATGGGAAGATGGTCCAGATTATAAAAGATAAGGGCAATGTCGCGCATCTCAAGGAGATCCTGAAAAAATCCCCGCCGATGGGCACTACCGGCATCGCCCACACCCGCTGGGCAACCCATGGAGAGCCCTCGCAGGTGAATGCACACCCGCATACCGATTTCGGGAATCGCGTTGCAGTAGCACATAACGGTATCATTGAAAATTACTCGGTCCTGAAGGAAATGATGAAGAGCGAGGGTGTCCGATTTCGATCGGAGACCGACTCGGAGGTTCTTTCGCAGCTCATCGGTCGTTACTACACCGACGGCGACCTTGCGGCAGCGGTGCGGCGGGCGCTCCTTGACGTCGAGGGGACCTTAGGTATCGCGGTCATTGCTTTTGACAACCCGGATATCCTGATCGGCGCCCGTAAGGGCTCTCCGCTCGTGGCCGGGATCGGTACCGACGAATTATTTCTGGCTTCCGATGCTTCGGCCGTGGTCAGCCATACCAAGAATGTGATCTATCTCAAGGACGGCAATCTCATAGAAATGCGCAAGGGCGGCGTTTTTCACACCATGACGTTTGACAACAGGGCCGTAAATCCGGAGATCCAGCATATTGAATGGAATGCCGACGCCCTCGCCAAAGGCGGATTTAACCACTTCATGCTGAAGGAGATTTTCGAGCAGCCCGAAACCATCAGGAACGCGATGCGCGGACGGTTGCTTGCCGAGGAGGGGACATCGCGACTCGACGGCCTTAACCTGGTACTGCCGGAACTTCGCTCCATTCAGCGAATTATACTCATCGGGTGCGGCACCAGCTGGCACGCTGCGCTTATCGGTGAGTATATGATCGAGGAAGTAGCAGGTCTTCCCGTTGAGGTGGAATATGCCTCCGAGTTCCGGTATCGGAACCCTATAATTGATCCTCATACGGTTGTATTCGTCCTCAGCCAGTCAGGGGAGACTGCCGATACCCTGGCGGCACTTCGGGAGGCGGCAAACCGGGGAGCCACGGTGTTGGGGATTTGTAATGCCGTTGGATCGAGTATTGCCCGTGAAACGCATGGCGGTGTCTATCTGCACGCAGGACCTGAAATCGGTGTCGCCTCGACAAAAGCGTTTACTTCGCAGGTTACCGTTCTTGCGCTTTTGACCCTGCTTCTGGGCCGCATGCGCCGCATATCCCATGCCGACGGCATGAAAATCGCGAAGGCGCTTGCCGAAATCCCGAAGCAGGCCGCTAAAATTCTGAAAAAGAATGAGGAAATTATTGAAATTGCCCGCACCTACTATAAGCATAACAATTTCCTCTACCTTGGCAGATCGTACAATTTTCCGGTGGCGCTCGAAGGGGCGCTCAAGCTCAAGGAAATATCCTATGTTCATGCCGAGGGTTATCCCGCTGCGGAAATGAAGCATGGACCGATTGCGCTCATCGATAAAAACATGCCGACCGTCGTGATCGCGCTCCAGGACAGTGTCTACGAAAAAGTGCTTTCCAATATCCAGGAGATCAAGGCGCGGGGAGGCAGTATCATTGCGGTAGCCACCGAAGGCGACAAGCAAATCGCGAAACATGCCCAGCATGTCATTTATATACCCGAAACGGTGGACATGCTCTCGCCGCTCCTTGCCGTCATCCCGCTGCAGCTTCTTGCCTACCATATTGCGGCGTTGCGCGGCTGCGCAATCGACCAGCCGCGCAACCTGGCTAAATCGGTGACGGTGGAGTAGGGTAAGGGCATGGCGCACCGCCTGGATCGAATCGATACGCCGGCTCAAAGGCCATCCCAATGAGGCAGCAGGAATATGAGGTCAAGCTTGATGTTTTTGAGGGTCCTCTCGATCTGCTGCTCTATCTGGTGACCAGGGCCGAGGTAAATATAGCGGAGCTTCCGCTGGCTGAAATTACCACCCAGTACCTCGCGTATCTCGATCTTTTAAGAGAAGTCAATATCAACATTGCCGCCGAATACCTGCACATGGCGGTGACGCTCACGTACCTGAAGGCGCGGGAACTCCTGCCGCCTGTCGAGGGGGAGGAAGTTCCCTCCGGCGACGAAGGCATTTATAACCGCGAAGAGCTCATCCGTCAGTTACTCGAGTACCAGAAGTTCAAGCAGGCTGCCGGAGCACTCAAGAATTTTGAGACCGAACAAATTCATATTTTCAAGCGCGGGACGCCTGAAGCAATCGATCCGCTCGCAGGCGACGAGGATGGCGGGGTTGATTTAGGGTCTCTGTCGCTTTTTGACCTCCTGGCCGCTTTCAGGCAGGTTTTGACAAGGGCGAGATCAGAGGAAGACCACCGGCATGTCGTGCAACTCGATACGGTAAAGATCGACGACCGTATCGAGCACGTGCTTGCCATGGTGGTTGAAGAGGGCGAAGTGAGCTTCGAATCGCTCTTCTTCGACGACCTGCGGAAGATCGTCATTGTGGTAACCTTTATGGCAATCCTGGAACTCGTTAAAATGCAGGAGATTTCTTTTCGCCAGGAAGAGCGGTTCGGGCAGATATTGGTATCCCGCCGGCAAAGGCCCCGGGAAGCCGGTCCGGCTGCGGAGGAGCCCTCTGTTCCGGCAGAAACACCTGCGCATGATGCTCCTGCAGATGACCGGCATGGCGAACGGTCATGAATCGGATTCGAAGGAGAAGCGGAACGGGCCGCAAACCGGTGGACACTAAGGGATGGGAATGCTTATGAGTGAAGAAGAACGTAAAAAGGACGATATTCCCCACCCTGAGGAAGCATCGGGAGAGACGACGGAGGTGTCCCGGCATGCCTCCGCTGAGAGCCTTCGCATCCTCGAAGCGCTGATCTTTGCCTCGGATGAGTTCCTTACCGCTGCCCGACTCAAGGCAATCCTGCCGGGCAACCCGGGCGGCCGGGAGATTTCCTCAATGGTTGAAAAAATCAACCGCCAGCTTCAAAAGGAACGGCATCCGTTCGAAATTGTGGAAGTAGGCGGGGGCTACCAGTTTAAGACGGTTGCATATTACCACCCCTGGGTACGGCAGATCTTTCAGGAAAAGGCGGCGAAGCGTCTTTCAATTCAAGCGCTTGAATGTCTCTCCATCATCGCCTACCGGCAGCCCATGAGCAAGGCGGAGATTGAAGCAATCCGGGGCGTTATTTCCGACGGCGCAATGAAAACCCTTCTCGAAAGGCGATTGGTTACCATCACCGGCCGAAGCGACAAGCCCGGCAGGCCGCTGCTCTATGGAACTACTCCCGAGTTTCTCAAATATTTCGGCCTCAACAGGATTGAAGATCTTCCGAATATCGAAGAGTTTGAGGCAATGGTGCGCCAGAAGATCGAAAATCTGCCGATCGAAGAGCTCGCTTCGGCGCAATCCCGGGCGCAGGCTCAATCGGAATCTCCCTTCGATGAGGCCGGGAATCCCGAACCCGGTCAGGAGATCGACGCAGCTTCCCTGGAAAAGGATGGATGGGAGTGGCTGAACGGGAAGAATGATGGAACGGTGAAAAAAGGTGACGAGGAGGCGTTAGAATCGGTACCTCATGAGCCCGAATCGCCCGAGTCAGAGGGTATCGAAATGGATAAGCCGATGGAGGAAGGTGATGATGCAGGTGGCAAGGATCCTCAATGAGGGATGAAAAGCAATAGGAAATGTCTTGCACCAAGGTATATTCGCAGCAAAAAAGTCTCATTCACTGCTAAATAACCCCCATGACGTCTCTCTCCGGCGCGTGGCGATTTTCTTTTTATCTCTAAGCAACAACGCTTCTTCCTTTTCAGCATTCCTGCCTCTGCATGCGTTTCTCCGCTGCCTATCCGATCCTTTATTTCTCAAGGTGGTCGAGCAGCACCGCAGATCAGCATCCGCATAGTTTCTTATTGCGTTAGCCACTCCGTTGGGATAGAATGAGTAAAGTGAGACCATTCACCTCCAAATGAAATGAGAGGGCAAACCGTGTCGAAGCTGAACTGCTGGGAATTTAAGAAATGCGGGCGTGAGCCGGGCGGAGCAAAGGTTACTGAATTTGGGGTATGTCCTGCTCCAATAACATTGAAAGCCAATGGGCTGAACTCCGGGAAAAACGGCGGTCGCGCCTGCTGGGCAATTGCCGGAACCTTTTGCGGTGGCAAGGTGCAAGGATCTTTTGCGGAAAAGCTGGGCAATTGCATGCAATGCGAATTCTATAAATTAACGCAGAAGGAAGAAGGCCAGTCCCTGAGCAGCTCAAGGGAAATACTATCCCGGATACAGTAGCATAGCTAATTCACCAATACAGGTAAGCGTCTCCCTTTTGCTTTGGTGGTGCAGCTTTCCTGCTATATATTCTTTTTCAATACTTTCATAATTTCCACCATTGCCAAGGTATCGAGGTTGCAATATTGTAATAGATCACGATAGGTTTTTCTCCATTCCTTGGTTTCCATCTCCCCGAAAAGCCACCGTTCATATTTCAGGCTTGCGGTACCCCCCTCCTGAATTTCCATATCTTCGTAAGAAAGCTTTGGTACAAGAACCGGGAGGACCTTTTTAATCGATGAGCTGCCATGAAAATTATAATGGGTGTAGTCTCCCCGGCTGAACGGAATCATAAGATCCCAGAAGCGTGGCAGCAAGGCGAGCAATCTTTTTTCGTATTCAGGAAACCTTTCTGCGAGAACTTTGATTTTACTTGTTTCAAAGGACATGTTCCACGCAATGATGCTGCCTTTTTTACCAAGGAGCGCGATCATCCGCTTGATGAGCGGTTCGCGCGAATCGGTTGCATCCTTCTGAAGGAATGCATAATGCTCGCAGGCGCCCCCTTGCTTTGCTTGAATATGGAGCGAAAATTGAAAGGGCGTCGTCTGATAGGGCTTCCAGTTATCAAACGGCGGAATTGCTGAATTGATCGTTTCGAAATCGAAATAGTAGAGTGGGAAGACGAGAGTGTCGAGATACTCTTTGATTCCCGGTTTATCGATGATCGGTTTTCGGCGCTTAACGCTCAACACCATTTTTTCATACCGTGAAGAGAGTTTAATGTCCGAGGGAATGTCCTTTAGAAGCTCGATCCCGCGTTCCGCAAGCATAGGAATGATTCGCTGCCCGCGAGGAAGCTCGTAAATGCTGTATTCTTTAGGAGGCTCATTACATTGGTCGAAAAACGGGCATTCATAGGGATCGAGGCATTGCTTCCCGGCCGTGATATCAGGACACTTGCTCCCGGTCAGCACTGTCGACAGCTTTTTTACCGTCTTCGCAATGCCCGCTGATTTTTTCAAAACCGCTTTGGTAATATCTTCCTGGGTTAATAGCTCCTTCGGATCAAGCCCTCCATCACGGACATACCCGGTGTTGACGTGCATTAGAGAAGTCGTAAGAATTTTAAAACCGGCACATTCAAAGCAGTATCGCTGGAAGGCGAGGTCGTCGTGATGCACCGGCTTGACCTTGCTGCTCATTTTTACTTCAATGATGCTCCAGAGGTTCTTTTTTCCTTTCACCCGCTGCAAGATATCAGCCCGGCAGGCAAGCCCTTTATGCAATACCGTCGCTTCAAAAATCGCCGGAGCGCCAGCTTTTATGGCGGCATTGGTAGATTGGCAAGCTTTCGTCAGGTGGAAATGATCTTCAGAAATGAGGACTCCTTGGGAAAACCGTTCCCGAGCAAGCGCGCCTATTTTCGTACCAACAGCAAACCGGTGTTCGGTCTCCTCGTCTGGTTCACCAGCAGCCTCGGGTTCATTAACGCTCAGCCAGAGCAGTTTCGGGCACTGGAGGCCCTGGAGATAACGGGATTTGGTGAGGTAGTGGAAGGACATGGGAGCTCCATTTTAAAGGATTTTTGAAAATAAATAAAGATCAATCCGCTACGGGCGGAGGTGCAAGCCACTTTGGAATGTTTATGTTGAATAATTTTGACGCATGCACGATCCGGATTTCATTGTCTGTGGTTGGAATTCCGTCACATTGATACGTTACACATAAAGCAGGATTATTATTAATTGGGCCGGTTTCTTCTTTAATTCCGAAAATGGGAGCCGGGCGCAGGCTGATCTTGAAGCCATCATATTTCATATTCTCCCGCAGACATTGTACAAGGTAATTCTTCTTTTCCTTCGTGATCCAATCCGGATCAGGGTGGGTGACGGTAACTCCATGGGTCAGCATCAGGGCATAAAGGTCAGCGAAGAAGACATCCTTGAAGTCTTTTGCCATGAGGATTACTTTGCCGTCTCTCCAAGCCTTAAAAGACAGCATGTAGCATGGATCGCTAATCGATGGAATTCGGTCGTACTGCTGCAGGGAAACAAATCGTTTCGTGTCATCAAGGCCCTGACTGTCGAGGAGGAAGCAGAACGAGAGGTATTTCACCAGCACAATCTGCCGTTCGAGTCGGTGCGATAGCAATTTCATGAATTTTGCCTTTGGCATTTCTTTATAGGGATTATTATTTTTGTTGATATCGAGCATCTGCGAAAGAGACGCATAGCCGTCTTTCAATACATCAACGCGGGATTTTTCGGCCCAGGTTTCGATGAAATGGACGAGATGCGGGGCGGCGGTTTGGTGGTTCATGGGCGATCCTCCAAGGTTTGATTGGGACATTTTCGACTCAAGAATTAAAATAATATGGGAGACCGACAACTATTGTCGCATAATGAAAATGTTTATTAAAGAAGATTTGATAGGGAGAAATCAAGGTGGAACGCATTTGACAGTAATATTTGATTCTTTTAATTGCGAGATTTATCTTTATAGTTAATAATTTTTCAATTGCAAGAAGGGAGGTGATTAATTGTGAAATGTCCAACTTGTAACGGGACCGGAGCTGTCAGTTGCCCCCATTGCAAGGGCAAAGGATGTTATTCGTGTAAGGACACCGGCTTAAAGGAGTGTCCAATATGCAAAGGCCGGGGTCAAAAGTGATACGAATTTGGCCGAAGAGCATTTTCAAATTTTTGGAGGAGCTGGCGATATTATGAAACAAACCGGTTCCTTCAATTAAGCATAATGGCTCTTCTTATTATTTAGGAGAGGAATAAGGGCGCGTCATGAAATTCGCATTCAAAACAAATTTTTTAAAATGTGGTATCTCTTAGAAAGGAAAAAATATGATTCGGCTCCAAATTATTGAAAAGAAAAATGCAAAATTATTTAAGAAGCTCAAAACGGCAATGAGCACAGGCACACTTAAGACTTTTAACGTTCAAAAAAGAGGTAGAAAAGTAACGCATACTAATCCGAACTATCCAGGGTGGATGAATTGGAATTCATCGCTTGGCATTATTAATTGCGAAATTCTGAGTCCTCAAAAGCCCGGCAAAGAGTGGAATTTTTTAAGCGCATTTATCGGAAGGATAGCTGATAAATATGTTCAAGATGTGCAAAGCATAAATATTCAATTTGATTAAAAGGATCTCTAACCATTAATAGTTCCCCGTGCAATGCACGGGGGTGTCCAGTTAGGCTATGCCTAAATAAGTGAATAATGCCTTTAAAAAACGCATGGAAAATTTCATTTTTATAACTACCTCAACTAGAAGCAGAATCTTTTAAAATGCGCCATTTATCACGAATTGTCAGACTGATTTTTCAAAAATTATTTTAGCTCCCTTTGAGGGAGCGACCTAAGACCACGCGCTATGCGCGTGGTTCTTTATAAAGTCGGCTTTGATTTCCTTTTTCCTGAGCTTGTCCAAGAGCGCAAATCTAATTTTTTTTGAATTGTTCTTCAAGGAGGATCACTGGCTAAACATGAAGTTAAAATTAGTATTGGTCCTGCAGTTCTGCCAAAAAATGTATTTTCATAGGCGTAAGTGTCATTCCAACGGCAGACGGAAATGGATTGGGGAATTTGACCTTCGGCCAGGGTGGTATTCGTTGGACACCGAGTGATAAGGCATATGTCAAAGGTTTTTTGAAAATGTA
>PLTF01000123.1:0-3298 GCA_003164335.1 Fibrobacterota bacterium
CAGATAGGCCATGTTGAAGCTTTCCGAGGCGTCCTCCGGGTTCTCCCGGCCCAGCGCAAGCAATTCAGGAAGCGTGAGCCCGAGCTTATTCTTTGCATAGCCGCCGAGGTATTGCCCGATGAGAGCGGGAGTAAACCGATCGAAACCGGCGGCCACCGCGGTATGGGTGGTGAAAAGGTTTCCCGCCCGCGTGACGGCCAGCGCAACGTCAAAGGGTTGCCCGGATTTTTCCATGAAGTGTCCGGCCCGCTCCAGCACCGCAAAGGCGGCATGCCCCTCATTAAGGTGGCAGACCTCCGGCCGGATGCCAAGCGCGTCAAGAAGCCGCCAGCCGCCGATCCCGAGGAGCAGTTCCTGCTTGAGGCGCAGTTCCGGGCCTCCTCCGTAAAGCTCGCTCGTGATCCCGCGATGGGCGGGAAAGTTAACGGCATCGTTGCTGTCGAGCAGGTAAAGCCGAACCCGGCCGACCTGGACCTGCCAGGCACGCACCCAGATCCGGTAACCCGGCAGGTCGAATTCGAGGCGCAGCCACTCGCCGTTCTCCTGGCGCAGCGGGGTGATCGGCAGCTGTCCGGGATCGTTGTAGGGATAGAGCGCCTGCTGGGATCCGTCCTTGTCGATCACCTGGCGGAAATAGCCTTGCTGGTAGAGAAGTCCCACCCCGACTACCGGTACGCCGAGGTCGCCGGCGGCTTTCAGCTGATCGCCGGCGACATTGCCCAGCCCGCCGGAATAGATGGGCAGTCCTTCGCTCACCATGAATTCCATGCTGAAATATGCGACGCAGGAGAGCGGCGGCTTCGCATAATGCTGCTGAAACCATGCCGGTGAATTCTTTGCCTCCCGCCTGGTCTTAACCAGGCTGTCAACCTTTGCACGAAACGCAGGGTCTGCCAGAGAGCTCTGGATCCTGTCCCGGGAGACGGTTTGCAGCACAACCCAGGGATTATGCGTGCTTCCCCACAGATCTTCGTCAAGCTTTCGCCAGATGACGTCGGTCGCATGGTTCCATGACGAACGCAAATCGAGCGCAAGCTCGGCCAACAGATCGAATCCCTCTATCTCCGCCGGGAGCAACCCGAACATCGGGTGACTCGCACGAGACTGTCCTGTCAAGATTACCCCCTAGGTGCGATGCGCTCGCTGTGCCTGTTCGGCAACAACCGCGAGCAGCTTGTCGTATGGCTTATTGAATTTCTCGACGCCCTCGTCCTCAAGCTGCCTGGTAACCTCGTCGATATCGATTCCGGTGTCCGATAACCGCTCCATGGTCCCGGCTGCAATCCCGACCTCATGTTCGAGCCGGGTTTTCGCCTCTCCATGGTCGCGGAATGCGTTGAGGGTTTCGACCGGAACCGTATTCACCGTATCGGGCCCGATGAGTTCCTCAACATATTTAACATCGCTGTAACCCGGGTTTTTGGTTCCGGTGCTTGCCCAGAGCAGGCGCTGGCGCTGCGCTCCCTTTGCAGCAAGGCTTGTAAACCTCGGGCTCCCGAACAACTCCTTATAAACCTGGTAGGCTTTTTTTGCGCTCGCTATTGCCGTCTGCCCGAGCACCTGCCAGGCACGGTCGGCCTTCTCGCCGCCCTGCGCAATAATTTTTTCAAGTTGCGGATCCACGAGAGTATCGATACGGCTCAGGAAAAAACTGGCTACCGAAGCTACCAAATGCACGTATTTCCCCTGCGCCAATCGCGCTTCGATACCGGCGATATAGCTCTCGGCAACTTCGCGGTACCGGGGCAGCCCGAAGAGCAGGGTGACATTGACGTTGATTCCTTCGGTGATCAGTTGCCTGACGGCAGGCAATCCTTCAACCGTGCCCGGGACCTTGATGAAGACATTGGGCCGGTCGAGGGCCGCCCACAACCGGCGCGCTTCTTCGATTGTTCCGTCGGTATCATGCGCCAGGTGGGGATTGACCTCAAGACTGACATAGCCGTCCTTGCCGCCTGTCGCATCGTACACCGTCCGGAACTCATCGGCGGCCATCTGCACGTCGTGCCGGCTGACGGCATCGTAAATTGCCGGCGCATCCTTTCCCTCATCGGCCAGGGCGCGAATTTCTTCATCGTAATCATGGCTCTCGGCAATCGCCTTCTCGAAGATTGCCGGGTTCGAAGTCATGCCGCGCAATCCGTCGTTTTCGATCAGGCGACGAAGCTCGCCGCCGGTAATAAGATCGCGCCGGATGTAATCCAGCCAGATCGACTGACCCAGGGTGCCCAATTGCTTCAACGGGTTTTTTTCCATATCGCAAATTCCTTTCGTCTATTTCGGCAAGACCCATTTCCAGTTCCGGATTTCCGGAAGGTCCTCGCCGTTTTTGTCGATGTACAGTTTGTGTTCGATCAGCTTATCCTTGAGCTGCTGCTTGAGATAGATGCCTTTTTCGCCGGTCTGCGGCAGGCGGTCGATGGAGTCCATAACCAGGTGAAACCGGTCAAGCTCGTTGAGGACCGTCATGTCGAAGGCGGTGGTTATGGTACCCTCTTCCTTATAGCCGCGCACATGGAAATTCCGATGGTTGGTGCGCCGGTAGGTAAGGCGGTGGATGAGCCACGGGTAGGCATGGAAAGCGAAGATGACCGGTTTATCCCGGGTAAAAAGTTCATCGAAATCCCGGTCGCCTAACCCGTGCGGGTGTTCGGTCTGCGGCTGCAGCCGCATGAGGTCCACCACGTTGACCACCCGGATTTTAAGGTCGGGCAGGTGTTCGCGCATGATGGAAACGGCGGCAAGCGTTTCGAGCGTCGGCACGTCCCCGCAACAGGCCATGACCACGTCGGGCGCAACGTTCTGGTCGTTGCTGGCCCACTGCCAGATGCCGATTCCTTCGGTGCAGTGCTTGACCGCGGCATCCATGCCCAGCCACTGCGGGGCCGGGTGCTTGCCCGCAACCACAACGTTGACGTAATGACGGCTTCGCAGGCAGTGGTCCATAACCGACAGCAGGCAATTTGCATCCGGCGGAAGGTATACCCGCACGATCGATGCCTTCTTGTTCACCACATGGTCGATGAAACCGGGATCCTGGTGGGTAAATCCGTTGTGGTCCTGGCGCCAGACATGCGAGGTGATGAGGTAATTCAGCGAGGCGATCTTCCTGCGCCAGGGAAGGAGCGACGTGACTTTCAACCACTTGGCATGCTGGTTGAACATCGAATCNNGCTGAGCACTTCCATCACGCGCCCGGTCGGTGCGAGGAATTCATCGTTTTCCACCACTCCGGCATTCCATTGCCGTTTCGTCACCTCGAAGAGCGCTTCGAGCCCGTTGGAGAGCGTCTCGTCCG
>PLTF01000123.1:3331-3527 GCA_003164335.1 Fibrobacterota bacterium
CCGTTTGCATGGGGATTTGCTCCCATGCGCCGGTTGCCCGTTGGTGCAAGCCCGGCAAGTTCCGGCTTCAAGGTGCCCTGATCGTCGAAGAGCTCTTCGGGCCGGTAACTCTTCAGCCAATCTTCCAGTATTTTAAGATGTTCCGGATGCGTTGCCGGATCGGAGAGGGGAACCTGGTGCGAACGGAAGGTGCCTT
>PLTF01000123.1:3557-46735 GCA_003164335.1 Fibrobacterota bacterium
TGATCTGCTCCACCGCCTTGTCGAGTGCGGATGCCATGGCCTCATGCATGGGTCCGGGTTCGTGACCCTCGACAAAATATGGAGTCCAGCCGTAGCCCCGGAACAGCTGTTCCAGCTCCTCGTGGGTGATGCGGGCGAGGATCGTGGGGTTGGAAATCTTGTAGCCGTTCAGATGCAGGATCGGCAGGACAGCTCCGTCGGTAATCGGATCGAGGAATTTGTTGGATTGCCAGGCGGTCGCCAGCGGCCCGGTTTCCGCTTCACCGTCACCCACCACACACGCCATGATCAGGTCCGGATTGTCAAATACCGCCCCGAAGGAGTGGCTGATTGAATACCCCAGCTCTCCCCCTTCGTGAATCGAGCCCGGACATTCGGGCGATGCGTGGCTCGGAATACCCCCGGGAAAGGAAAACTGCAGGAAGAGCTTCCGCAGCCCGGCCTCATCCCGGCTGATATTCGGATAAACCTCGCTGTAGGTTCCTTCGAGATAGGTGTTGGCAACGACGGCCGGCCCCCCGTGGCCGGGGCCCGAGACATAGACCATATCGAGGTCGTACTTTTTGATGATCCGGTTGAGGTGCACATAGATGAAGTTCTGCCCCGGGGTCGTGCCCCAGTGCCCCAGCAGCATGTGCTTTACATCGGCGAGTATGAGGGGGCGCTTCAGGAGCGGGTTGTCATAGAGATAGATCTGGCCGACCGACAGGTAGTTGGCGGCACGCCAGTAGGCGTCCATCTTCGCAAGCAACTCCGGAGACAGGGTTGCATCCGCAGGTGCTTCGGTAGCGCTGTTCATGAGTTCGTCCTTTTGGTGAGCCGGGGGAATGATCCCGGGCTTGAATGGAAATGCGAATAAACTTCCCGCTACTGGTGACTCTTCGGATCCCGGTACACTGTTTCCGCTGAATCGAATTCAGGACTGTTCTTGACCGCGTCCCGCGAGCGATCCAGGTAGACGCTGGAATCGGCCCAGTTCACCTGCTTGATCCATTGGGGCGAAATGAGCACATTTTTTCCCGGCAGCCAGTTCCCGGTATTCACCACCAGGTACCGGATGGTCCATTTTTCATCGTCAACGATATAATCGACCACATGCCCGATCTCGCCGTCGGTCGCATGGATATGGTACCCCGCCACATGCCGGGTGCTGCGCAGATGAGGATCGCCCCGCCGCTTTGATTCGGGAGATTGCACCGGCAGCGAACTCTCGAAGAGGGGGTACGGGGTTATGCCGAGCGTACCGCCGAAACCGCCCTGCCAGTACATCGGCCACTCGTAATACTTGTGGATCTCCTCCTCATGCTGCCGATACACCGGCCTCTCGGTATCGATTTCCGGGCTGTTGCGGACCTGGGCGCAGCTGAGATTTACCGATAACGCATGAGACGCGGTATCGAGGTTCCTCAGGGCAACCAGCGAAATGAGTACCTTGCGTCCGAGCAGCCAGTTTCCCGTCTCCGCGACCATATAGCGGATGGTCCAGGTTGCATCGTCGAAATAAAACTCGTTTACCTTGCCCAGGTCGCCGTCGGTGGCCCGGATTACATTACCGATCATGGTACTGATACGATGTTGCATGGTGCTCCTCCGCTTTGTAAGGTATGCCTGCCCTGCCGGTGAAATTATCGCAATGGGTCATCTTGTTATATGAGAATTCCCGAACCGTTCCGGGGCATCTCACTTCTTCAGCTCGTCAGCCTTCTTTTTTTCAAGACTATCCTTTGCCTTTTGCTCCGCTTTTTCCTTCTTCTTAAAAAATCCCCACAACAGGAAGTTGCTTTGCGCGGCATGGATATCCTCGTTCAATCCCTTGCTCCCCTTTTTGAGACTCACGATAGTCTGGCCGATATTATTCGCCATCGTCGAATCTTCGATCAATTTCCAGAGGGTACCGTGCCCGTTATTGATTTTGGTCATCATATCCGCCAGCTGCCCCGAAATAACGGCAGCATTCTCCGCGGTAACTTTCAGTTTTGCGATGATGGCGTCGGTTTCAACCGGCTCCAGGGAGCCGATCTCCTGGCCGTCCTGCACCATTGCCGCGCCGTTGCTGCCCTGCGTTATATTCAGCAGCCGGTCGCCGATTATTCCGGCGGATCCTATGCCCACCTGACAATCGGTTTTTATGAACGGCCGGACGCTCTTTTTAATCAGCATTGCGACCCGAACCGTCGAATCGTTGATAATAGTGATATTATCGACGGTGCCCACGTTTATTCCCGAAAACCGGACATTGCTGCCGACCTGTAACCCGCCGACATTATGGAACGTTGCGGTAAGTTTGAAAACGGGATTGAACATATTCTTCTGTTTCCCGATGATGAATATGCCGGCCACAAACAGCGCGAGGCCGCCCGCAATAAACAATCCCAGCCGTATTTTGTAGTGGGAAGTCGGTGAATTCATGGTGTTAAGTCCCGGTTTCAGGATAGAGTCATGGCTATTTGAAGAATGCTTTTATTGCCCCATCGGTTGAGTTCTCAAAAGTTTCAAAGGTCCCTTCAAGATAAACTTTTCCGTCCAGCAGCATGATCATGCGGTCCGCGGTCGCGCGGGCGCAGGCGATATCGTGCGTGATAATGATGGACGAGGTTTTGTATTTTTTCCGCGAATCATTGATGAGAACGCTTATTTCATCCGAGGTCACCGGGTCAAGACCGGTTGTCGGTTCGTCATACAGCATGATCACCGGGTCCACGACAATGGTCCGCGCAAGGCTTATCCGCTTGAGCATGCCCCCGGAAAGCTGCGAGGGCATCTTATCGATAGCCTCGTAAAGGCCGACATGGTCCAGGACCTCCTTGATTTTTGCATCCCTTTGCTCCTGTGTAAGACTTCTCCTGATTCTTCGCAGGGGGAATTCCAGGTTCTCACGCACGGTCATGGAGTCGTAGAGCGCGCCGCTCTGGAACAGGAACCCGATTTTCTTGCGCAGCTCTCCCAGGCCATCGCTGTTCAGCGTTTCCACATTTTCTCCCAGAACGGTGATGGTCCCGGCATCGGGATCCAGCAGGCGCACGATGCATTGTATGAGGACGGATTTTCCCGAACCCGATTTTCCCAGTATGGCAAGATTTTCACCTTCGTAAAGATTGAGCGAAACGCCCTTCAATACTTCCTGGCTGCCGAATCCCTTGACGAGACCGTTTATGGCGACGGCCTCTTTCCGGCTGTCTGCCGGGCCTCGGTCGCCGGGTACAGGTTGAGTAACGGGTGCCATTATTCGCCGAAGTTCCTTATAGCCATGTCAGAGGGTTTCGCCCATGCCGCACCGTGACGCGTGATGCGCCAGCCTCACAGCAAATCGGTAATCTGTACGGCAATCATATCGACAATGATCACCAGCCCCGAGGATATCACCACCGCCGAATTGGCCGCAATGCCGACGCTCTCCGTTCCGCGCCCGGCGGTATATCCCTTGTAACATCCGACAAGACCGATCGCAGCGCCGAAAAAAAACGATTTAACCACTGCCGGCAGGAAGTCCATAAACTTAACCTGGGCGAACGCCTGGGAGAAAAACAGGACAAAGGTGATATCCCCCTTGATATTTGCACCCGCCCAGCTTCCGACGATGCCGAGTCCGTCGGCATACAGGATCAGGAGCGGAATCATGATCGTGGCCGCCAATACCCGGGGGACAACCAGGAATTTTATGGGGTTGGTAGCCGATACTTCCATGGCATCGATCTGCTCGGTTACCCTCATCGACCCGAGTTCCGCTCCCATGCTCGAGCCGATCTTTCCCGCGCAGAGCAGTGCGGTAATGACCGGCGCGATCTCCCGTATGAGCGATATGGCCACCATGCCGGGAAGCATGGCAACCGCCCCGAAACCGGCGAGCGCGGGACGCGACTGGATGGTAAGGACGAGACCCATGATGATCCCGGTTACCGAAATAAGCGGCAGGGATTTATAGCCGATCTGGAAACACTGCCGTAAGAATTCCCTGAATTCAAAATCGCGGGAAAAGGTTTCCCTGAGGATACGCGTCAGGAATAACGCGACATCGGCGATTGCGGATAACAGCCGGAGAGCGGCTCTTCCGGTTCCGGAAACGTTCCTGCCGGTACTCGTGGGTTGTTTTGTCGTCATGTATCGCGCTACCGGTGCAGGCGGGTCTCCCCGCGCTATGCCCTTTGGTCCAGCCACTCCAGCATGGCACGGATACTGCCCGTGGCAAGGGCTATGCTCGAATCCGCCGCACCGTAGTAAATGTTCAGGGTATCGCCGTCGGAATTGACGGTATACCCGCATGGGAAAACGACATTGTCGACATCTCCCTGGCGTTCGTACGGTTCTTCGGGACCGAAAACCCACTCGTCTCCCCGCTTCAGGCACTTCTCCGGCGTGTGAAGATCAAACAGCGCCAGCCCGAGCCGGTAGATGCACCCTGCGCCGGTTATCTTTACTCCATGATAAATAACCAGCCAGCCCCGCGCTGTTTCGACGGGCGGGGTCGAAAGACCGATTTTATTGGCATCCCACCAGGAACCGCGCCGCGCCGCGAGCATGATCTTGTGACTTCCCCAGTGACGCAGGTCCGATGAGTAGGATATCCAGATGTTCGCTTCGGGGCCGTTTACCGGGCGATGGATGAGCGCCCAGTAATCGCCGAGCCGGCTGGGCATGAGCGCCGCATCCTTGTCATCAGGCGACATGATTTCGCCGAATCGCTCGAAGGAGTGAAAATCTTCGGTAAGCGCCAGCGCCACCCCCGGGCCTTCACGGCTGAAGGTGGTAAAGACAACGGCGAATTTCCTGAGTTCTGGAACCCACGTTATGCGCGGGTCCTCTATTCCCCACAGCTCTTCGGGGAAGTGCACGGGGTCGGGTCGAAGGGTCGGCTCGGCATCGATCTTCCAGCCATCCACCCCGTTGGCCGACCGTGCAGCGCACAGGTGCGAATGGCCGCGCCGGTCCTCGACCCTGCAGAGAAGCAGCGTCGTTCCGTCCGGCAGCAGGGCTGCGCCGGGGTTGAAGACGCTGTTGACCGGATAGGGCCAATCCGCAGCGGTCAAAATCGGATTGAGCTTATGCCGGTGAAAGAGTTCGGGATGCTGGTTGCTCATAGCGATCATGCCTCCGCTGAGGGCAGGGTGTTTTCCGCCAGCCGCAGCTCCATGAGCGCCTGCAGGAAGGCGAGCGTCGATTCGGCACCCTGATTTTCGTTTGGCCGGTCGGGGTGCAGGCCGTCGCGGCATCCGCCCGTCGTCGGATCGTAAATGGGTATGTTCAGGTCGTTGCGTCCGAGAAACCACTCGAAGGCCCGCCGTGCTTCACGGTGCCAGCGTTTGTCTCCGGAGATCTTATACGCCTCAAGGCAGGCGGAAACCATGGCCTGCGCTTCCACCGGCTGCTGGTCGAAGCGCACCCGTTCTCCTCCCCGCTTGTAAAAGCCGTTGGAGCCGATGGGGACGAAGTGTCCCCCTTCCTTGTCGGCGCGCTGCAAATCGGCAAGCCAGCTCAGCGATTCAAATCCCGCCTCCATCATGGTGGGATTCGGGATCCACCGTCCGGACATGATAAGCGCATGCGATAGCGCGGCGTTGCAATAGGTCAGCGAGTCTTCGAACCATCGCCAATCGTCGGCGCGGTTTTGCCGGTACAGTGACAATAGCCGATTGCCCAGCTCCTCACGAACCTGGTTGGCTTCGCTGGCGCCGGCAAAACGCCGGAGATACTCGTGGATGCCGATGAGCGCGAAGGCCCATGCCCGCGGGCTGGTCGTTTTTAAAATCGCCGGCAGCGCCTGTTCGAACATCCACCCGGCCATGTTATGCAAGGCGATCGAGGTTGAGCGCCCAAGCACCATGCCGAGCGACCACAGGGTTCTGCCGTGACTGTCGTCGGTAATGCCCTCCTTGAGCCAGCGGCGCTGGTAATCCATGACATTGCGAAAGCCCCCGGTTTCGGTATCGAAGGCATACCAGACAAAAGCCAGATAGCGCGATGCAAGATCGAAAGCCACGCCGCTGCCCGCCTCCTCCAGGAGGGCGCTTACCATGAGCGCCCGGGCATTGTCGTCGGTCGTATAGCCTTCGCGGTAATTTGGTACCGTAAAGACGGCATGCTGGAGCATGCCGGTCTCATCGGTCATATGGCGCAGGTGATCGAGCTTGAGGGGCGGCAGGTCGCCAAAGCTTTTGTCAAGCGCCTTCGCCGTAAAACCGGGCGCCGAATAGTGGCGGCGCTCGGACCGGGCGCGCTCAAAACTATCCCAGTAGCGCTCCGCCACCCGCGGCCAGATCATGGACCTGCCGTACAGGTAGGCCCGCTTGCGCATGGCATGGCGTTTCGCATCGTTGCCGAGCAGGTCGTTTACCTGTGATGCCAGGGCGGCGGGGTCGTGAAACGGCACCAGCACGCCCCGTTCATCGGCCAGGAGTTCCTCGGCATACCAGTAAGGCGTCGAAACCACGGCTTTTCCGGCGCCAAGGGTATAGGCCAGCGTGCCCGACGTAATCTGTGCCGCGTTCAGGTAGGGTGTAATGTAAATGTCCGCGGCGCTGATGAACTCGATGAGTTCTTCAAGGCTGACAAAACGGTTGTAGAAAATCACCTGACCTTCCACGCCTCTCTCCTGGGCAAGCCACTGGAGCGACAAACGGTAGGATTCCCCCTCGTTTTTCAGCACGTGCGGATGCGTTGCCCCGAGAATGATGTACACCACATTGGGGTGTTCCGCAAGAATGGCAGGCAGGGCATTGATGACGTTTTCGATGCCCTTATTGGCCGATAACAGCCCGAAGCTCAGCAGGACGGTTTTTCCTTCGACACCGAACAGGTCCTTATGGAAGCTCGGGTCGACAAATGGGACATCGGGAATGCCGTGCGGGATGACGTCGATCTTGTCGCTGGATATAGTATAAATTTCCCGCAGAAATTTTGCCCCCAGATCGCTCATAACCACAAGACGGTCCGAAATCGCGGCGATCTCTTTGAGCACCAGCATCTGATCGGGATTCGGGTCGTCCAGAATGGTATGGAGGGTCGTGACAATCGGCATGCGCAATTCCTGCAGCAGCGCGAGGAGGTGGCTGCCCGCCCGCCCGCCATATATGCCGAACTCGTGCTGCAGGCAGACAAGATCGATGTTGTTGATATTAAGGAAGTCCGCGGCACGGCTGTAGGAGCGGATGTCCTTTTCAGTCAGCTCGAACCGGACCCGGGGCGGATACGCGTAGCCGCCCTCGATATCATTGACCGGCAGGGCGATACACGAAGTATCCGGGTGAGCGGCCGCGACGGCTTCGCACAGGTCGGTGGTAAAGGTGGCGATACCGCACTGACGCGGCAGGTAGTCGCCGACAAAGGCAACGCGTTTGATCGTGCCCCCGGTCGCAGCACGCGTTACGATATCTACTCCCGTATCATCCGTCATGATGCTCCCCGGCTTTTCTATCGTGAAAGTATTTTCGGACTTTTGCCGCAAGCTGCGGAACGGTCATTTTGTCGGCTGTTTCGACTCCCGCGACGAGCCCTCCGAGGTGATGCTTTTCAAGCCGTTTCTTCAGCTCTCCCTTCGCCTCACCGGGGCCGCAGAGAAGTATCGATTCAGCATCCCTGATCGATGCAAGCACCTCATCGTAATAACCGCTGAGCCCGGCGGTGAACTCACGTTCCTGGGCATCATCCGCCGGTATATTCTGCGCTTCGTGCGGGGTTACGGAGCGTATTCCTGCGATACGTCCGTGCTGTTTTTCAACGTTCGATCGAAGCTCCTTTATTTCTTCGCCATTGCCGGTGAGACCCACGACAACCGCCTTCCGGTGGTCAATCCACACTCCTGTTTTTAATCCCATGTAGCTCTCCCTGTTACTCGTTAGGTCCGCCTGCCTTCGATGCATTCTCAGTTCAGGGAGACATTGACTGCAATTCCAATGCCGGGATAATTCTGATTGTACATATAATAGCCGCCGTTGTAATAATTAATGTATACATCGTCATTATCGTACCAGTCGCCCGGCCAGGTTTCAGGCCATGGGTCAAGCATACTGAACCAGAAACCATTGCAATAAAATCGGGGGTGCCCGCCATATATCGCCAGTGAGAAGCCGGACATCCGGAACCCGTGCCTCGGACCGAAGTAACCGTCGAAACGATCCTGGGGGATACGGTAGCCGTCGTACCCGCCGCGCTGCTGCCAGGTGCGATGCTCGGCCTGCCAGTCATGGGCGCGATGCTGCTGCCAGACTGCCTGCCGCTGTTCCTGCGGTACCGGCTGCCCGCGCTGTGCAGACCGGCCGGCCGGCGCCTGTTGCGATCTGGGATGCTGACCCTGCTGCTGCTGAGGCCTTGCCTGCTGCTGAGGCCTTGCCTGCTGCTGAGGTCTGGCCTGCTGCTGGTGCTGACCTTGCTGCTGCTGAGGTCTGGCCTGCTGCTGCTGAGGTCTGGCCTGCTGCTGGTGCTGACCTTGCTGCTGCTGAGGTCTGGCCTGCTGCTGATGCTGACCTTGCTGCTGCTGAGGCCTTGCCTGCTGCTGACCCTGCTGCTGCTGAGGTCTTGCCTGCTGCTGCCCCTGCTGCTGCTGAGGCCTTGCCTGCTGCTGCTGAGGTCTGGCCTGCTGCTGGTGCTGCTGGCCCTGAGGTGCATTAGCCTGGTACTGCTGACCCTGCTGTTGCGGCTTGGTCTGCTGTGGGTGCTGACCCTGCTGCTGTTGTGGTTTGGCCTCCTCCTGATGCTGCTCCTGCGCATAGCGCGGAGCAACGGTTGCCACCAGTAGTAGAATCCCCAAACGAGCCGTCATAACCATTGCCCCACGACTGAATTTGCTCATATCTGCACCCTCCATTTTAAGGAAAATCGAATAATTTCAGGTAATAATTCGGGAGTTATCCTATAGAATCGGTAAGGCAATGCTGTTCCCGTCTTTGCCTGCAGAAGAGAGCGCCACCCTATTATTATAGGTATTTCCGGATAAAAGGAGCAAATTGCCCGGAATTGCCCTGCCGGATCCCTGTTACTAATCAGTTCATAAAGTATGATCACAGAAAAACTGCCGCTCGCCCTGAGCCTGTTGAAGGGTGAGCTCTAAACACGCACCGCTCATGGTTTGCTTCGACAGGCTCAGCACAGGCTTGCTCACCACGAACGGCTGGATGTAACCCTACTTATGAACTGCTGAGTATTTCCCTGACCTGATGATTTTTTCCTTCGTCAGCTCGTCGGTTACCAATGCGGCAATCCCGCTCTGCAGATCGGTCACTGAGGCAGGGTCGGGGGTCCGGCTCGTTGCGCTCCAGACCATGTGGCTGTTCTTTCCGGTAGTGGCGACATCAATGGTGCGAATACCGACCGTCTGGGAGTCGATGTATCCCGGATGCTGCACCACCGTATAGTAGGTCCAGTAGGTCGGCCAGAAATAGCTGTAATCATTATGGCTGACTATGGTGGTATGTTCCGGAACATAACGGATGTCGGTTTCCATCGGTTGCCTGAGAATGACCATGATGCCGTCGAACCCGTTCGCCTGCACGGTCGCTATAACCTCATTGGTATCCGGCGGCAGATCCGGGAATAGCGAATACGATGCCGTTGCAGCCACTCCACGCCGCACAAGCTGGCCCACAAAAGCATCCTCCCAGATGCGCCTTTTCGCGGCATCCTTTCTCACGGCAATAACCAGCATCTTCCCGAGCGGAGGGGACTGATAGGCAGGATCATGCCATTCGTGGACAAGGCTGGAAGACGATACGCAGCCGGACATGCCGCTTAGTAAGTATCCTAGCACCAGTACCGCAACCGTTTTTCCCGGAAAATTCATACGCTCCTCATTTCTCTTATAAATTTTATTGAAGACCTCAAACCGTTCATGGTGATCCAAGCATGTACTGAGCTTGTCGAAGTAAACCATGATCATCCGATTGCTGCAGCTCGCCCTTCGCCGGGCTCAGGGCGAACGGAAATCGCTTAAATCCGGCGAAAACAGCCGTTCGTGGAGAGCCTGTCGAACCATGAACGGAATCTTTAGAGGTTCCCTAGAGTATTTTTTCGCGGCGGATGATCCTCACCAGGATGACGATGACGGCAATAACCAGGAGAAGGTGAATGAACCCTCCCATGGTATAGGAAGTTACCAGCCCTAAAACCCACAACAATATGAGTACGACCGCTATCGCGTAAAGCATAACCCGCTCCTTCTCCATTCGTAAGCTATCCCGGAAAGCCTTGTATTTTCCGGGGAAAGTTTACCGGTTCAATGCTCCCTGTTTAACGGCAGCCTTACCGGCAGATATCGTGAGTTCTCGTCCGCGATTCTGCAAAGCCTCCAGAACATTGCTTTTTTCAATACGGGCCGCGTTCACCTTGCGGACTTCCTTTTCCGCCTTCAACCAGTCTTCGAGCGGACTTCCGTCCTCTCCCTTCCGTTCAACATACAAATTGTAAGCCAATGCCCTGATAATTCCGAGATCATTGTTCACAAAATGCTCCTTTGTCATATTGTTTCCATTCCGGTGTTCATTGAAATCCGGCGTTCCGGCAAAACCGTTCTTTATATATCCACGTCATCGATCCCTTCGAGATGTTCGATATCGAACCAGATGAATTTCCTGTTTTTATCGATAACCAGCAGTTCCGTCTTATCGCCGGTTACGCGCATGGCGTAGGCATGCGAATGGTACTCCTGGTCATCCTTGACATGGACGCGCAGCGAAACCTGCGCTACAATGGGCGTTTCTACCCTCTTCCTGAGTAACGGCAATATTTTCATTTTCATAGTCTCCTCCGACGCACCAATATCCCGCAAAATGCATGCCGCGCTTTTTCTTCGATACAAGGTCAAAATAACGCCCTATCCGTCGAAATGGGTTGGAACGGCGCCTGTAACCCTGTTTCCCGGTTATACTATTATATGGTCGGCAAATGTCTTTTCCATTCATATCTTATAAACAGTAACCGGAGTCCTATTAATGAGATTTATTGCTGCCATAGCGGAGGAACCGGGCTTAAATCAAAGGCCTTTGATGGGGGAACCTCACCCCGGCCCAAAGGGGCCGGACCTCTCCGCCAGGAGAGGTATAATAAAATCAAAAAAATCCAAACCATTCCGCAAGCGCTCGCCCACTCCCGCAACGCTCACATTAGGTAGAAAACATAAGGGTAAAAAAATCATTCCTGCTTCTATGCTTCTACGCATAAACGCATCTATTTTTCTTTCAATTTTTTCCCGCTTCTATGCTTCTACGATTTTTATGTTCTTTTCGCAGAGGCCTCGTGGGTCCCCGCCGCAGGGTGCTTATTATGAAGCACTCCCACATCGTGCGGGTGACCCGGCTCAGCCATCCAAAAGAATTTGACTTTGCCTTTTCTTTTGGATTCCGGCTCAGCCATCCAAAAGCATTTGAAGTTTCTTCTGCTTTTGGATTCCGGCTCAGCCATCCGAATGAAGTTGACTTTGATTTTGAATTTGTAAGTAGTGGCATGGTTATTGCGCAGATTACTATTTGGAAATTAACCGGAAGCATGCAGGCCATTAATTCCCCGCAAGCAAATTCCTGCCCGTATGGCGAGCGTTCGACGAGATCGGTTACATAGTGGGGTCGGTATATTGTGCGCTTCAAGGCGGTTGCTTTTGAAAAACAAACGGTAATGATGGTGACACGGTAAGTTCCCTGGGCCTAGCTCTTGGCCTTTTACAACATACAACCAGAGGAGGTTTTATGAAACGTATCTGCATTGCTGCGGTTGTTGCATCAACCATTGCCCTCAGCGGATGCATCGGTTCCTTTACCCTTACCAACCATGTCTACCGTTGGAATGAGAAGGCGACCGACAACAAATATGTCAACAGCGCCATTCTATGGGTGCTGCTGATTGTGCCGGTCTATGATGTGACGCTGTTCGTCGATTTCGTCGCTTTAAATACCATAGAATTCTGGACCGGGAAAAATCCCGTAGCATTCAGCGGCCCGGAAAAACTTGAAAAGGTGGTACTATCGCACGGCAAGACCTGCAGGGTTACGATGGGCAATAATGTCCTTACCATCGACCGGCTTGATGGGTTATCCCCTGGAAGGGAGCTTACCATTCGTTATGATACTGCAACCAAAAACTTTTTGATGGTTGATGGCCAGGGTGTTACGACGAAGGTCGCATCGATCGATCAATCGATGCTGACGCTCTTTTCACCAAACGGCCGGATAACCACGCGGTCACTCGATCAAAAACAGCTGCCGCTCGCTTGTGCGCGCTGAAAATATAAGAATCAACACGGTCCTCTTTAAAAAAATGCCCCCCGGTAAAGAGTCATCGGAGGGCATTTTTCATGGCGGAAGCACTTTCAGAAGGACAGGTCACCTTTCAGCGGGATTGATCTCCCTTGCTTTGAAATAGATTCGGACTTTATCGATAAGCTCATTTGCATGATACGGCTTCGGCAGACTGCCGTTAAATCCGTATTCTCCCGGATTCGCCATAATCGGGTGGTCGGAATAACCGCTCGATGCAATGACTGCAAGATCGGGATCGATGAGCCGCAGATCATGGATTGTCTCCGCTCCGCCGCGCCCGCCGGGTATACTGAGATCGAGGATGGCTCCAATAAAGGGCGTTCCCGAATGGAGCGCAGCTTTTAAGCAATCAATTGCCTCGTCGCCATTTCGCACTTCCACGATGCCGTAGCCGGTTTTTAAAAGAACTGCCGATGCGACCTCGCGTATGGAATCCTCATCATCCATGATGAGGATTGTTCCCTGTCCCGGGGATTCCTCCGGACAGAAGGCATCGTCCTTTTCAAAGAGAACTGCTGCCGCATCCTGCAATGCGGGAAGGTAGAGGTGAAACGTCGTTCCTGCCGACACCATGGACTCGACCTCGATCATACCGTGATGTTTTTTGACAATAGAGTCGCTTATGGCGAGGCCCAATCCGCTTCCCGCTCCCTTGGTGGTAAAAAACGGGTCGAAAATGCGCTGCATATCATGCGAATTAATACCGGCACCATGGTCGCGAATGGATATTTTAAGGAATTTTTCAGTCGGCGGCAGCGATGAAGGACCTTGATCAGGAGGCACATTGCTTATGGTAATCTCAATGCTCCCGCTTCCGGGCATGGCCTGGCGTGCATTCAACACGATGTTGTGAATGACCTGCGATATCTGATTTTCATCGATCAAACACGACCGGAGATTCTCCTCAATGGAAAAATGAGCGGCAATAGATGAGCCGCTCAATGCAAAATCCACACACTCTTCAACCAGATCTTCAATAGATTGCGCTTTTAAGACCGGCGCGCCGCCTTTTGAAAAGGTAAGCAGCCGCTGTGTAAGGTACTTTGCACGATCGAATATATGCCGCGTTTTCACGAGCGTCTGGAAGGCCTGTCGAGCGCCTCCATCCTCGGCATAACTTTGCGCGAGATCGACATACCCGATGATCCCGGACAGGAGATTATTGAAATCATGGGCAAGGCCGCCGGCAAGAACCCCCAGCGATTCGAGTTTCTCGGCCCGTTGCATAATTTCTTCGCTTTTTTTCTGCAGGGTAATGTCAAAAACGGCCGTCAGAATTTCCGCAGACCCGTCGTCTGCCCCGCGAAGCAGGATGCTGGCCAGATGTGCAAAAAAAACCTCTCCGTTCCTCTTTTTCAGCCTGATTTCACACGATTGCGATAGTCCCCGGCTAAGCGTCTGCCGATGACGATGGAACAAATCTTTGTCATCTCCATGGACAAAAACATTAAATGGCTTGCCGATCAGTTCGCTTCGTTCGAACTCAAGGAGTTGCGAGGCGGTCAGGTTGGCTTCGGTTATCCTGCTGGTTCGATCCATCGACACATAGCCGACGGGCGCGAAATCATAGAGGTCGGAATATCGCTTGTTGGAACGCGCAAGAGAGGCATGCGATTGCCGCAACTCCTCATTCTGCACCTCAAGTTCGATCTGATGAACCTGTAATTCACGATTCAGTGCCTTGATGTCGAAATCCGAGGGCTCATACGGTCCCGATTTGGCGGCAAGCAGCGCTTCCGCCTTCCTGCGGAGCGCGGATTCCCTGTCCCGGCTGGGTTTATTCGCTTTCATGGATTATCCTGTCAATCGACGAACCTTCGTTCGCCGAATATATTCCTGTATAGATCGGGCAAATCGCCTGTTTTGCTTCCCACCATGGCACATAAGTGATTACCTTCCCCGCTTTCTTAGAGGAAGTAACCTATTACTTCAATAATATTCAGCCCGAAAAAAAGCTGAGGAGATTTGAACTCATGGAGATTGATGATGACGCCGCCTGATATTCCATAGAGCCAGGAAACGCCTATGCCGATATTTTCAAGGCTAAATATGTTTTCCGCGGTAGTTGCGTTTGTGTCAACCATCACGACATTGTTGAATATTATCACACTCGGCGAAAAGAGGTAGTTGTCGTAGGTCCCGGTTGCGTAGGGTGTAACCGCCAATCCGATACCCCAGCCAAATGCGTACTTGCCGTAGTTTTTTCCTACGGGATAAATCGTCGGCCCGGAGTAGGCTGCTGCCTTGGGATACGGCATATTTATGGTAAATTGCTTCATAAACCGGTATGCGCCCTGCACTATTTTATATAAGGTAAAGTAGTATTTTTTACCTGGTTGCGGATTTATGTCAATTTCCGAACCGGCGTGCATTTCCTGGTCCATGATCAGGGTTTCGGCATTCAGGTCATCGACGGATACGATCTTTAACCGGTACCGGTCGGTCGCCAGGGTATCGATGCAGGTAACGGTGAGCTGTCTCTTATTGGATGCCTGCGGGGACCATATATACTTGCTCTTGATTTCCTCTATCGTATCATGATCCTTGCATTGCACATAGTAGAGGATCGGTTTCCGGATCTTTGCAGAATGCCAGTATGTAAGCTTGAAGACGCTGTCATCGGGATTGCATTCGATCGCCGGGATTCCATTCGAGGCTGTCGCCAAAGGTGCCGCAATGCCGGTTTTTTCGAGCGAGGCATGCAGGTTAATAAGGGGAACCTGCGTGCATCCCGCAATCCATAGTATCATCGCAAATAAAATGGAGAATACTTTCATTTTCATGGCGCCCTTTTTACAGTATCTGCGAAAAGAATGGCTTTCGTCCGGGAGTAGTGCCAAAAAACGACCTTACTATTGTTAATGAGGCATTTGTCACGTTGTCCGAATTCTCCAATATGATTGTGTTCTTCCCAAACAGGTCAAAAGCAGCATTGCATCCCGCCGTTCGTGGTGAGCCGGTAGAACCATGAACAGTGCAACTCCACAAATCGCCCTTCCATAAGCTCAGAGCGAACGGCAGTTTTTTCCAGGGTCATCCTTATGAACCTATTACTAATTCGCAATAAGCATGCCATAGCTTATCCATTCGGACTCCTTCGCCACAGGATTTCCCCAAAATGCTCCCGTCTGCGGTGTTCTTTATCGACCAGAATAACTCCCTGAGAATACTATTTCCTGTTTTCGGGATGGTCTGTCTTAAATATGAGATTTTTCGGTCGGAATGATCGGAGGCCGGCCCGGGCAATAGTGCAATCTGAACAGGGGGGAATGCCGTGCACATAACGAGCATAAGTCCCGCGGGGCGCTGTCTGCAGCGAAGTTCCACCGCATTAGCTGCTTAATTAATATTGATGGGCACGGTAATTGCATTGAAAGATTAAGAATCTGTTCCAATCGGTTAGAGGCCAGTCGACGACCGGAAGAAAATTGCCCAGCCCGCCGTGAATTTAAAGCCGGGAATCACTTTTCACCAGTAACGGAGGTTTCATATGAGTAAGATTGTAACCTGCATGCTCGCCTTTATGGCGCTTGCTACCATCAGTTTTGCCGGAGACAGTACCGAAAGTACAACGTACGGCGAACGGGCCGGGGCATTTTCAATCTCACCATTTGTGGGATGGTACAACTACGACGAAACCCAGCTCCTGTACACGCGGCCTGTTTATGGTGCGCGGCTGGGCTATGACATCACCAACCATTTCGGCGTGGAGGCGGTTTTTAACTACAATGCCACAGAATACCCGATTTCCAACGGATCGTCGGAAGATGCAAGCGCCTTTAATTACCGCCTGGACTTCCTCTATAATTTTATTCCCTGTGGACCCGTGGATCCCTACATCGCCGCAGGCCCGGGTGCAACTCGCCTTTACTCAATATACCCGGGAGTTGTCGATCCGGGAGCCGCGGGTGAATCGACCAATAATGACTTCACTCTTAACGTCGGCGGCGGGCTGAAATGGTTCCTGTCTGAATCCTTTGCCCTGAGGGCCGATGTCCGCCATTTGTGGCTTTTTGATAATGTAAAAGTAACCGATAACACAATCCGTAACAACTGGGAGTACACTGCAGGTGTGGATTTCCTGTTCGGCGGTAAAAAATATAAAAAGGTCCCGGAGGCAATGGCGACCGAAGCTCCGGCACCGGCAATAGTAGCAGCGCCCGAAGCACCGCTCGAACCAATTCCGGCCTATGAACCGACTCCGGAAAAGACCAAATACTTTGTTTACCTGAATGTCGAGTTCGACATCGCGAAGGCCAATATCCGGCCGCAATACCGCGATTCGATAGCAAGGGTCGGCGACTTCATGAAGAAATATCCCGGCACCAACGCCGTTATCGAAGGATACACCGACTCGGTAGGCGGCGATGAATACAACATGAAGCTCTCGCAGGAGCGAGCCGACAGCGTCGTGAAATCCCTTGAAGTCAATTTCGGCATAGACCCCTCCCGCCTTACCGCCAAGGGGTACGGCAAAACGATGCCGGTGGCTACCAATGCAACCTGGGCAGGGAGACAGGCAAACCGGCATATCAGGGCCATTATCGACGGTGCCCTCGATGTCGCCGGGTTAACCACACCCCCGGACATGCTTGCCATGTCCCTGAACGTTGAGTTCAATTCGGCTAGCGCCGAGATCCAGCCGGCCTATTTCGACAAAATCAACAAAGTCGGCGATTTTATGAAGCAGTACCCGGCCACCAACGCCATTATCGAAGGGCATACGGACAACGACGGCACTGATGAGCAACTCATGGCGCTCTCCCAGCAGCGCGCCGAAAGCGTGGTAGCCTACCTCGTGGATAAATACGGGATCGATCGCTCCCGCTTTACAGCCAAAGGATATGGGAACACCCGCCGCATCTCCTATAATAAAACCGCCGAAGGAAGACAGAGGAACAGGAGAATCGACGCCATCATCGAATTCCCCCTTGCTAAGTAACAAAGCAGCATTGCGCTTAACGGTCAGGAAGTCCCGGGAAGAGATCTCTCCGGGATTTCCTGACTTTTCATTTTCAGGGGCAGATTAATATTAATTTCGTTCTTAACTAAGCAGTTCATAAGTAATACCACAAAAACCGTTCATGGTGAGCCTGTCGAACCATGATCATCCGAATTTCCGGTACTCGCCCTTCGACAGGCTCAGGGCGAACGGCGTTTGCTGTAACTTACTTATGAACTGATTAGTAACTATTTATCCCGGCTTAAGATCGGTCAAATATCACGTCGCCATTGGATCGCTTTGAGTTAACCGGCATGCTTTTTGCTGAGAATACACAGATAGATACTTGAAATTGAGACCTTGTAAAAGGAAATTACCATGTTGAAAAAAGAACTATCGGTCGCTCTCATTGGAATTGCTTGTCTGGCGATATTCTATCTCTCCTTTGGCCAGTTTACCAGGGATACCGCCCGGGGTACGCCGGACGAGAAGATAATTCAGAATAATTCAGAAGGTGTTTCAGACAGGGCTCAGGCAAAGGGTGCCGCCGGTACCCTGCAGGCCGGCCAGAAGGATAAAGCGGATTCCGTTCTGTTTAAGGCGCAGGGTACTGCCGCGACGTTGCGGGGTAAAGCCCAGGGTACGGCAGATTCGGTACTGGATAAAGCGCAGGGTTCTGCTACAACGCTGCGGGGAAAAGCCCGGAGTACCGCCGATTCATTGCGGGCCAAACAGAAGGGTACGGCGGATTCGGTGCTGAACAAAGCGCAAGGCACCGCCACGACACTGCGGGCCAACCAGAGAGACACCGCCGATTCAGTGCTCTCTAAAGCGCAGGGGACAGCTACAACGTTGCGGGCCAACCAGAAGAGTACGGCAGATTCAGGGCTGACAAAGGCCCAGGGTACCGCCACGACATTGCGGGCTAAACAGAAGGGTACCGCAGATTCAGTGCTTTCTAAAGCGCAGGGAACAGCTACTGCCTTGCGGGGTGAAGCTCTTGGTACGGCGGATTCAGTATTGTCCAAAGCGCAGGGTACCGCGTCTTCATTGCGGACCAACCAGAAGGGTATTGCCGATTCATTGCTGTCAAAAGCGCAGGGTACCGCAGATTCGGTCCTGTCAAAAGCGCAGAATACCGCCACTTCTTTGCGGGCCAACCAGAAGGGTTCGGCAGATTCATTGCGGGCTGCTGAAGCGCAGGCCCCGGCGGATTCGGTGCGGGAAAATCCGGAGAAACTGTCAGGGAGCAATAGCAAAAAATAGCTCCCTGCAACGAGTGCAAAAATATAGGAAAACGTCGTGATAAAAAACTGGAAAACTCGTACCGCCGGCATGATGATTACTTTTTTAATTATGTCTTCTTTCTGCTACGGCCAGTTTACCAGGGATACCTCCGGCGGTACGCAAAACGAGAAGATAGTCCAGAAAGTATCCGCGGGAGATTCAGCGCGAGCTGCGGCCCAGGGTACTGCAGACTCGGTGCTGGCTAAAGCGAAGGATACCGCTGCGGCACTGCGGACCTTGCAAAGGGGTACCGCCGATACGTTACGGAACAAAGCGCAAGGTACCGCCGATTCGGTGCTGTCCAAGGCTCAGGGCAGCGCCACTTCATTGCGCGCAAACGAGAAGGTTACGGCGGATTCGGTACTGAATAAAGCGCAGGGTACCGCAACTTCATTACGGATTAACGAAAAGGGTACTGCAGATTCAGTGCTTCATAAGGCGCAGGATACTGCAGCCTCCCTGCAGGTCAATGCGAAGGGTACTGCGGATTCCATCCTATCCAGAGAGCGCGGTACCGCAACTTCCCTGCGGGCTAACGAGCAGGGTACCGCGGATTCAGTACGTGCCAGCGAGAAGGGCACTGCCGATTCATTGCGGGAAGGCGCTCAAGGTACCGCCAAATCATTGCGGGCCGACGAACAGGATACCGCCAATTCACTGCGTGCCAGCGAACGAGGCACCGCAAAGGCATTACGCGCTGATGAGAAGGGTACCGCCGATTCACTGCGGGCCAGCGAGCGGGGTACCGCGGATTCGGTGCGCGCAGCCTCTGATCTGTCAATTAAGGAGCATCAGACTAAATCCAAGGACTCTACCAAGTTCGATATGTTCGGCGATTTATTGCAGGACGACTCGGGCTATAACAGAAAAAGGCCGCTATGGATACCTATTGCCGAAATTCCGCCAGTAGAAGTTGCAACATGGGCCGACGACCGGTATGTTTCAAATGCAAATTGGGCGCGGATTAGTTTTACGACATGGTCTGAAAATGTCAAAGGACCCTGGAGTTGGGACACCGACCGGTTTGGAGAGAATTTTCTGTTGCATCCTTATGGAGGCAACCTGAGTTTTGTCGATGCCAGGTCTAACGGTTATAATTTCTGGGAATCAAGCCTGTTTCCGGTAGGGTCAAGTTTAATGTGGGAATATTTCGGTGAAAACACTTCCCCTTCATATAATGATGAAATTAACACGGCTTTATCCGGCGCATTCCTGGGAGAAGTGCTGTATCGGCTGAGCTCAAATGTATTGGATGACCGGACAATCGGAACGGAGAGATTTATCCGGGAATTCGGCGCAGCGGTACTCTGCCCTACCAGGTTTCTTAACCGGGCTATCCAGGGAAAACTTTCGAGTGTAACGGATAGCGAAGTATATCAGAAAGCCCCGATCAATATAGAGTTGTCATTAGGCAATCGATGGAAAAATAATGGAAGCAACTTCGGAACCGGTTCCCAAAACCCAACCATAAACGCGTTGTTTGAATATGGATATCCCTTCGAAATAAAGGATTGGAAACCTTTTGATTATTTCAGTCTTCGCGCGGATTTAAATTTCGGCGTGGGCAGGAAAATACTCGACAATATTACAGGATATGGAATCCTGTTCGGAAAAAATATCCCGTCAATGGATAATAGCCTTCAAATTCTTCTGGGGATATTCCAGCATTATAACTACTTTGATAATTCGACGTTCGAACTCGGGACCATAGCATACGGCCCGGGAATAATGTCGCAATATAAAATATCCAAATCGACCTTCCTTTTCACTAATTTCCATGTCGCCGCAATACCGCTGGCAGGGAACAGCACCCAATTCGGACCCAATACCGATACCGCCAGAGATTACAATTTTGGCGACGGGGCGGAAACGAAGCTGGAATGCGGTCTGAATCTCGGGTGGGGAAGCCTCCAATTTATCGGCAATTATTATTGGATTTACACTTATGTCGGGGAAGCGGGCAATAATTTTATCGGTATCATAAGGCCCAGAATTACCATCAGGCTTTATCATAACCTGAACATTGGGGCCGAGGAATTGCTCTATATGACGGATAGATATACCTCTGATAATGGCAATTTCCATGTCGCCAGAACCGAACAGCGAATTTATCTTATGGGGAATGTTGGAAATTTCAAACTCTGAAGGCTGTGCAGGAATTACGGAAAATAACGTGCTTAAAAACAGGAATCAATGTGCCGCCGGCATGGGGTTCACTCTTTTAATTATGTCAACTCTCTGCTATAGCCAGCTTGCCAGGGATACCGCCGGAGGAACGCCGGACGAGAAGATAGTCCAAAAAATATCCGCGGGAGATTCAGCGCGAGCTGCGGCCCAGGGTACTGCAGACTCTGTGCTGGCTAAAGCGAAGGATACCGCTGCGGCACTGCGGACCTTGCAAAGGGGCACCGCCGATTCGTTACGGAACAAAGCGCAAGGTACCGCCGATTCGGTGCTGTCCAAGGCCAAGGGCAGCGCCACTTCATTGCGCGCAAACGAGAAGGTTACGGCGGATTCGGTGCTGAATAACGCGCAAGGAACCGCAGCCTCATTACGAATTAACGAAAAGGGGACTGCAGATGCAGTCCTTCATAAAGCGCAGGATACTGCCGCCTCCTTGCAGATCAACGCGAAGGGAACTGCGGATTCCATGCTGTCCAAGGAGCGGAGTACCGCAACTTCCCTGCGGGCTAACGAGCTGGGTACCGCGGATTCAATACGTGCCAGCGAGAAGGGCACTGCCGATTCGCTGCGGGCAGGCGCGCAAGATACCGCCAAATCATTGCGGGCCGACGAGCAGGATACCGCCAATTCACTGCGTGCCAGCGAACGAGGCACTGCAAAATCATTACGCGCTGATGAGCGGGGTACTGCGGATTCTCTGCGGGCCAATCAGCGCAGCACAGCCGATTCAGTGCGGGCTATGTCGGAACTGTCAATTAAGGAGCATCAGATTAAATCCAAGGACTCCACCAGATTCGATATGTTCGGTGATTTATTGAAGGACGATTCGGCCTATAACGGAAAAAGGCCGTTGTGGATACCACTTGTCGAGGTGCCGGCCGGCGATTTTATAACATGGTCGCTGGACCGGTATGTCGCTAAAGAGAAATTCGCATTGAGTACCTGGGACACTTTGAAATTTAAATTAAGAGGCGAATGGTGGCAATGGGACTTTGACAAATTCGGCATGGGTTTCTGGGCCCATCCCTATTCCGGCTCGATAAGTTATTTAGATGCCCGGTCCAATGGTTATAATTTCTGGGAATCCTATCTTTTTTCGTTTGAGGGGAGTATACTGTGGGAATATTTTGGCGAAAATACCCCTCCGACGCCGAATGATCTGCTCAGCACCTCCATAAACGGACCGTTCTATGGAGAGATACTGTACCGGTTAAGCTCTAACGTTCTGGACGACAGGACCATAGGAACCGAGAGATTTTTCAGGGAATTCGGCGCCGCGGTTCTCAGTCCGACAAGATTTTTCAACCGGCTCATTCAGGGGAAACTTACCAGTGTAACGGATACCGAAGTATACCAGAAAGCACCGCTTAACATAGAGTTGGCAGCGGGTTTCCGAAGGGAAAATTATGGGGCCAAATTCGGGTCGGACACGGTCCAGAGTGTATTGTTCAATATGCAGCTTGATTATGGATATCCCTTCGAAACAAGGGAATGGAGGCCCTTCGATTACTTCACTCTTCGGGCGGACGTAAATTTAGGAGCCGGGAAAAAAATACTCGACAATGTAATCGGACAGGGAATATTATTCGGCAAGAATCTCGATTATGGCGATAACCTTAAAATACTGCTCGGGATATTCCAACACTATGACTACTTCGATAATACGACCTTCGAGCTCGGCACCATTGCCTTCGGCGGTGGAATTATGACGCAATATACCATAGCAAAATCGACCTATCTTTTTACCACGCTCCACGTCGCCGGGATACCCCTGGCGGAGAATACGACGCAAACGGGTCCATCCGATACTTCTCAAGTCAGGGATTTCAATTATGGCGACGGAATTGAAACAAAGTTTAAATGCGGCCTTAATTTCGGCTGGGGATGCATCGAAATCCCCATTTATTATTACTGGATCAATACCTATGTCGGACTATCAGGTCTTAATAGGGGGGAAAATTATATCGGTATAATGAGGCCGAGAATTACCGTGAGGCTCTATCATAATCTTAACCTTGGAGCCGAAGAAATGATATATCTGACCGACAGGTTTACCCCGATCGGGGACTTTCATGCCGATAGAACCGAGCAGAGGGCTTACCTTATGCTCAATGTTGGAAATTTCAAACTCTAAGGGCTCGCAGGAACTCGGTTGGCCTCATAACCGTTTGTAAAACCGATAGTATCCGGGTCGTCGCTTTTAAAGGAGTAATTCAGATGAATAGCAAGGCCTTTACTAAAACCTGCCTCCCTGCCTTGATAATGCTTACGCTCGCGGGCGGCATTTGTTTTGCAGACGAGACGCAACCCCAATCCGCCTCCTCCGATAGTTCGTTTCACCCGTTTAAGGAGAATCTCTGGGTCAGCGGCGGAATCCTTGGAGCGGGACTCATCTCCGACTACTTTTTGGTGCGGACGATACTCCATAAACCGAGCATTGACAGTTCAGTGTTGGCCGGATTGAACACCAATGCCTACGAAAACTGGTTCGACCGGTGGGCGCTGAAACTGGACCCTTCGCAGAGAAACACCTTTGAGACGTACTCCTCCAACCTGGCTCTTGCCATCTATTGCCTGCCGGCCTTCCTGGCTCTTGACGAAAGTATCAGGCGCGACTGGGTGGACATGCTCGGGATGTATCTCGAAACCCAATCGATTACCTTCAGCGTTTACAATATCAGTCCCCTGGGGCCTAATTTTCAAGGTAAATACCGGCCGCTTGCCTATTATAATCTGCCGGATAACCAGAGAAATTCGGGAAACAATCGCAATTCGTTTTACAGCGGGCATACCGCCTCGGCCACGACCGCAACCTTTTTCATGACCAAGGTCTATCTCGATTACCATCCGGATCTGGGGTGGGGAAAATATCTGTTGTACGGGGCCGCATCGGTTCCGCCGCTTTTCATGGGATATCTGCGGGTACGGGCGCTCGATCATTTCCCGTCCGATATCGCGGCCGGCTTCGTCATCGGGGCTTTGTGCGGCGTGCTTGACCCGGAACTTCATCGCATCAAGAACCGGAACATTTCGCTTGCAGGGTTATCCACATCGAACGGCGGGACGGGACTCTGCATAAAATGGGGGCAATGACACGGGATAATTCGTTCACCGCCGGATGGATTGATCCTTCCTATAATAAAGCAAGGTGCCGCGCCATGAAACCTGCCTGTATTAAAACACTTATCGCCATTACCCTTGGCGGCACAACCCTCTTTGCCCAGAACAAATACGATGTAACCGAATTCAAGGACGAGACCATCCAATTCGTCGAGCAGCCCCTCAACTGGGAGGTCGGCGACTGGCTGAAATTCGGCCTGGTCGCCGGTGCAACCGTGGCTGCCACACAGGCCGACCAACCGGTCCGCAATATCGTGCAGAGAAATCCCGGCTATTTGAATTCGGTTCCGATCCAAGCCGGCTATTACTGGGGTGTCGGGTATCCAACGGCAATTTTAGGGGTGGGGTTCGGCCTCACCGGCTGGCTCGACGATTATACTCCGCTGAAAAAAATCGGCTTTGAAATAATCCAGGCGACGGCTTACGCCGAGCTCACTAAAAGCCTGTTTACCTATTCGGTCGGCAGGTCGCGACCCTATAACAACAAGGGACCGGGCGTTTTCAGGCCGTTCGATCTCCTCGACGGAGCCTATCAATCCTTTCCCGGCGGCCATGCTACCGCAGCCTTTGCGCTTTCAACCGTTCTGGCGGAAAATACCAATTCCATCTGGCTTAAAATATTGTGCTATGTACCCGCGGGACTGACCGACGTTGCCCGTGTCTATGAGGACTCCCACTGGACCTCGGACCAGGTTTTTGGCACCGCCATCGGCATTTTTGTGGCAAGCTGGGTCGTTAACCAGCATAAACCGGGTAAGAAGTCACGGGTAAAAATATCCTCGGTTTACCCGCCATCGGTAAGCGTTACCTTTTGAAAGCCAAACCATAAAACGGGCCTGCTATGGTTTTACTAATCTGTTCATAAGTTAAAGCTCATATGAGAACCGTTCGCCCTGAGCCTGTCGAAGGGTGAACAGCAAAACCGCACCGGTCATGGTTCGACAAGCTCACCACGAACGGCGTTTTACGAGATTACTTATGAACTGCTTAGTAAAAGACCGTTCGACCACCCTCTTCAATCCCTGCCCTCCCCTATCAGGAGCCACTCCTCTTTAAGGCGCGCTTCGTCGCAGTACAACTCCCGGCAAGTGCCGGAATTGACTCAAAATCGCCACCTATACCCGATTTCCGGGCAGCAACAAATTTATTTCCCCTTGTTTCGTATTCATTACGGCTGTTTTTTTAACCGCTTAAGTTGCGACTAAACAAGTATAAAATTTCTTCAGGGAAGGGAGACGTTGTTATGAAACAGAAAAAATTCAGCGCTGCAACTATGACGCTCTCGTGTTGTCTCGCCTTATCACCGGCAGTTATCGGTTCAGCAAGGGCCGCAAATCTGGCGAATATGATGGGAATCTCCATGACCGCTAACCCGATAGAAAATTCAGGCAATATTCTGCTTTTGGCGCTGCCTGTCTCTGCCGTGGGATTATCATTATTCCACGAGGATCTTACCGGATTATTTCAGTATGGAGCCTCCGCAGCGCTCACCGAAGGAACGACGCTCCTTCTGAAAAACAGCGTTCATGAGTTGCGGCCTAACGGCTCCAATTACCTCTCATTTCCATCGGGCCATTCATCGACGACTTTTGCCGCGGCGGCATTTATTCAGAGACGCTACGGATGGGGACTCGGGATTGCCGCCTATGCGCTTGCGGCATTTACCGGCTATTCCCGCGTTGAATCGAAAGAGCATTATTTTCATGATGTTGCGGTCGGAGCCGCGATCGGCGTCGGCAGCAGCTACCTGTTCACCAAGCCATTCCATAACTTTAATATTCAGCCGACAACCGATGGAAAGCATGTGGGCGTTACCGTGAGCACGGCTTTCTAAGCGGGAAGAGCTGCCCGGACCGGTCGCTCTTGTTGCGCGGGTTGCAGCGGATTTTCCTGAAGTACTTTTCTATATAAACTTACCAGCTGTCTGCGGATTTCGTTTTCATCGAACTGCCTCATAAGGTTTCCGGACATGCCTATGGCTTCCACTTGAAATAGTGTATCGTCATGAATTTTATGGATCAGGTCTGCAAATTCATCGGTTGTTTTGGCCTTCAAATAGGGACATCGATAGAGCTTTACATATTCCGGCAGGGCGCGGAAAATGACCGGAAGGCCCGCCGCTGCGGCCTCGATGGGAACGAGCGGGCTGTTTTCCTGGAAACTCGGAAAAAGAAGAATGTCTGCGGCATTGTAAATAAGCGGCATCTGCTCCAAAGGAAAGCTGCCCGCCAATTTCAAACGAGGGTTGGCAGCCGTGGCGGCTGCAATCCTGCGGTCAAGCCCGGCAACGCCTTCGGTCAACGGTCCGAACGGCCTCCCGCCGACCCAGATAAAAGCAAGGTGCGGCAATTTTCCCGCAATCTCCAGGAAATCTTCCACGCCCTTCCGGGCTTCGAGCTGGCCGACGCCGAGTACCACAAAAGCATCCCCGTCGACATTCAACAACTTCCGCCCTGCCTCTCGTTTCCCGGCTTCGGGCAGGTACTTCCCGGCACGGATTGGGTTATCGATGCGGACAATGGGTGTCCTCACGTCAAGCGAACGTATCGCCTCTTCGACCATAGGAGAGATTGCGATGCAGTAGTCTGCGAAGGAATAGACGATTCTGAAGTACCATCGCACAAACGGCATGAGGAGGTGCCACGCCGGCAACGATCCTCGTATCGAATCGGGAATGACATGCACGGTCAGAATTTTTCTTCCGCGATACCGCCGCCTGAGGCCTTTCAGGAAAAAATAGGGACCGTACGAGTGCGCATGCAGAATATCTCCCCACCCCTCCTGGTTGACGATACATTCGACATCGTTACCGGCTTTTAAAATTGCGATACAATCCAAAAATGCCGTGTGGACTCCCTGGCCTTTCATGAAAAAGGCAGTCTCGGAAATGACATGTATGCGTAAACGTTGCCCGTTCATGGTGCTCCGCGTCCGGACGTTGAAATCCGACCGACCGTTATTGAAACTCTCCGCAGCAGGCTGCGGGGCATGCGCTCGCTATCTCTATTCAAATCGCATCACTTCAAGGACTCCCACTTCCGCAGTATCGACGGGAGATTGAACAACCTGCGCCTGGTAGAAGCGGGTTACCGGATTCCCGATCGCTAACTTGATGATGCTGCCGAGAATCGGCCCCAGGTCCTCGATTACGGAAAATCTATAGAGCTCATACCGGCTCGTTATCGTAAAGGAGCTGTCAGGGGAAGAAACGACGACTGAGGTCATTTTCTTTCCGTCAATCACGGTCGACCCATACGTTACCTGCATGCCGGTTACCGGCTGCGGTTCAGGCTCATTGTCCTTCCATACCCAGCCGGCTACGGCTCCGGCGCCATGAGGGGGAAAGCGAAAATCGGCCAGAAAACGACATCCCGTCGGGCAGCCGTAATAATAGACCCATCCCCAGGAGAAATTTTTCGGGTACCCCACGGTGCGGCTGCGGACCATGATGCCTGAGCCTGATGACTCAATTTCCGGCTTTTCCCGAATGCGCATGGTGGCCTTCAGCGATGACCAGGGAATGAGCACCGTATACGTATAAAAATTTGAAGAAGACTTACCCTGCTGCAAATCTTTTTCGGTGCCGACGTTGAGGGTTGAAGGCGTTTTAACCGGATTGACCGGTTCATTAAAAGAAACTACCACCGACGCATTTTTAAATGACATGGTGCAAACGGTCGAGCCGGCTGCCTGTTCGATCCGGCAATGACCGATGGATAATGCCTGGTTTGGCGTATCTGAATAGTTCCATTCGGTTTTGCCGAACCGTTTGGAATTGTTGAGCGGTGCATCTCCCTTGCGCAACACCAGAAGCTGGCAGACGGCATTGCTGTCCTTAAGCCCGATGTTGGTTACCATCATTTGTGTCTGAATGAATGTGCCGTCTTCAAGAACAGCGCTTATTTCGTATGCCTCGCTGTAACTGCCATTGGAAAGGAAAGTCGGTTGGAGGGGGTGAAGTGGTGGTTCAGGCAATGAATAGACCCTGCAGAATATGCATAGGGAAAAGCTCAGGACCATCAGGCCAAATCTATTCCAGACCGTTTTTTTTACCACTGCAATGCCCCTTGGATGGATTAATTTCATTTATTATACAGGAAATAGCAATAACCGTGCCCGGGATTATTGGTAGGTCATACTGAAGGTAAGGCGAGGGGATAGACATAGCGTAATCTGCATTGCTGAAAGAGATAGTTTGAATTCATATTTAGTAGGGGTTCAACATGTTGAACCCCTGATGGGGCAACCACATAGGGTCGCCCCTACAAATCTTTCGTGTTTTTTCTACCTTGAAAGAGAGCGTTGCGGGAAGGGGAAGGCTTCTGCCAATGTTTGGATTTTTTTTGCTTTTATTATACCTCTCCGGGCGGAGAGGTCCGGCCGCTTCGCTTACTACTGAGGCTCTTAATAATGCGTTTCTTTTTTCCGGCTTTGCGGAAAAAAGGGGGGGCCGGGGTGAGGTAAGGGGTGTGCCTAAAGATGCGTGCCTTTCGCGGCTTCAGGCCAGGGGGAACCGCCTGAGCGGTTCCTCCCTCAAAGGCTGTTGATTTAAGCTCCGTTCCCCCACCAAACAGGAAGCAAAAGGCCATTATCAATATCCGATAACGTCTTTAACCCCGCTGCGGATAGAAAACCACAGGAACTGGAGGAACGTGGTATCCCGCTTCCTCGAAAAATCCACCTTGCCGATCTTCAGGGATCCGGATTTATCCGGCACGTTGCTCGTGCGGATCTTGAAGTTGTTGGCGATAAACGAGACGATCCTGTTGGTCAATCCTTTTTCGCTTCCCGTATTCTTGTTGATGACCGCGAAATTGAGGTTTTCATAGATTGCCCGAAGCGTGCCCGCGGCGCGTCCCGAATTAACTATAATATCGTACGTTGCCCCTTGGAGTACACCCGACTTGATTCGAATCTGTTCACCCGGCTCAAGGTAGGAATTAAGGGCGCTGATATTCATTCCGCTGAGCGAACCTGAATAGTGGATTGAAAATTCACGCGTCATTGCAGGAATTGTCATGAATACTTTCATCGTTCCTGCATTCATGAATTTTGCCTGCCCGCGAATGACTATGCGTGACTTCGGATCGCCATGATTCGCTATTCCCTCCGCGGAAACATTCATAGCATCAAAAGTGACAAAGGCCGGTTCAGCACCGGCTGCAAACCTCTCGCCGTATTTGAGTTTTCCATCGGCAATAGCCAGCGAATCAACTTCTAATATTCCCTCAATTGATGCGAGCGCCTCGTTGGGCATCAGGGGAATTGAAGTCTCCCGGGCGGCAGGTTTTTCCTTGTTAACCAGAATATCGAGCGCTGCGCCGAGGATGCGGATTTTCCGGGCACGATACCCCTTTCCCTGCAGCAATTCTGGAAATCCCAGCCCCAGCACCTTACATTGGGGGATAATAACCTTGAATCGCGTTCTTCTGAATGCAGACCCCTTGAAGAATTCCACATCGCCGGCAGGGGGATAATAGCGTATCGAATCGGCTTCTATCGATGAATCCGGCAGTGAGGCACGCAAGCGTTTGCAAAGAAACGCGTAGGGTGATCGGTTGCTCCCGATCCCAATGTTTTTCGCATCGAGTTTCGCTTTGGTAAGCCCTGCAAGCCCGTTTTTTCCTCCGGTAAACAAATAGAGCCGGTCGACCCCGCTCAGGGAGAGCCGGCCAACCGTTGCAGACAAATCGCCATTAACCGCATCGAGCGCCACGGAATCAAAGTCGAAGCAATTCTCCATAAAGCTATACCGTATATGGCCAATGGCTATCGAGTATGCCGGATAAGCTTTATGAATAGCATCGGTAACCTTTGGCTTGACAACCTTATCCATGAAGGTATTGAAGCAATTTAAAAAAACTATCGCGCAGATCAGCACGAAAATGCCGATACCAAGGCCGGAAAGTGCCGCAATCTTCTTACTATTCATTGCAAACAAGATATTTTTTGCCCTCTCATGTCCTGAACATTCCCACGAATGAGCTTTCAAAAAAAATATAGACGTTACGGGCTATATTTGTCAAATTTAATAAAGGAAGCACACATGAGGGCCGATGCCGGATAAGGCATTATAGAGCCTGTGTGATGCTGATTGCCTGATAGGGCAGGTCGCCTTCATTCTTGCTTTTAAGACATACACTCCTATAAACGGGAAGCGAGCCTGCAGCGAGGACAAGCCCGATTCCGTACAAGGCTCAACCAGGCGCCGGCCGCGCATCGCCATAGCGGAGGTAATCCAATTCAGAGGAAACGGCACCGATTGAAGGCGTTTCCTAATATGGCATAAATCTTGCAATCATCCTGAGAGCGCTCTTCTGCCAGCTCCTCTTTGCCCTGAGGAGGCAGTAGCTGGATATATACTTTTGCGGAATGACGGCTGAAACTGCCAGAGAGTGACTATTATGAGCGTTTCAAGCCTGTTTATCGGGGAAAAACAGCCGAGTCCAACAGGCGCGGGAGATACTATTGATGAAAGTTACCGTGCCGGTTGCTCAATTTACTATGGTTGACAGGCAGCCGTCCGATGCCGTGATTAGTGATCATCCATTTGCTTATGCTAATTTCCATGAAGTCACTCCGGGAGTGCTCTATCGATCAAAACAGCTCACCGCCGAACAATTTAAACATTTTATCGGAAAATACCGGATAAAAACAATAATCAATCTCAGAGGGACATCATTGCGGGCGAAATGGTACCGAAACGAGATGGATGCTCTAACAGGCGACAGCATTACCCATTACGATGTGCCATTGTCGTCAACGCGATATGTTCCATCCCGTGTGCTCGACAGTTTACTCTCCATTTTCCGGCTGAGTCCTGAACCGATACTCGTTCATTGCCAGGCCGGAGCCGATAGAACCGGCCTTTTTTGCGCCGCGTGGAAATTGAAAGTCGAGGGATTATCCCCGGAACAGGCATCCAGGCAACTTTCAATCATCTATGGGCATTTTCCGCTTTTTAACGGCACACGGGCAATGGACAGCAGTTTTTATGATTACGCTCGTTTCCTGGGTTATGCATTGATAAAAGTTCATGGTAAAAGAACCTGGATAAAGAATCCCTAATAGCGGGCAGGCGCAATAGAAGATTTCCCGAAGCAGAGCTTCGGAAAATCTTCTATTGGAGAGGAAATATTGGTAATGCGCTCGCTGTGCCTGTTCAATGAGGAAAGAACCTTCACAATATGACTCGATAAGGAGAGTAATATGGATTTATGGCAATGCAGCGTTTGCGGCTATATCTACGACCCGGTTAAAGGCGACCCCGATCACGATGTGCCACTGGGCACAAAATTCGAAGATGTAACCGATTTCTGGGTCTGCCACCAATGCGATGGGCGGAAGGATAATTTTGTCAAAATGTAAACCGTCGGTCCGGCATGCAGCAGCGGTGCATGACAAACTGCGGTTTTTATGAGGACATCATCCTTTCGTTGCTCTTGTTCCCCGCATCGCTGAGCAGCTTCACAACTTCGGCATGGTTATTATTGGAAGCGACCTGCATCGCCGTAAGGCCGTCGTCGTTAACGGCGTTGAGATCGGCGTTGGCATCAAGCAGGATCTTCACCATGTCCCCGCGGCCAAGACTCGCCGCTGCCATGAGTGCGGTATAGCCGTCTTCGCCTTTCGCATTTATGGCAACGCCCTCTGCCAATAGTTTCTTCAGCGTAGCGATGTCTCCCTTCAATACCGCATCGAATACGGTGTTGGGCTTTTCATTGGAAGGATAACTCTGCCCGAAATTGAATCCAAACATTTTACGCTCCTCCGCCCCATAACGGTTGATGCTCCTCACCTTACTAATCGGTCATTATTACCAGGCAGTTCATAAGTATAGTCTTGTACGCGGACCGTTCGCCCTGAGCCCGTCGAAGGGCGAGCAGCAATTCCGCACCGTTCATGGTTCGACAGGCTCATCACGAACGGGTAGATATAACCCAACTTATGAACTGCATTAGTATCATATGCTACCGATCACTATTGCTATTAAGCAAAAATCATGCGAAGTCCGAATAGGTCTCGTTATGAAGGTCGCCGTGATGACCGGGTTGCCTGCAGTCTCGTTCTTACCACAACCCGTCCCACAAACAAGAATCATGCGAAATTACCCGGCAAAGATGGCTTTAAAACCTTGCCGATTACCGTGGCACGGCAATTGCAAGCTAAGATAATTGTCCTGGGAATTCAGCCTTTCAAAGGGAGTTTAAAAATCATGACGATAATCTCCATCCTTTTTGTTCTTATTATTATCGGGGTCGTTCTGTGGCTCATTAACAAGTTCATTCCCATGGACGGCAAAATAAAGTCCATACTGAACGTGCTGGTCGTTATCCTTGTAATACTCTGGCTGTTGAGTACGTTCGGCATTATAGGACCGTTATCAACCATGCATTTGCATAACATACGAATCGGCACTATAAAGCTGATGTAGATGAACTACTGCAGTGCCGGATATTTTTTTCTAAAGAAAAGAGGGGTATCATGAAAAGTGTGACGAATTGTCTGTTTTTTGCCTTCGGGGTTGCTGCAACGGTCGCCGTAGCCCTGCTCTATTCACGGGGATCCTGTCGTCGCTCCGAAACCGTTGAAAAAGTGAAGGAAAACATTAAAGATATCGTGGACGAGGCGGCTCATACTATTGAAAAGGGAGCGGCAGTCGTTGAGGGCACACTGAAAAAATCCATGAAGTAACGGATGTCGCCGGAAATGCTTTTCCGGCATCAGGATTTAAAGCCAAAGCGGCTTTGGCAGGCAAACCGATGTCTACCGATGTGAAAGGCTATTTAATGTTGCGCAAAAAAGTTATTATCGATAATGTTTATGGGCTCCATATGCGACCTGCGCTTAAAATTGCCCTGGCGTGCCTCGGGATGGAGAGTAAAGTGCTGATCATGAATGGTTTGAAAAAGGCAAGTTGCTTCTCAATTCTTGAAATGCTGCTGCTCGAAGCCAAATTCGGGAGCGAAGTTGAAATCGTGGCCGAAGGGATCGATGAGGCGCTCGCTATGGAAACCGTTTCCGGGTTTTTCTAGGGGAATGTCGGTGAATTTTACAAGGGAGAATCTCATGAAAAAAATCATTTGCCCGGTTGGGCGAATCAGGGCCGGCCTGACGATCGGACTATTGACAGGGTGGTTGCTGGCCCTCTCAGGATGCTGGTGGGGAGGCGGGGGCGGTGGATATTATGATGGTGGTGTGTGGGTTGCCGAGCCCGATGTGTATCTATTCGGCGGCGGGTACGACCATGGACGGGACGTGCATAACTATAGTCACCGCGGAGCCGAAAGCCGCGGGGCTGCTCACTCCGGTGGGAATCATGGAGGCAGGAGATGAACCAGACAATAGGGTTTTACCGGCTTTTGACTATCGTTTTGCTTGCAGGTTTTTGCACTATTTTCCCGGCGAATTTGTATGCACAAGCCAATGATGCGCAGGACAAACAGGCCCTCGCTCCGCGGATGTTCGCATCGCCGGAAGTGGCCGCAAAAATGCTGCAGGCAGCTGTTAAGGCCGGGGATAAAGCGACCTTGCATGAGATTTTAGGTTCTGATGCCAAGGATCTATTAACCGGCGACAAGGTACAGGACTCGATCAATGCGCAGAAATTTGCCGCCCTCATGGCACAAGGCTACACGCTGGTGAAAGAAGGGAACGACACCGTCACCATAGAAGCCGGCCCGGATAACTGGCCGATGCCGATTCCGCTCATGCAGACAAACGGGCAATGGTATTTCAATACTGCGGCAGGTAAAGAAGAAATCATGAACCGCCACATCGGGAAAGATGAACTCCACGCCATAGGCGTTTGCAGGGCTTACGTGACGGCGCAACAGCAGTATGCCGGCATGAACCCGGATTCAAGCCACGGTGTGATGTATGCGATGAAATTCAAAAGTACGCACGGAAAAAAAGACGGTCTCTATTGGGCGACATCGGAGAACGAAGAGGCCAGCCCGTTCGGACCTCTGGTTGCGGAGGCTCGTGCCGAGGGTTTTTCCGGGAAGATGGGCACAGGCCCGCGACCGTTTCACGGCTATTTTTTCAGAATCCTTACCCGGCAGGGCAATGCTGCGCCCGGCGGGGAAATGGATTACGTGCACCATGGAGAATTGACGAAGGGCTTCGCCCTGGTGGCGTTCCCGGCGCGCTTTGACCAGTCGGGCATCATGACCTTCATCGTCAATCAGGATGGACGGGTTTTTCAGCGGAATTTAGGCGAAAATACCTCCCGGATTGCGAGGGGAATGAAAGAGTACAATCCGGATAGCGACTGGACGCTGGTAAAAGATGAGGGAGTTTTAAAGGCAGTGCTCGAAAAATAGATAGCAGGCTGTAACACCTCCGGTGAGGGAACCTCGCTTTGCGGGTTCCCCCACCAGGAAACTTCGGAACTGATCATTCCACTTAGTCTACATATATCTTATCAACATTCGACACGATCTTCTGGTTTGCCTTGTAATTCTTATACCACTGCGTATAGATCGACTGCCGCGTCTGGTTCATGAGCTGGCCGATGAGCGACTGGACCGGCGGCGTTCCCCACGGAAGCGCGGGAGCGGCAGGCCCCTTCCAGAGCGTGCGCACCAGATAGTAGCTGCCGTCGTTTTCAAAAATTTTCGAGCGCTTGCCGACCGGCAGGGCAAACGCGACGGCCGCGACCCGCGTGTCCGCACCGATACCGGGAATGCGGCTCATCCGCGTGACGGTGTCCGTCACGCCGGAAAGGATCATTGCGGAGTCGCTCTTTTTCAGGTTTGCGAGCGGGGCATCCTCGGGAATGCCTGAGGCCCATGCCTCTGCCGCGCTGCGGATTGCCTGGCGGCGGAGCGAATCGACAAGGATCGGAATGATGCGCTGCTTGACCGCGGCAAACGGCGGTATTCCCTTGGCAACCCGCTGCTTCACACTAAAGAGGTAAAATGCCGACGGGTTTTCCAGGCGTTCGGAGATATTTTCGCTCTCTTTATCGGTGCCGAGCAGGAAATGGCCCAGCCCGGAGACGAAGCCGATGCCCGGAACCGGATTGGTACGGGGAAACAGACCGGTGGAATCGAAAATAAAGGTTGGATCTTTCTGCACCGCATCGCGGGCAGCCTTGGCGAAACCGACCTCCTCCATATTCTTGCGCAGTGAGTCCGCCTTTTCCTGAAGGGCATCCAGCGTTTCACCGGTAGGAATGATCTTGCGGAGAATCTGGCATACCTTGACCATTACGACGCTGTCCCGTTTTTCCCGCTTCTCGACATAGATGAGTTGAATACCGAGGGGCGTTTTGATCGGATCGGAGATCGTGCCCGTATCGAGCGTAAAAGCAAGGGAATCAAGGGCAGGGGCCATGACGCCGCGCTTGATCCAGCCGAGATCGCCGCCATTTGGCGCCGACCGTTCATCGTCCGAGGAAACCTTTGCCTCTTCGGCAAAGGCCTGGGAACGCGGAATATCCTTTTCGCCGAGAATCTTGGTCTTGAGATCAACAAGTTCCTGGAAATAGGTCTGCTCGTCGCGTGCGGTCGGCGTCTTCAGGACCCGCACCGTATAGAGATCGACCTGTTCATCGGACTTGAACGAATCACGATGGTCGGCGTAGTACTTTGCCGCGGCATCATCCGTGATTTTGGAAAGGTCAACCTTCACCGCATCGTTCTTCATTGAGGCATATTCGAAAACCGCCTTCTCATATTCGGACTTGAAAAGGTATTCCACTTCGGTCCGCGTCGGCAGCAGGGCGGCGTCGAGAAGCGTTTCAAGCTTCTGGCCTGGCACGATCTGCTGGCTGGCCTGCTGTTCGAGCGATCGCAGGCCGGGATTGCGTTCATAGTTCTGAGGATCGTTCAGGAACTGGATATACTTGCTCGTGTCGAACACACCATTAGTCCGGAAAAACGAGGCAGTGTCGATTCCGGGAGGCGGATTGTGAACGAGGTAATCGAAGACCTCGTCGGCTGACCCGAAAAGACCGGCTTTCTTATAGAAATCATTCATGAGGGTCTGGTTGACGGTACGCTCCCACACCTCCTGTGGAAGCATATGCATCTGGTACTGGTCTTCGGATACACCGTGTTCGACCCTCTGGCGTTCAACGTTCACCTCGTGGTCGAAAAGACTCATCGGGACTTCCTGCCCGTTGATGATTCCCGCCGTTTGCGTTTTCGTCGTTCCCCCGGCGCCGCGATTCATGCCCCAGTTGAGGAAAATGGTTCCGATGACGAACGAAACCAGGATAACTATCATGATCGGAAGGGTCCACTCGCGAATTTTGCTGATCATAGGCGGTTCAATCTGCTCCTTGCTGATTGATGGTTCTTTTGCATCTTTATCGCATCGCGCCGCCGACGGTCTGCCGGGGTTTCAGCAGGGTCGCGTAGGCGCTGTTATGGGTTAAAAAACCGATTGCCGTCTTCAGCTGCGCGTCGTCCGACAATTTCCATTGCCAGTAGAGTTCATCGTCCTGGCCGAACTGCCTCGTGAGAAAGGCCTCGGTAAGGTACTTCTTTACATCGCGCTCGTTATCCGCTATCGCCCGCTTGCTCTCCCGGGCCAGCATCGAATCGATGGCCGCCGACGTCTTCTTCAGGTCGCCAAGTTCACGATCGGTCCAGTTGGGCTTTTCACCGGGAATAATGAATCCCTTCTTCACGGAATCGGCTGAATCCCGGATGACCTTCGAGGCGCGCTTGAATTCCTCGAACTTCGTTTGCGCAATACTCTGGTAGGTAAATTTGATGGAGTCGAGATACCGGTAAAAGTCGTGCATGATTTCGTCGTCGATGACTATCCGTTCGGCTCCCACACGGTTTTTCGCCTTCAGCCGCGCATATTCGATATTTGCAAACCCGAAAAAAGCGTCCTTGCCGAAAAGCGAGCGGACCACCACATTGGGCAGTTCCATATGGACCACCGTATCCGGAATGATGCCGCCCCCCCCGAAGACCGTGCGACCGTTTGCGGTCCGGTAGTGCAGGGTGTCTTTCCTGGCGGGAGTTTTGTGCGCGGCGCTGTCGGCTCCCGCGCTGTCGCCGCCCTCTTCGGCGTCGTTATCCTCGGCCAATCCTCCGCGCACGCCGTTTTCCGGACGGTTGATGCAGCGTCCCGACGGGGTGTAGTAGTAGGCGGTTGTCAGCTTGATATGGTGATCCGGATCCTGGGGAATCTGGAGCACCGTCTGCACCGAACCTTTGCCGAAGGTCGTATCGCCGACGATGATGCCGCGATCCCAGTCCTGGATGGCGCCGGTGACGATTTCCGCAGCGCTGGCGCTCGCATAATTGACCAGTACCGCAACCGGAATGGTGGTCGGCAGCACCGGCTCGTTCTCGGATTTATACTCGTGGTCCTGGTCCGGCGTGCGACCGCGCGTTGACACGATCAGCTTGCCCTTCGGCAGGAATTTTTCCGCAACTTCCTTTGCCTGCGGCAGAAGGCCTCCCGGATCGAACCGGAGATCGAAGACCAGTCCCTTGATGTTTCTCTTGACCAGCGCCCTGATCGCCTTCTCCACCGCATCCCCGGCATCCTCGGAGAAGGTAGCCAGGGTGATGTACCCTATAGAACTGTCAATAACACCATAGTAGGGAACCGGCTTGATCTGGATGATTTCACGGGTGATGGCATAGTCCATATCCTTGGACTCGCCTTTGCGCCGCACGGTTATCGACACCTTGGTACCGGGTTCACCGCGCAATTTCGACACTGCCTTGTCGATTGAGATGCCGGCCGTCGGCTTGCCGTCGATCTTGATTATCTGGTCGCCGGACTGAATGCCGGCGCGCGAAGCGGGCGTCCCGGCAATGGGGGTCTGGACCGTCAGCACCTTGTCGCGAATGGATATCTGTATGCCGAGCCCGCCGAACCGGCCTTCGGTATGCATCATCAGGTCCGCATACTGCTCGGAATTGAAATAGGTCGTATGCGGATCGAGAATCCGGATCATCCCGGTTATCCCGTTGTCAATAAGCGTATCTACCTGGATATCTTCGACATAATTCTGGTGGATCTTCAGGGCGATGTTGTCGAGACGCTGCAGATCCGCGTAAAAGTTATCGTTCTGGCCCACGGCGTTTGAAACATCGATGAGCAGGCCGGAAAAAACAATGAAAAGAACAGCCATCCCGACAATATGCGGCTTGGCAAAAAACGGGCTTTCATTACTATTCATACTCATCGTTGTAGGCTCCCGAAAATCATGTATTACTGCTGCATCGAAGTTTCCCGGAGCAAGCTCCGGAAAATGCGTTCGCTATGCCTGTTTTAGATAAATTAAAAATAAGGTTTAAAATATATCATGCAATAGAGGTACCCATTGAATCGCACAAACGGGTTATCGTGTTCCTCCGGCTGCCGGTTTCCCCTCCCCCCTGAAAATTTTACCGCTCTCGCCGATGAACTGATCGAGCGAGGAGGCGGGCGATAGCTTGCCGAATAACGGCTTGAGCGTATGGGAATAAACCGGGACCAGGCGATTTTCTCCGCTCTCCGCATGCTCGGATACGGCGATGGCCGCCACGACCCCGCCTCCGACGATGACCGACACGACGATCCGCCGCAGGTCGGGCGCGCCTCCCGCAAGGGTAATGCTTATGAAAAGCAGCAGCATCGAGAGCACGGCATCCCCGGCATACTGGAAGGCATCGGCGACGGCCACATTCCCGGTAGCGTAATCGATGTATTCCACCAGGATCGATAGCGCCAGGTAACAGAGCAGGGCGCTGTTGCCGACCAATAGCTGGAGGCTGAACCGGGTTGTACGCCGGACAATAAACCCCGCAACCGCCCACAAACCCGCCCAGAGGAGCGGCACAGTCAGGAAGGGAATCGAGCCGGCAATAAGCGACGCCAGGGATGTCTGCTTTTCGGTGTCGAGGCGCTGCTGCAGCAGCATGATCCCGCTGGTGATGATGAGACTCGCCAGGGCCGCCGCCGGGGTCACCGCCCGCCGGGCAAAACCGCGGGGCGAGGGGAGGTGAAGCGTCGGCTCAACGGGATGGTCGGACGACCAGAGGCGCAGGATGGTCTTCCCGATGGTTATCCGGTCCCCGGAGCCGGCGCACATCGGGCCGGAGAGCTTATCGCCCCTGCCGACAAACGTGCCGTTTTCGCTTCCCAGGTCAATAAGCATCCAGGCATCCCCGCCATCGTCGATAATCAGATGGAGCGGCGAAACATAGGGATCGGCCAGAACGAGGTCATTTTCGAGCGACCTGCCTATCCGCAGCGGAAACCGGTCCACCGGATGATAGGAAAGGTGGGCGCCGCTTCGCGTGCACTCTTCAATGATCAGGCGCGGCATCGGAGTGCTCCCATGAATTTTTTGCAGAAGGCGAGTGCCTTTTCCTTGCTGACGCCGAGCAGCTTGAGTTCCACGATCATTGCACGCGATGACTTGTTAACCAGCGCCATCTTGAGCACGACATCGTTGAGCCGGGGGTACTTGCGATACTGCCAGGCGCACATCGTGGTTTTCCAGCGGGCGCCGGCTATGGAAACGAACCGCGTAATGGTCTGCGGTTCCTTGAGCTCATCCTTTGCCTCAACGTTCGGGATGTCGGTCTCGGCGTACTGGCGCTGCAATACCCGGTAGAAACGCTCACGACCCAGAGAACGGGTATCAAACCACCGATAACTGATGTCGATGTCGCCGGTGGAGAAATCGGGCGACAGATAGATATCGTCGCTGTTCGAGCAGGAGACATAGGAAGTTGAATAAAGGACATCGGTGTCATGAGGCGTTTCGCCCCAGCACCTGAAACAGCCTCCCATTTCTCGCGGGACCAGGCAGTCTCCGAGGGTATCCTGCTTCCATTCGCCGGCGAGCAGCCGGTTCATGTAATCATCCTGATTGTCATAGAGCTCCTGCTCGATTCTCGCGAGAAAATGCACTGAGTCTCCCGGCTTCCTCTGCCGGACGGTCGAGACAAGGTTCCTGAGATACATTGCCGGAACCAGAAAGCTGATCTCGTTTCCTGCGGTCGAAACATTGATCCCGATGACTGAGCCGGTCGTATCGATGGTCGGGCCGCCGCTCATGCCGGGATTAAGCGAGCCGGAAAAGAGGATTTTTTCGTAGAGCGACTCCTCGATGAGGCCGCTGTAGGTGCCTTCGATGATGGTCATACCCAGATCGAGAGGGTTGCCCATTGAGAAGATCCTGTTTCCCTTCTGCATCTGGACGGGGCGGAAGCTGAAGTACCCATCGCCCGATCGGTTCGAAACAGCGACGGCAAGGTCATGCACGACATCGACATCGAGAACGCGCAGCGGTCCGGTTCGTCCGTCCGAGGCCACATATTCGAGGCGGAAACGTCCGGGTTCGATGACCGCATCTGAAACGACGTGATAATTGGTGGCAATCAGGCCGTCCGCGCTTACCGAGAAGCCTGAACCGATGGCGAATTTTTTTCCCGAGGAGTTGTCGATCACCCGGACCTGGAAAACCTGTTTCTGGGATGCCGAAAAAAATTCATTGGCTCCCCCACCAGCGTGTTTGGCGGCATTCCCGGCTTCGGGGAAGAGAACCCCGATGAAGATCGCGGATACCAGGAAGAGCCAGTTAGAGGTCATTGGAAAATTCCTGTGGAAGGCACTCGATGCTCCCCTGCAACGCAGCCCGCCCGACGGCATCGATGACACAGGCGATACCGATTGCTGAGGGAGCAGGAGAACACTTTCAGAGCCGCATTCGGGGCACCCGGAGATGGGAGCGCTCAGGATAGCGGAACACCGGTGGAGCGGAAAAAGTATACGATCTAGAGCCTCAACCATGCAACAAGCGCTATTGGATAGCTGGGAAGATGGACGATAAAGTAATTTTATTGAAAGTCTAACCGTTTGGCGGACAATCCGTACCGCGCAAGCAGCGCCGGGCGTCTGCACCCTGCAACGGCAGGCAGTGCACCTTGCCGCGCCGGCAATGAAAAGATTTAAAATAAAGGACAGCTTCGGGTCATGAGAGTATGCGAGGAGTGCGGGTGCCGCGTGGCGACCATTCATTTTATGCAGATTAACGGCGCCGACCAGAAATCGCTTTTTTTATGCGAGGAGTGCGCAAGAAACCAGGGTATTCCCGTTGCAGCCGAAGACGCAGCAGACGAGGGCTCGGCTATTGACGACAATGGTGATTCGCGGAAAGTTGACATGGAGTGTCCTTCATGCGACATGGCGCTTTCGGAATTCAGCCGCACCGGTCGCCTTGGATGCCCGGAGTGCTATGTGGCCTTTGCACCCGATATCGAAGCACTGCATCGGGAGGTCCACGGATCCGACCCCTATACCGGGAAGAAATACCGGGCCGCGGTTTTTGCGGAACGCTCCGGCGACTTGAAAAAGCTTGGAGTGGAACTGGCCGCCGCCATAAAAAATGAAGAGTTTGAGCGTGCGGCGCTGCTCCGCGATGCCATACTCAATCTGCACCGGCCGGAGCATGAATGACCGGAAAGCTGAGGGATGACAACGGTGGCCGCCTTGCTTCGCCGGAGTGGCTTTGTGCAGCCGGGCCGGACGCGGAAATTATCCTTTCAACCCGGGCCAGGCTTGCCCGGAATATTGCGGATCATCGCTTTACCCCCAGTGCTTCCCCTGCAGAACGCGGTGAAATTTTTGCTGAAATCGCCTCCTCTTTTGCAAAGGACTCGCGCCTTGCGGGATTCGACTGCACCAATTTCATCACCGCGACTTCTCTGAGCCGACGGCTTCTGGTGGAAAAAAGGATAGCGAGTCCGGAACTATTGTCGGGGCAGGGAGACCGCGGGGTAGCATGGAGCGGCACGCCATTCGCTTCTATCCTGATCAATGAGGAAGACCATCTTCGCATTCAGTGTATCGAGCCGGGTTGCAATCCGCTCAGTGCATGGAAAAGAGCCGATGAAATCGATGACCGGCTGGGCGGTAACCTTTCCTATGCTTACACCGAGCATCGGGGATACCTTACCTGTCGTCCCGACAATTCGGGTACCGGGCTGCGAATCTCCTTCCTGATGCACCTGCCGGGCCTCGTACTGACCAGGGCCATCGAGTCGGTTCTTTCCGGAGCGAGCAGAATGGGTATCGCAAGCAGGGGATTTTTCGGCGAGCACGAAGTTATCGGCAATTTCTTTCAGCTTTCGAACCGGGCCTCCCCTGCCCAGGATGAAAGCGCCTGCATTGAAGAGGCCCAAAAAATTATTCTGGAAGTTGCAGCCCACGAGCGCTCGGCGAGGCGGCGGCTCATGAAGGATGCGCGGATCGAGTTGACCGATAAGGTTTTTCGGGCATGGGGAATCCTGCAGCACGCGAGAATGCTGTCCGTTGCCGAATTCATGAACCTTTCGTCTGCCCTCCGGCTGGGCATCGAGTGCGAAATTTTGCCGGTGAAGGCGCCTGGCGACCTTAACAAGGCGCTTATCCAGGTTTTGCCCGCGCATCTCCAGCACCGCGCTAAAAAAAGACTCGGTGAAACCGATCTCGCCGTCATGCGGGCCGAAGTGGTAAGAACAATGGTGCTACGAAAAATACGAAAACCTCGTACGGAGACGTAATACATGAAGTTCGACCGTCATGGAAGAGCGGAAGGGGTAACACGATGATGAATGGAATGTTTACCGATCGCGTAAAAAAAGTAATGCAGATAGCCCGGGAGGAATCAATCCGCCTGGGTAACGACTACGTGGGAACGGAACACCTGCTGCTCGGCCTCATCAAGGAAGGCGACGGCGTGGCCGTCGCGGTGATGCGCAGCATGGGAGTCGACCTCGACGATCTTTCGGCGACCATAGAGAAGACGATCACCTCAAGCGGCGGTATGATGACCATCGGGCAGATGCTGCCCTTTACGCCGCGTGCGAAGAAGGTGCTGGAGATCGCTGCGAATGAGGCGCGGTCCATGTCGCACAAGTATATAGGCACCGAACACCTGCTGCTGGCACTCATGAAGGATACGGAGTCGGCAGCGGCGAACGCAATGGCGGCATCCGGCCTCGACTACGAGCGCGTCAAAGAGGAGATCAACCGGGTCCTGCGGGGCGGAGAGTCGCCCGGCGCAGCGAAGGAAAAGAGTAAAACGCCCTTTCTCGACCATTTCGGCCGCGACCTGACTGCGCTTGCGCGTGAAGGAAAGCTCGATCCGGTCATAGGCCGGGAAAAGGAAATCGAACGCGTCGTGCAGATCCTCTCGCGCCGCAAGAAGAACAACCCGGTTCTTATCGGCGAACCCGGCATCGGCAAGACCGCCATCGTCGAGGGGCTTTCGCAGAAGATCGTTGAGAAAAACATTCCGCAGGTACTCGAAAACAAACGGGTGATCAACCTCGACATGGCCTCCATGGTCGCCGGGACCAAATATCGCGGGCAGTTCGAGGAACGTCTGAAGGCCCTGATGGTCGAACTCGAAAAAAATGAAAATATCATCATTTTTATCGACGAGCTGCACACCATCG
>PLTF01000128.1 GCA_003164335.1 Fibrobacterota bacterium
GGGTTAGCCGAACGGATACTGAAATATCTTACTTAAAGTGCAGTCAGTTCCGCAGCCATTCCAATCGCTGCATCTATGACATTCTTCTTTTTCATGCTCGGTTTCTGCTGGAATATTACATTTAATGCAATACCACTTACCATCACTTTTACCCCGCAAGCGAAGATATTCATCACCAACCAGTTTGAAATTACCAACAGTTTTAAAAGTTTCAAAACTCATCTTGACAATCCTCTTCAAAATGTTCAGAACCGGCTTTTAAAGGTTCCTGCCGGGGATAGGGAAGCCGGAAACCGCAAAACCTCATTGGGTTTATATTTTTATCTTTTGAAACTCTTTTAAATAGTCTTCACGATCCTTATTTTCAATTTTTTTGACCACCCATGAGCGTATTTTAGGATTCCATTTATCCATCAGGTGATTGTATTCCGATATTTCATTTTTAAATTGCTTAATTATTTTATTTCTAAACTTTCTTTTGAATAGATCTGCATACTGGCCTTTTGCTTCGTGTCCAGTGAAAGGATCAATTATTATGGGAATTAATACAATATTCCAAGGTGCAGTAAAGCAATACACGTTCTTAGTGTTTCCAAATACATGCGAAACCTGATAGTTGAATATGTTTTTCTTTTTTTTTATATCCTGTTAGTTTTTCGATACGCTGAGTAGGTTTTAAGTTGTTATTCGGGTCAAATTTAATTGGAATCCCCATAACTTCTTCATACATCTTTTTTAATGTATCGTTTTTATTTCCCTTCTGCCCCATATTGCGAATATATAAATTATCATCTTTGTTTTCAATTCTATTAACCAATGCCGTCCACTCTTGCTTTGCCTTCTTCTGATCCACCGTAATCGTTTTATCTAATCCAAATTTAATAAATTCTTCCACAGCAAATAATTGGAAAAACTGTTCATAACCATCAAGAATTTCTTCTTTATTCATTTGGTTCACTTTTTATTTCCTCTCATTCAATGCTGGCAACCCATTCACAATTTTCATCGTTGCCAAACTCACTTTTACAATTCTCTTCACAAGATTCAGAATGTATTTGGGATCTTCAGACCAACCATTCGTAAAAATTTATTTTTAAGCCGCTCTCCCGGTCCTGCACGTTCGACTATCGCGTCTCTCTCTTTCCGGAATCCTTTCCAAACCCCATCTTCCTCTCTTTTTTCGGCAATTGTTCCGTTGGCGGCAGTTGCCGCGGCGTTGCCTCGGATGGGGGCTGTAGAATACTTTTCAAAGCCGCGACCGCCACGTCTGCTGTTTGAGATCACAAATTGTGATCTCAAACTTTCCGCCTCATCCGCCGTCAGCTTAAACATGAAATCCTCGGGAAACCGCGTTCCATTTCTTTGTACCGCTTCTTCAGAAATCCCCAGAAGCCGGTAATTTTTTGCCCACAATAGGAACAGGTGCTCATTGATTGCCCCGCTTGCCCATTTTGCCCAAAGGTGTTTTACGCTTCGGCTTCATCTGCCCTTCGGATAATTCATAAAATTCATGCAGCTTTGCCTGAAGAATATTCTTATCCGGCAGTTGTATATGATATTCAGCGACGAGCGAAGGAGATACTGCACGGCTGAGGGCATATTCGACGACTTCATGGTCCTTGGTCGCGCAGAGCAGCACGCCGATTGGTGGGTTTTCGTGCGGCTTGCGGACATCGCGGTCAATGGCTTCAAGGTAAAATTCCAGCTTTCCAAGGTGCTCGGGCTGGAATTCATCGACTTTGAGTTCGAAGGCGACAAGACAATTCAAGCCTCGATGAAAGAAAAGAAGATCGAGCGCGAAATCCCGGCGACCGACTTGCAAGGGGTATTCCGATCCGACAAAGCAGAAATCGCGGCCAAGTTCGATGAGAAATTCCTTTAATTTATTCACCAATCCCTTATGCAGATCGGCTTCGGAATGTTCTTCGGGTAATTGGAGAAATTCAACGATGTAGGAGTCTTTAAATATATCGATAGCTTCGGAATGCAATTGTCGTACCAGTGGCGCGACTTTTGGCGGGGAAAGAACCGCTCTTTCAAAAAGGCATGCCTTGAATTGCCGGTCGAGTTGCCTTTTCGACCATCGCTCCCTTACCGCCAGACGCATATAGAATTCGCGCTCTTCGGGCCTTTTGCATCGGCCGAGAATCAACAGGTGGTGCGTCCAGGACAATTGTCGCACCAGTGGCGCGACTTTTCGGTTGTTTCGATAGGTTTCAAAAAATTGCCGCATTCTGAAAAGGTTGGCGCGGGTAAAACCCCGCAAATTCGGGTAATGACGTTGGATAAATCGGGACAGCTCCGCGACGACGCCTTCTCCCCAATCGGATTTTTCGAGCTTTCCCGAAATAAAGCCTCCGACCTGCCAGTATAAATCGACAAGCTCAGAATTGACGATACCGTAAGCGCGGATGCGCGCCGCTTTTATCAGCTCTAAAACTTCGTGAAATGATGCTTCAGCCGTGCTTCTTCGAGCCGTTGCACGGGACGTGAGTTCTTTTTTATGGATTCGGGAGGGCTTCATTTTTCGGTTTCCTTCAGCAATAGAGATTATAAATAGTTTTCGCCCTGTTTCGGTTCAATTTTTTTCAAAGGCAGGGGATTAAGGCGACGTACCAGGAACCAGAGCCCCTCGCCCTGACCTCTCCGCCGTGATCCAGCCCGCGACCGGGCACAATGCAGCCGGCGCCGGGCTCTGCACAGATCGACCCTCCCGGCGGGGTCGGCTGCTTCAATCGAAAATAATAATACGCGTCCATTTTACCTTTGGGGTAAAATGGGAACTGCATAACTGCGCAGCTGCCACACCTGGACGCCGAATGGTCCTTCTGGAAACAAATGGTAGCCTGTGGCCGCCTCCCGCCGTCCATGGCGGAAGGCTTTTACATAAATGGCGTTATGCGCCCGGCCTTCAGCGTCATGCAGCGGCATTCCTACTATGCAAAAAAGCCTGCTCCGGTACCGAGTCGGGCTTATTTATAGGGATAGGTTCACAATAAATCCCCCACCCTGCCTGACCTTTTTTTATTTTGTATGCACGAGGGGGGGGGAATCCGCCCGATCTCATGCCTTGGTACGACCATTTAAAAGGAGGGGTGATGAAGCGTGTAGTTATTTTTGCATTGCTGTTATTCTGCTGGAGTGAGCTTTCTGCCCAATATACGACTTCCATCCAGAAGGTCTCGAATTACAATCCCACCGGGTCGCTGGCATGGGGAACCAAGTGGGACTCGGTGATCGTCATGAAGAATTCCCTGATCACCGTTGCCACCGTGCCGATAGTCGGCGGCCGCACCATGGAGTACAGCCTGAACGGCGTCAATTCCATGCTGGTTTCGCCCACCTACATAAACACCATCCAGACATCAGACGTAGCAATAGGTGGATTCGTGACGCTTCCCTCCCCACAATCCGATTTCAGCTGGCCGCCGCCTGCAAGCTTTTGCGTGAATTCCTTTCTCCCGACCATCCTCCAGAATTCGACTGATACCTGCGCGCTCTATCTCCAGCAGAGCGCGCAGGATAACAGCACCAATACCACCCTCAAAGGTCTTTCCTTCAAAAGGACGCTGACCATTTACAAAGGCTCGACCCAGGTCCATGTCGCCATGGTTCTTACCAATCTGGGAACCGCCACCATTGCACACAAGGGCATCTGGGACATCACCGAGGATGCATGCTACAGCACGGCCCTGACAAACGATACCATGTGCTGGGCCTATGTACCCCTGAACCCGAACAGCAAGCTCGGGAACGGGAAACACTACAAATACCTGACCCAATATGCCGGGGGGACCGATTCCAGCGAAAATTTTCAGAACGTGAACGGCGATACGAATATCCTCGGCATCCAGTACAAGGGAAAAAACCAGACTCTGGTCGGCGCGGACGATGTGGCGGGGTGGATCGCTTTTGTGAACAAACGTCTCGGCTATTCCTATGTAAAACGTTTCACCTATGTGCCCGGAGCAAGCTATCCCGACAGCGTTTCGATTTCGGTGTATACGAATGTGGGAGGTTCGGCCGCAAACTCGTATTTCGAGGTCGAAGTCAAGGGTCCGATGATACAGCTGGCGCCGAACGATTCACTCAACTTCTCGATGGATCTCTACGCCGCCCGCTGTCCCGGTCCAATAGCTAACGTCAATAATGCCGGCGTCGTTTCGCGAAGGCTTGCAGCGAAGGTTCACCCGGCAGGCGATTCGCTTACTATAACCGGATCTTTCGGTGTGTTTTATCCGGGCTATACGAAATCGATCCTCGTGAATGCATCCGGTACGGTACTCGGTTCCATCGACAGCACGCTCGTGAATCCTTTCGATTCGGTCGTGGTGAACAAGGCCATACCGACGTTTACCGGGGCAACAAAAATATACCTGGCACTGTATACGACCGCCGGCACCTTCGTCGGCGACCTCGATTCGAGCGTCATTCCGGGGACATCTGCAATTATCCAGGCACCCGCACTCGTGCCGCTCAATGTCGGCAATACCCGGATCATCAGCCATAGCGGCTCACTTGAGATCCATGCCGATATCAACCGCCCCTATTCGATCGAGATCTCCAGGCTTGATGGGAGAACGGTGGCATCGTTCAGCGGCGTGAAGCCGCAGAGTTTCTCCCTGAGAACCAGAGGAACCCCGGCAGGGACCTTGCTGGTGAGGACATGCTCCGGTAATGCGGTATCGGTGCAGAAAGTATTCGTCGGCAGATAACCGGAAGTTTCCGGCTTTTTTTAGAGAAGGGCGGGAGGCAATCCCGCCCTTTTTATTTTTGAAAAGGCATGCCGCTCGCTAACCCCGGAGCATGCTTCAAAGAGCTCCAAATCCGAGCGCTGCATGACCGCTAAAAGATATCGTGATTGATCTCTTTGGCTCATTTATTTCAACTGATGGGTCTTATCAATGGTACTCGTCCCATTCCGGCTGCGCGAACAATCAGCTTGATTTTTGCCTCAGTCATGTCAAACCTTTTTGCCAGGGCTGCAGGTTGCAGTCCTTTTAAAGTAGACACCTACCTATGTTGACGTAATAGGGTTTTAAGTAAAGTGACAAATTTATTTTGAGGAACAGCAATACCGGTATGCATGTGTCGTTGCTTGCATAATGAGATAAAATCGGATCGGCTTGCTTTTCCCGGAAGAAGCAACAAATTCCTATCCTTGCAATATCTTTGCGCATAAGGTATCTTAGTGACGGTTAAGGATAGTATTTGTTAGATACTTTGATATCCGAAGGTTGCCGCTTATTTATTTTACGTTCTGATACCGCAATTCCTTCCAGAACCTGTCGAGTAAACAATTAAAGTTCCTCTCGATGTATTACCGCTGAATTGTTGATTTTGCAGGGGTTGCCCGGTTGCCGCCTCGGTATCGGTATTTTTATTTCATCCAAATAATAAAGGAGAATGCAATGATTACCACAGTTTCTATTATCGGGTCGGTTGGACTTTTATCCTTCTACGGCGGATTGGCAGCTCTTTCCTGCTGGTTTCTCTATTCGCATTTTATGGAGAGCATCAAATGGGGAGTAGTCACAAAAGACCGAAGGATTTCATAATACTTGTTTCATCATTATCGCAAATTATTATAGTATTCGGCGCGCGATAATTATTAAGGTGATCTTCATCAACAGTCACAGCCGGCTCCCCTCAGCAAGCTTCGAGGTTCCCGATGCTTGCTGAGGGGAGCTTCAATCAGCGGATATTGGATATTTCAGTAATAAAATTTGCAGGTAGTCCGCAGGCCCGCTAACCGCTTTAGAAGCCTCCGTTAATATTATTGTAACTTTTCTAATCCATAATTATATAATGTATTGCAATTGGGAGCAGCAGGCCTCCCGAGTTTCCTGCGCGGCAGGAGCGCAGTATCAAACAATGTAAGGCCTTCCATGAGGAGGCGGAGGTAAGGACCATGGCCACCGGATCGATTTCCCCGTTTATTCCTGTAAAACGAAAACCCGCAGATCGCATCGGATGGCAATACGCCCGTGCTCACCGGGATGTCCGTCATTTCCTGGTTATGGATGATGAGGATATCATACGCGAAGTGGTCGGCACCTTTATTTCATCGATGGGCTACGCCGTGCTGGAGGTCAGGGAAGGTTCCGAGGCATTGCAAATCTGCGACGAAGCAGTGGAAAAGGGGTTACGCATCTGCGGCGCCATTCTCGACCTGACCGTTACCGACGGCATGAGCGGCCGGGAAGCGGTCGTCGGCCTGCGCAGTAAGTATCCCGACATGCCGATAATTGCGTCGAGCAGCTGCCCCGAAGATCCGGTCATGGTATGGCCGACCGGGTATGGATTCACCGACAGTATCGCCAAACCATTCAGAAAATATGAGCTGATTGAAAAGCTTAACCGGCATCTGGCCGTTAATTCGCAGTAGTATTTTCCGTTCTTCCCGATATTTTCTTCTACAAAATCATAGTCACCCTCCGGGCGTGCCGGGCTCTCGGCAAAGCTGAGCCGGAATACAAATTCAAAATCAAATTCAAAATCAAAGTCAACATCTGGGCGTTCCGGAAGGCACCCTGAAGGGCGCCCAACGGCGCGCCTCCGCAGGGCTCTCGCTTCGCGAGCCGGTATTTCCAGCCCTGCGGCTTCGCCTTGGTCTGGAAACACTGTCGGGGTCGCTATTATCGCTCTCCCCGACACCCTCTGTCCTCGCTAACGCAACGTCAAAAGCGGGTCGCCCCTACAAAGGCAATTTCTACGCTATCTTTTCCTTGTGTTTTCTACCCAGAAAGAGGGCGTTGCGGGAGGGGAAAGGCGTCTGCCGCAGGCAGATATCGCCTTCCCCTTCCGCAGGAAGGGGTGAGTCGGAGACGCGGCTTTGCGCGGCTCCGACCAGGGGNNTTTTAATGGTTCCCCCACCAAGGGCCTTTTTACTAAGCTCGGTTCCCCCACCTGAGCAGTAACTAAAGTTTATACTTTCGGAATTATTTATTTTAAAGTTCCTGTTAAGTGGCTTCATCACCGGCATTTACCGGAAGGCGGGTCACCATGAAAGTTCTGTTTATCGGCGGCACCGGAACCATCAGCACTGCCGTGAGCGGTCTGGCGGTTGCACAGGGCATGGATCTTTATCATCTCAACCGGGGAGTACGGGCTGCCGAAGTTCCGGGTGTTCACCACCTGACCGCCGATATCCGCCGGCCCGGCGAGATGGCCGCAATCCTGCATGACCGGCAGTTCGATATTGTCGTCGACTGGATAGCCTATACTCCCGACGACATAGAACGCGACCTTCGCCTCTTTTCCGGCAAGGTCGGGCAGTTCATCTTCATAAGCTCGGCCTCTGCCTACCAGAAGCCGCCGGGCCGCGCGGTCATCACCGAATCGACGCCGCTTCACAACCCGTATTGGGATTACTCCCGCAACAAGATCGCCTGCGAGTTGCGCCTGATGCGGGCCTACTGCGAAGAGGGATTTCCGGTTACCATTGTCCGGCCCTCGCTGACGTACGATCATAACTTTCCCATCGCAATCGGCGGGTGGGGTTGCTATACGCTTGCAGACCGGATGAAGCGGGGTGCGCCCATTATCGTGCACGGCGACGGATCGTCGCTGTGGGTCGTGACCCATGCCGAAGACTTCGGTCGCGGATTCCTGGGACTTTTCGGCAATGCGCAGGCATTGGGCAACGCCTTTCACATCACCTCCGACGAGGTGCTGACCTGGAACCAGATTTACGAGACTATGGCCGATGCGCTCGGGGTGAAAGCCGACATCGTCCATATCTCCTCGGATTTTATCGTACGCACGGTCCCGGAATTGACGGGCAACCTGCTCGGGGATAAGTCCTGGAGCGTTATATTCGACAACGGCAAAATCAAGGAGTTCGTTCCGGGATTCCAGGCCGTCATTCCCTTCCGGAAAGGTATCCGGCGGACCGTCGCGTGGTTCGATGCCGATGCCGCGCGGCGCCGGATCGATACGGCGGTAAATGAGCAGATGGACCGTATTCTTGCAGCGTATGCGCGATAACAGTAAAAAGCCTTGATTCGGCCAGCAGGGCAGAGCGATTTTTTGTCCCTATATGATTGGCTAACATTCATTTATAAGGGGTGTTACATTTAATGGATTCCGTCGGGAAGTTCTTCTGCGTCGCGATTTTCCTGATTGCGGCATTTGCACAGACCCCTTGTCAGTCGATTAAGGATGAGGACTCGATTGCCGGCGATTCGAATGTCTCGGCGCGGGCGGGAATCATTGCTTCTTCACCCCGGAGTTCACGGCATGAACTGAATCTTCGATTAGGTGTGGTTGCAGGAATCAGCAGCGTTAATTTTGCGTATAGTAACTCCGATAATGACGAATATGACCTGGTTTTATCGAAAATATGGAATTATAAATTTCAACCGGGCGGAAGCCTGGGGATTATCCTGAGGACGGACAATCAAGGTCGATTTGATTTTGAGGGCGGCATGGAGATTTCGATGCTGGGGTCAAGCCGGAATTATAATTTTATCAATACACCCTCATCAAATTATATCGGAACCCTCGGAACGACCGATACAGTAAAGGTTCAAGGCGGTTTCCAAACTTCCCTGCTTTGTGTCTCGGTCCCGATAAATGTGATATTGAATCTCACCGGGGGAAATTCCGGATTGTCATTATTCCTGGGCCCGGGCCTCTCCTACATCCTGGCTGCCCGCGAGCAAAGTAATGAGGCTGATAATGGCATAACCGCACCTGGTGGAACTGAAAACGAAAGTATTGTGGGGTCGTTGAACCGTTTCGATATGCAGCTTCAGGGCGGCATACTTAAATACTTTCCTCTTGGAGCTGTGCCGTTATTTGCGGAAGCGCAATATTCCCACGGGCTGCTCAATATCGGGCGTGAAGGCTATTGGGGCATAGACTTCCGCACTACTGAAATCCGCCTTGCCCTGGGAGTCTTCCTTCATAATTTCTAATCGGCATCCCGGTGCACAATAGTCGGCGAAAAAGCCGGAAAGCAGACGGCGATGTACTCGGCGCCTCCCGGTCCCGGCGTGCAATATTGCACCCACTCCCCGCTCCTGACAATCACCGCCTGCCCTGCGGCGACATCCACTGTTTCGCTTTTCGACCGTACCTGCAAGATGCCTTTGAGTACCACGGTATATTCGTCAAACTCGGGCGTCTGGCCGGGTTCCATCCACCCTTCCGGACTTATCATGCGGGCTACGCTGACGGCTTCGGAGCCGGAGTTTACCCGGCCGACGAACTCTTCGATTTTTTTTGGTTTGTTCCCTGCGGCGGTAATGACGGCAGGTGCTTTAATGAAATGCGGCATGAATTCCTCCTTAGTCTTCGCTGCGAATGAGGTACATCAGGACGGCGACTGATAAATAAAATAGATTTTTGATCAGGTGGGGGAACCGTTCTAAATGCCCTTGGTGGGGGAACCGCCTGAGCGGTTCCCCCATAAGAAAAATCAATACTTACAACTATCGGCTCAAGCCTGCAAAGCCGGCTGCAACCGCGCCACATTAGCTGCCGGCAACGATTGATCGAAGACCTCGCTCACCAATCCTGCAAGTTTTGATTGGTCATTCGCAGCATTTTTCCTCGCTGCCAGGTTGGATCCGAGAAATATGAGCGGGTGGGCTACATTCCACGGAAACCTGGCGATAATCGATCCAAAACTCGAAAAATCCTTTTTTGCCTTGATGAGCCCGGTCTGGAGCTCATAGGGAGTCATGTTTTTCGGTCGGTACACGGCAGTCGAATGATCGTAGTACTTCCAGTTCTCGCTGATCAGACGACCCTCGCTCTTGAACTGATTATAGACCCTGGTGCCGGGGTAGGGCGTCAGGATATTGAGCGAAGCTGAGCCGATTTTATTCTTCATCATGAAATCGATGGTTTCCGGAAAAACATCGGGAGTATCATCGTCAAATCCGAACACGAATGAGGCATGAAAGTGGATGCCCATCCCCCTGACTTTCCTGATCGCCTCGCCAAGCTGCGCAATATCCTTGATCGATTTGCGCATCCTCTTCATCTGGATTTCGGAAACGCTTTCGAGACCGAAAAATAGCGCAACGCACCCGCTGTCCGCGGCAAGCTGCATGAGCTCGGCATCGTGCACAAAGGAGATCGAGGCCTGGCCGCCCCATTTAATCTTGAGCGGCTTGATGGCCCTGAAGAGCTCCTTGGCATACCGCGGATCCCCGATGATATTATCATCGAGAAATATGTACATATTGGCATCGGCCTCTTCAATGCCGCGAACGACGTTTTCCACCGGGACATGCCGGATCTTTTTACCATAAATTTCCGAAACGCAGCAGAAGTCGCAGCTGTAAGGGCAACCCCGCGTGGTCATTACCGGCACCGCATTAAACGCCTGCTTCTTGCCGACCCGCCTGCTTCCCATGGCGATGAACCGGTCCAGGGAGACCGCGCCATCATGGTATCGCGGCTTAAGACGGTTGTTTTTGCAGTCATCGAGGACCTGTTCCCAAACCCCTTCCGCTTCGCCGACAACGACCGAATCGCCATACTGAGCGGCTTCATCGGGCAGAATCGTCGGGTGGATCCCGCCGAGAATCACCTTTTTCCCCCGTTTACGGAACTCACCGGCAAGCTCGTAGGCCCGGGGCGCATTTGAGGTCATAAAGCTGATACCGACCACATCGCACTCCGCGTCGAGGTCGACTGCCGAAATTTCCTCCTCAACTGTGGCAATATCATACTCCGGAGGCGTCAGCCCTTCCAGTATATGCATTGCAAGCTGCGGGATCATGAGCCCTCCGTGGGCCTTTATTTCGGGGTAGGCGGAAGGAGAGACCAGTAAAACTTTCATTAACAATCCTTTGAAACAGGTGATATCAAACTTTCACAACCGGAATGAACATTTCAACTGAGTTAACTCGGGCAGGAGGACTTCGCCGTAGGAGGGAGATGCTGCGGGCAAGGCTACCGAATCGGGGGTTAACTACGGGTTTGCTATTCCTTATAACACTATGTAATAGTTGTTAATTCCATCGTTCTGTTAAAGTATTACGTTACTATATGGTCCTTTATTTACTAATAAGTTCATAAGTATACTCTCATAGGAGAACCGTTCGCCCTGAGCCTGTCGAAGGGCGAGCTTTTGACTCGCGCCGTTCATGGTTCGACAGGCTCACCACGAACGGCTGAATGTAACCCTATTTATGAACTGCTTAGTAATTTTTCTTCGCCTGAAGTGTCGGTTAAAATTCGCGTAGTCCCGTTTTTTATTGGGGGTAGCCGGAAGAGAACAATCGGAATTTCATCACGGCCAGGGATGCTTCGGGTACTTCCGCTGCAACTCCCGCTTGATGGCGGGATAGGTATTCTTCCAGAATGAACCTAAATCGGGAGTCCTCTGCACGGTACGGTAGTTCGGCGCGAGGATGTCGAAAATGCCTTTCACCCGTCCGTCGGCGAGAGTAAAGTGCGCCGGATAGCCGATGAGGTCGCCAAGCCTGGCCGAGAGCTCAGGAGGTCCGTTTTCAGCGTAGCCGATGCGTCCCTTCTTTCCCGAAGGTAATATGACCGACTCAGGCGCCTTCTTCTCGATAAAATGCGCCAGCGCCGGTCCAATATAGGCTTTGATTGCCCGAAGCATCGAGTCCCTGCGCACTTCGGCAAGGGAATACTTCCCTTCGCAGAGTCCATGGTAAACAAGCCGCCAGTCATCCGGGGAAAACTCCGGGATTTTCCGGTCCGGGAAGGCAGTTCCGACAAGCCGGGCGCGAAGGACGAATCGCACCGCCTCCGGCTCTTCGCGCCTCCAGTCCCAGCAATCCGCAAGGTGCTCGGCAAGAATACCTGCTGCAGTCTCCCCGATCCCATCGCTGCTCACGGCTTCCCTGCGGCGCAGGACCAGTTCGCGAAACCGAGTAACCTCCTCGACCCGGACAGCCTGCCGTGCTTCATCCCAGATGCATTCGACCGACTGGCAAAGCTCGCCCTTGAACTCGCGGGCAATCCACTCCTCTTCGAGCGGAAGGTAGAGCGGAATGACGACTTTTTTCGCGGTATCGCGTCCGGCCTGCTCATGGATGCTCAGGGCAAGGAGTAAATCCGGAAGAACGGGCTCCCCTGCGGTGGTCCGCGGCCTGAACCGGGCACTTCGCCCGTCGGCAAATTCATAGACCATACCCTGTTCCCTGCGCACGCCGACGCGGTGGCTGAAAACCGACAGCCAGGGTACGGTCGCCTCCCTGCGAAGGTTGCTCCCAGGAAGAGGTTCCCCCGATGGCTCATCAATAGCACTCCCGAGAAGCCTCCGGATCTGGGTACAGGTCTCCCGGACCTCATTGCCATGCCCCCTGCCGGACCGCTCCGGCGCGCCACCGATAAAATCCTGCGCACCCTCGAAAAGATCGCTGCTTTCCGTCAACTTTGAATCGCCCGACTCCCAGAGTGCGGCCATGGCGATAGCGATTTCCCGGACTTGCCGGCCTGGGCTCCGGAGCAGTACGGCGGCAACCGCAGGCTCAAGCGGGAGCCGGCTCATGGCAGCGCCGAGCTTCGTCAGCGAAAAAAGCGAGCTGTCCGTCTCACAATTTTCTTTACCCCGCCCCGTCTCGCTACCGGCTATGGCCCCGCATCGCCGCAGTTCCCCGGCTGCCTTGTCCCAGCGGTTTACCGGCGGCGGTGTGAGAAACCGGATTGAGGAAGGCACTGCCCGGTTGCCGGTTCCGGCGCGATCGATCCTTGCCTGCAAATTGCAGAGCGACAGCATGGTTCCGGCAAGATCGAGCCTGCCCACCTCGGGCTCGACGGCAGGCGCCATGGCTCCTTCGTCGGCGCGGCTCCAGAGCCTGATGCAGACGCCGGGCTGCAGCCTGCCCGCCCTGCCTGCCCTCTGGATCGCGTTCTGCATACTGATCCGGCCAAGGTAGAGCGTGTTGCGCTCGCGTTCGGGGTCATATCCGGCTACCCGCGCGAGGCCGCAGTCGATGACTGCGGTTACCCCGGGAATGGTGAGCGAACTCTCGGCCACGTTGGTCGCAAGGATGACGCACGGTTCCGTTGCCGGTCGCCGCAGCGTCTCCTGCTGTTCGTCTAGCAGCATCCTGCCGTGAAGCCGCATTGCCCGAAAACCCCGACGCCTGCAAAGCGCATGGATGCGGTCGGCGGCGCGCTCGATTTCACGGCTTCCGGGAAGAAAAACCAGGACCGACCCTTCGATGCCTCCGGTAAGCGCATCGGTTAATGCACGGAGCACCTGCTCATCGAGCGGTTCGGCGGGTTTCTGCGGCTGGTAGCGCAACTCAACCGGAAAGAGCCGGTCGGGTACGGATACCACCGGGCTCCCTTCGAGATAGGCGCTCAGCTCGTGGGTGGCGAGGGTAGCCGACAGCACCATTGCTTTCAGGTCGGGCCGCACCGTAGCGCGCAGGCGCCGCACCCAGGCGAGGGTGGTGTCGGCATCGAGCGACCGCTCGTGGAATTCGTCAAAGATGACCATCGCTGCATCATTGGCGGCCGGGTCGCCGGAAAGCATCTGCAGGAAGGTGCCGTAGGTGAGAAAGAGAATCCCGGTGTCCGGCGAGGCCTTGCGCTCGAATCGTACCTGATACCCGACGCGTTCGCCGCAGGCCTGCCCGAGTTCCTCACTGACGCGAAAGGCAAGCGCGCGGGCGGCGATACGGCGCGGCTCCAATATGATGATCTTTCGCCCCGGAGCGCACCGGTCGCTGAAGAATTGCGGGATCTGCGTCGATTTTCCGGTTCCCGGCGGAGCGGTGACAATAAGGCTTCCCGGGCCGTTATCAATAGCGTCGATGATTTGCGAACGGTAATTAATTATGGGGAGCATTTGATTAGTAATGTCTTATAAGTTAATGGGGCTGAATTCAGCTCTGGTGGGGAAACCGCCTACGGCGGTTTCCCCTGGCCAAAGCCTCCGCGCCCGCAAAGCCGGGCCGCGGGGTCTTTGGCACACCCTTTCCTGCGGAAGGGGGGAACCTCACCCCGACCCAAAGCGGCCGGACCTCTCCTATCAGAGAGGTTTAATAAAAGCAATAAAATCCAAACAATAGGCAAGCGCTCTCCCCCTCCCGCAACGCTCTCTTTCAGGGTAGAAAACTCATGAAAAGACTATAAAAAATGATCTTTTTGCACTCCTGAGGCCTGCGGCCTGAAGCCTGGAGGGCGACCGCAGGTCGCCCCTACAAAGTCACCATCTTTTTGATTCTTTTCCTTGTGTTTTCTACCTAATGTGAGCGTTGCGGGAGTGGGCGAGCGCTTGCGGAACGCAAGCATCGCCGCCCACTTCCGCAGGAGGGGGTGTGCCTGAAGACGCGTGCCTTTCGCGGCTTCAGGCCAGGGGGAACCGCCATAGCGGTTCCCCCACCAGGAACATCGCTATATACTAAAATTAAACTACTTATTTTTTTGTCAAGGTCTTCATAACCGTTACCACTTTCCTCCCGGCCCTCGCATTTCCTGCAACCGCATTCTCCCCTTTTTCTCCTTCGGTCCTGCGTAATTTCGGCTTTTCATCGGTCATTATGACCTCAAAGGTCTTTCCTGCTGACGATACCTTCATCTGCATAAGAGCGGTCTTACTTTTGGTAATCATGGCTGCCTCTCCATCTCTCCTCCGCATCGCGGGGAGTGCAAAAGAAATTGCCAGGGCCGATTTTGTTAAAAAGTCCCATCCAAATTAATCTACATTTCTGCACCGTATCCGGGGAAGCGCTTTTTTATCCCCCCATTTTCATTGACTCCTCTTCCGGACCATCATACCATTAAAAGCGGAGCGTGACTTTGTTGCTGCCCAACCTGGATTGCAAGCGCTCTCGCCTCTGCCGTTCTTTAATTCCACGAAAGGCAAACCGGATGACGCCCTCTCAATCTCTTCCGTTCCAGGAGACCTCCCTCTCCCTGTTCGACATCATTCCCTTCTGGGGCATGGTTGCCGATGACGATGTCCGGATACTCCATTACAATGCCGCCGCGACCGGATTTTTTGCTGCAAAGGAAGAATCCGGGCTCCGCCAAAGAGCAGGCGACATCCTGCACTGCCTGCATGCAGCCGACCATCCCGCCGGGTGTGGGCGCGGCCCGTTCTGCAGTGATTGCATCGTACGAAATGCAGTCATTGAGGCGTTTCAGGGGAAACAGGTGATCCGCCGCCGGGCGAAACTGGAATTCACGCTGCACGAAATTCCGGTCAGGGTGTACGCCCTCATTACCGCCTCGCCGTTTTTTTACGACGGACAGCAGCTCGCCATGCTGCTCATCGAGGACATCCGGGAGATAGCCGAGCTGCAACGGATGATTCCCATGTGCTGCAAATGCCGGAAAGTGCGGGACCAGCAGGACTCGTGGATAAAACTAGAATACTATTTCAAAACTACCTGGGATGTCGATTTTTCGCATGGTTTTTGCCCGGAATGCCTGGCGGAAGAGATAAAATCGATTTGAAGGCAAGTTGGAGGGTTGGAGAGTTAAAGAAAAAAAAGATGTTAAAAAAATCGTAGGGGCAACCCTATGTGGTTACCCGGTGGTGGAAAGATCGAGAATCAAAATATCAGGATGATTTAATCAATTTGATACTGCTCAGGTGGGGAAACCATTTACAATGGTTTCCCCTGGTCGGAGCCGCGCAAAGCCGCGTCTCCGACNNCACACCCCTTCCTGCGGAAGTGCGCCCCGATTCCTGCCTTCGGCAGGAGGTGGCGCACTCCCGCAACGCTCACATTAGGTAGAAAAAACACGGGAAAATTAGAACCGGAAAATCAAATAAATTGTACTGGAATCATAATCTTTTAGCAACTGTTCCCTTGCATAGAATCGATTAGATGAATAGAGGATTGCCCATGATGATGCAAAATCCGAGGTGCAAAGAAAAATTAGGAATATAATAATAAATCGCGCATTTAAGGGTCTTCATTGCAGCTCCTCTTCCCATTCAATAAAACTATTCCCCTGCTTAAAATACATAGTACCGGCTCTGATGTAAAGGCTGTCATATAAAAAAAGGCGGGTAGTATTCGATCTCTCCGGCTTGGTCCATCTGTAATCTGGTCTTCGTGCCTACCTCTTCCCGCCCACCTTCCCGAATCACATCTTCTTCTCTTTCCCGGCGAATATTCTTTCGGTCGTAGCAGCAGCGGTATCTCCGGCTTCGACCCAGCTGCAAAATGCTTTTCAGCGCAGCGAATGCAATCTTTATCTGTTGGTCTTGAACGTCGAGCGGCCACTCTTGGATGTACAGGCCCAATCCAACAATCGGCGGCGGGAAGCAAACCTGATGGCGGTCACGCCATGCCCTCGCTGTTCCTGCTCTCCCCGTCCCTGATTTATTTTGAAAATCAGCAGCGGGATAGATCACGTATTCACTTATCCCCGGTTCCTAAGATCATTCTCACGAGAGGGAATACTATGACGAAACTGGTCAATGTCCGCGCCAAGGCAAAGCTTCTCGGCATTTCCGATCCGGCCGAGAGTCGCGACGATCTTATTCGCCAGATACAGAAGTACGAGGGCTACACGCCGTGCTTCAAGTCCAAAAAGGTATGCCCTGAAGAGGCTTGCGCCTGGCGGGAGGAGTGTTTGAAAGGGTGATGGAAATGAGTAGATGCGAGAATTCAAATACAAGCCTTTACTGCTCAGGTGGGGAAACCATTTCATGGTTTCCCCTGGCCTGAAGCCTTCTTTCTCCTTGTTTTTTCTACCCTGATAGAGGGCGTTGCGGGAGGGGGAAGGCGTTTGCNNACCGCCTAAGCGGTTCCCCCACCAGCTTTTCTTCTTCTTCTTCTCTTCTTCTTCTCTTCTTCTTCTTCTCTAATCTTTCCTTAAAATTTCCACCGGGTCCTCTCCCCTCTTCAATTTCTTCAATCTTTTAATCTTCTTCACCACCGCTGCCAGGTCGTTATTTCTCCTTTTGTAAATCTCTTCAAAGAGTGCATGGTCGCTGTAGTAATTCATCCGCACCGCAATGAAGGCATTGTTGATATTCGCCTTCCCGATTCCCGTAAACCGGTCGCTCCTGAAATAATCGGCATAGTGGTCGGTCAATTTCCGTTTGAAGAAACCAATCATTTCATCCTTCTTCGCCAATTTTTCTTCCCGCGGAATATTCCTTTTGTACACAGCCTCCAGCGAATCGTAAAGCCCGCCGAGCTCCCGGTCCCACACGGCATCGTCCGCCTTTTCGAGCAGCGCTTCGCGATAGACCGTCGAGGTATCGCCATACGTGCTCCGGAGGAACCAGAGCGCGCCGGTTTCGCCGACGAATTCGGCCATCTCCTCATTGAGCGCGGTCCGGTTCTTCAGGTAAACGGTCGCATGCGTCTCTTCGTGGATGATGAGCGCAGCGAGTTCGTACGGGGTGCATTCGGCCATGAAGGAGTAGACCGGATCCGAGAAGAAACCGAGCGTGCTGAAGGCGTTGACCGGACTCATGGTCGCATCGAAGCCTTTGCGGCGAAGCCGGGCGACCTCGGCCAGCGCATCCTTGCGAACGAAGTAGCCCTTGTAGGGAAAGCCGCCGAAAAACGGAAAATGCCAGATATAGGGGGCAAAGGTATCCGGCGCGGAGGCCGCCACGACATCGACGAGATAGTGCTTATCGATTTTCACCCAGGTCGAATAGTTGCCGTTCCGCGTGAGCCCGATCGAATCGAAGGCGAATTTCCGTATCGCAAGGGTCCGGGTGAGGAACTGCCGTCTTTCCGCTGAAAGCGAGGTATCCCTGAGAGTTTTTGCAATGGGGTGCGCGCTGCAGGAGTACTTCGTGACATAGTACCCCTGCTTTGCAAGGTAACAGTTGAAAAGAAGCGCGATACCGGCAGTGAGGATAACCCCGGCCAACCGGGTGCGCTTCATGCAGGAGCTCCTTCGCTGCAAAGGGGGACAATCAGGAAATTTTGTAAAGGCCGCTCTCCGACCGGGCCACTTCCATTGCTTTGATGATCTTGAAATTCGTCCCGTAGATACCGACGCTGACGCTCTTGTCCAGAAGCGTCAGCATGCCGAAGCTCGGCGGCATGTTCTTATCGAGCGGTCCCTTGAGGTGACCGGGGTTGATATAGAGCCTTCCGTCAACGAGACGGATCTCTTCGCGGTGGGAGTGCCCGCTGACAATGATATCGGACCGCCGGATATCCTCCTTGGTCGCATCCTTCTCATAGCTGTGCGTCACGAGGATGGTCAGGCCCTGCACCATTTCGAAGAGCTTTGCAGGAAGCGAGCCGTCCTTGTACCGGGAATCGTAGAGGCCGGGAACCTGGACGATCTCAACGAACCGGTCTGCAAGGCACGCAACATCATCGTAATCATCGCCGAGATGGTACAGCACCGCTATTTTCTGCCGTTCTATGAGCCAGTCGGCGGCGCTTTCGAGCAGTTCGATATTGCCGTGCGTGTCGCTGATAATTCCGATTTTCATTGTTTCTCCTCCCCGCCCGTTGCTTGGCAGCCTTCAAAAGCGGCGGGGCTTTTGCAAGCACCCCCGCCATAAAAAATGGAATACCCCGCAGCAAGCTGCGGGGCGGCAAAAAAACGAAACATTAAAGCTGGCTGCGAAGCTCCTGGTACGAATCGAGGTACCGATAGATCAGTTCTTTCACCTTTTCCGGCGTATACCCGAACTTGTCATCAAGCACCTTATACGGAGCCGACGCGCCGAACCGGTCGAGCCCGGCAACATGGCCCAGGGGACCGACCACACCGGCGAGGGTCACCGGCAGCCCGGCCGTAAGACCGAATACCGGGGTACCCGGCGGGACTACCGATTCGCGATAGGCAATCGGCTGTTCGAGAAAGAGCCCCAGGGAGGGAAGCGATACGACGCGCGCCTTGATCCCCCGCTCGGCAGCCATGAGAGCGGCGGCATCGACCAGCGTTGAAACTTCCGACCCGTTCGCGGCAAGGATGATGCCCGGCTTTTCACTGCAGTCGTTGGCGATATAGCCCCCAAACCGGGCATTTTGCGCCAGATCGTAGCGCGAAGTGCCGTTCCAGCCGGGAATTTCGGCGATATTCTGACGCGACAGAAGCAGTGCACAGGGTCCGTGGGTACACGAAAGCGCCAGCTTCCACGCGGTAACCGTCTCGGTCGAATCGGCAGGCCTGAGCACCAGCATGCTTCGCCGTCCTTCCGGCGTTTTGAGTTGTTCGAGGAGCCGAAGCTGCGCCTCCTGCTCAACCGGCTGATGGGTCGGGCCGTCCTCACCGACCCGGAATGAGTCGTGCGTAAAGACGTATTTCACCGGGAGACCCATGAGAGCCGCGAGACGGATGGCGGGCTTCATATAATCGGAAAAGGTAAAGAAAGTGCCGCAGACCGGAATGACGCCGCCGTGCGCGGCGATGCCGTTCATGACCGCAGCCATGGTGAGTTCCGAAACCCCTGCCTGCAGGAATGCCCCGCCGAAATCGCCTTTCTTAAGCGCTCGCGTCCCCTTGAGGAACCCATCGGTTTTATCGCTGTTTGCAAGATCGGCCGATGAAACGATCATGTTGCCGACTTTTTTTGCAAACTCGGCCAGTACCACCGACGATGCAGCGCGCGTCGCGCTTCCTGCCTTGACCGGGATGGAGGCCCAGTCGATTTCAGGCGCTTCCCCGGCGATATACTTCGCAAGCTGCTCCGCCAATGCGGGGTTTGCAATCTGCCACTGTGCCGCCTGGTCCCGCATCTGTTTGCTGGCCAGGGCCTTCCGCGCATTTACCGCGCGATAGTACTCCGCAACCTCGGGGAAAACCGTAAAGGGCTTTGCAGGATCGCCGCCCAGATTGGAAATGCTCTTTTCAAATGACGCACCGGCCTCGGAGAGCGGCATGCCGTGCGTCGAAACCTTGCGCTCAAAGTTTTCTCCGCCATGGGCCCGAGCGCCCTTGCCCATGATCGTCTTCCCGATGATGAGGGTAGGACGCTGTGTTTCGGCGTTGGCGGCATTGAGAGCGCTGCGGATCTGTTCCTGATGGTGCCCGTCGATCTCGATGACCCGCCACCCCCACGCCTTATATTTGCTGCCGGTGTCCTCGCTTGACACTTCTGAGGTGACCGTGGAGAGCTGGACATCGTTCGAATCGTAGAACATGATGAAATTTGCAAGGCCAAGGTGGCCGGCAAGACGACCCACACCCTGGGAGATCTCCTCCTGAACCCCGCCGTCCGAAATATAGGCATAGGTTTTATGCGCCATCCATTCGCCGAACCGCGCACAGAGAAACCTTTCTGCAATGGCAGCACCCAGCGCCATTGCATGCCCCTGGCCAAGCGGCCCGGAGGTGTTTTCGATGGCGCGATGCACGTCGCGTTCAGGATGGCCCGGCGTGGCACTACCCCACTGCCGGAAGTTCTGCAGGTCATCAAGCTTCACATTTCCGGTCAGGGCAAGCTGAGCATAGAGCATTGCAGACATATGGCCGGGATCCAGAAAAAACCTATCCCGATTGAACCAGGCGGGATCCGCCGGATCGTAGCGGAGGTATTCGGAGAAGAGAATATTCATGAAATCCGCCCCGCCCATGGCCCCTCCGGGATGACCGGATTTCGCCTTTTCAACCATCGCCGCTGCAAGTATCCGGATATTATCCGCCGCCTTATCCACCACTTTCGAATCGGTTGCCATAGTTCCCCTTTATGAATGAATGTATTGTTTGCCGGCTTTTATCCCCGGGCAGGACCGAGCGCCTCTCGACCTTTCGGCAACCAGGCAGCATCCCCGGGAGAATAAGAGTTTAAAAGATACTTTTTTCCCCCATTTTGCGGTGGAAAATGTTGAAAAAGCTATCCCAATCCGGACCGCCGGCGCTTCTGGAACCTCAGTGCATGAAGTATCTTAATCGAAAGCGGAAGGTCGGGCAATCGCTGCTGCGCCGGTAGAAGACGTTGCAGAGGAAAGTCCGGGCACCACAGGACAGGATACCTTGCGATGAGTAAGGGGCCCGAAAGGGTACAGAGGTGCAACAGAAAAGAGACCGCTCTGAGCGTAACCTTACCGTTGGCGCTCGGGGTGAGGAGTGAAATGGTGGTGTAAGAGACCACCGCATTTCCGGTAACGGCAAATGGCAGGTAAACCTTATCCGGTGCAAGATCAAGCATGAGGGAGTTCGCTGTTGCCCGGCAACGGCGAGAAGGCGGTCCGTCTTTATTCCCTCGGGTAGATCGCTCAATGCCCTTCCGCTCGCGCGGGAGGACCAGACAAATGATTGCCTCGTCCGCAGTTGCGGATACGACAGAACCCGGCTTACAGACCTTCCGCTCATTTTTATAGGGGACCTCTAAAAATTCCTTTCATGGTTCGACAGGCTCACCACGAACGGTCTTTTTCCTGAAATTTGACTGATATCCGTTCGTCCTGAGCTTGTCGAAGGACGAAGTAGTGATTTTTAGAGGTTCCCTATGATAGTTCAGATCCATGTGTTCCTGAAGGGTTCTTCCGGCTTTCCAGGTCAATGGGACATATCTTCCGGCGCTGTCCCTGCCTGGGCATCGGCTCAGCGATTCCGTGTAAGGCATTAGTAAATGGTTCCCATCCATCTTTACCGGAGCCCGGATCATCGTCCTGAATCATCGTAAACTAGCAATAATCTTGATCTGGATCGCCTCCGCATTCGGCGCTCTGGCCGCCGATCAGGTTGATTCGCTGGTCCCGGATTCCTTCCCGGCGGCCAAAACCCCCAACCGTATTGCACACATCTTCATCAGCGGCAATAAAATTACCAAGCCCTACGTCATCATGGGCTATTGCAACTTCGACACCGGGTCCGTGTACGACTCCCTTGCGATTCAGCGCTCGGAGCGGATCCTGCGTGCGACGCGGCTGTTCCTTTCGGTCACCGTTCTGTCGCTGCGGAAGCCCTATGGGTACGATATTTATATACTGGTCAGTGAGTACCCGCTTTACCTGAACTTTCCTCCGTCGCTGGGCCTGACCCGCTACTTCTGGCTGCATGGGAACGAGGGAAGCTGGTATTGCCCCCAGGCCGGGATGGAATTGACCAATCTCGGCGGCAGGGAGGAGGACCTTGCGGTTGCAGCCCAGATAGGCGTATGGCAGGCTTATTCTGCCACCTGGACCAAACCGCTTTTTCCGTCGCAATACTACATCGGTGTCAGTGCCGGGTACAGCCTCCTGCCGGATGCCTCGTACGATTCGAGCGTCCAGGAGGTGTCCGGCGGCTTGACTCTCGGACGACGGTTCTTTGAAAGCTCGAAAGCCTATTGCAGCATTTTGCCGGACTTCCGCCTGATAACCGACTCCGGTGATATAAAAACAATAAGGCAAAGCCAGCTCTATACGGCCATCGGTTGGCTCTCCGACCTGCGCTCAGCGGCATTCGATCCTTCGAGCGGTACGATCTTCCAGCTCGAAACCCGCTCGAACTACCTCTATCACGACCCGGATGTTTCACCCTATGTCCAATTTACCTCCGATATCAGGTGGTATCTCCCGTTTTTATTCCCGGATGCCAAATTCGCCTTTCATTTCTATGGCGTGCTGCGAACCGCGGATGCGACCTATTTCGACCGGATCCTCATCGGCGGTATCAATTCGGTTCGCGGCTATACGACCTCGGATATCGGCCTCGATATGGATGCAAACGATGCCTTTACCTTTTCGGGCGAGTACCGGTTTCCGCTCTATCGATTTCCGCCGATTTCCGATTTAATGCCGGAAGTTTACACGAAGATGCTGGGAGCTTTCAGCGAGCTGACTCCCCGGCTCGACGGCTCACTCATCGGCGATTGGGGCAGGGTAGCTGCAACGCCGGCGGCACTGGTGGGTCCGGGCGGTCCACGGAACCAGACCGGCAGCGGAATCGGGTTCGGCCTGCGAGTGACCGAGCCGAGGCTGAAGCTCACCGCCTGTTCGGATTTCATCTGGAGCGAAAACCTGGAACCCGGCGGAGGCCTCGATAGCTTCCAGCCCCGGCTGCTCTGGTATATTTACTCGGGGATAAATTTTTAAAACAGGGAGGCCGGCTGCCGGCAAAACGGCAGCCGCAGGCTCCATCCAACAACTTTTCACCACAGAAAGAGGGCGGATGTTTATGCGAAAAACACTCGGTTTCACCGTTTTGGGACTGCTGGTCATTGCGCTTACGGCGGCAATGTGCGGCAAAAAAGGCAACCTGCTGTCCACGGTTTCGGAAAGTTCCGTATCCAATTGCACCATTTCCGGCGACAGCATCATTGTTTATAATTCCGCATCAATTTCGAATTACTGCAACGATACGGTCATCAAGAGTAAAACCGGCGCTTCGGATACGGTCAGCCTGATGGAATACGATACCTCGGCGGCGGATACTGTTATCCTGACCTATGCGCTGTCGAACGGCGGTAAAACCCTGGTTACCACTTATGAGGATACCATCATCGACACCTTCTCCCGGGATGGCAACGGCAGCGGAATTCAGGGCACCTGGCTTGAATCGTACATCGACGGCTGCGGGTCCTCCGCCTATACCATTTCAACCAAGACACAGATCACTGCGAAAACCATTACCTATTCAGTGCCCAACTATTGTTTTGGGAGTGACGAGGTCGCTCTATTTGATTGCTATTACAACTCTCTGTATACGGCGCTCACGGCGGCAACGGTCAACTGCGACGCATTCAAACTGACCGACGGCAACGGCAAGTCGCTGGTTACAACCGAGAACAGCAATGGGGATGTGACCTATTCAAGCAATTTCCATGCATCCTATACCTATCTGGCAAATCCAACCTCCTGTCCCGACGAATATTATCCGGAGTGGGTCGATTCCTTTTATAACGCTCACTACACTGGTACCGACAAGAGAACTGCAACAGCCCGTACCGTACCGTCCTTGCCGAGCCATAGCATTGGTCCCCGTTTTGCAGGAAATGTCCCGTTTTTAGTTGA
>PLTF01000112.1 GCA_003164335.1 Fibrobacterota bacterium
TTTTTTCTACCCTAAAAGAGGGCGTTGCGGGAGGGGGAGAGCGTTTGCCTTCAGGCAAACATCGCCTCCCCCTTCCGCAGGAAGGGGTGTGCCAAAGGCCCCGCAGCCCGGCTTTGCGGGCGCGGAGGCTTTGGCCAGGGGAAACCGCCTTTAGGCGGTTTCCCCACTAGGGGCTATACTAATGGTTCCATTCCTTCATTGAGGATTGCAATATATCGTTCATAGGCATACGTGCGATTCCTGCGTTTGCCGGTAATTTCCCGGGCAATTCCTAATTTCTGGAGCGTCTCGAATGCGGAGTTCACCGTGCCGGGATGGAGCCCGGTTATTGCAACGGCCCTGGGGATGGTCAGTATCGGCTTTTCAAGCAAGGCATGGTGCAGGCGTAACACGGTTCCGGCGACACGTTTGAGATTTTTTATCGTTGCCTGATCTTTTTTGCCAAGGTTAAAGAGTGCGGAAACGGTATCCGTTGCCTGGGTGGCGGAATTTTCGACCGCTTTGGCAAAAAACTCGATCCAGGCCTCGAAATCGCCTTCGGTTCGTGTCCGCTGAAGCAGGGCATAGTATTCGTCGCGATGGGTCTTAAAATAGAGGCTCAGGTAAAGGAGCGGATCATGAAGGACCTTCTCGGAGCAGAGGATAAGCATAATGAGCAACCTGCCAAGGCGGCCATTGCCATCGAGGAAGGGATGGATAGTTTCAAACTGCAGGTGAGCCAGCGCCGCTTTTATGAGCACCGGGGTTTGTTCCGGAGCATCATTGATAAATTTTTCAAGATCCGCCATGCACTCCGCGATTCTTTCCGCAGGCGGGGGAACGTAACGAGCGTTGCCGGGACGTGTGCCGCCGATCCAGTTCTGCGACCTGCGGAACTCTCCAGGATCCTTTGATGACCCCCGGCCCGATTCCAGAAGAATTGCATGGATCTCGCGAAGAAGGCGACCGCACAGGGGGAACCCTTCGTGGAGGCGCTTTATGCCGTGGTTAAGAGCGGCAACGTAGCTGGAAACTTCTTTGACATCATCCAGCGGAACGCCGGGGAGTTCTTCCATTTCAAAAAGCAGCAAATCGAAGAGCGAAGACTGTGTGCCTTCGATAATTGACGAGAGTACCGCTTCCTTGCGGATGTACAGGTGCAGGAACAGGGCAGGATCGGGCAGAAGTGAGGTAATGCCGTCCAGCCGCCCGACGGAAAGCATAGCCGAATCGAGCTTCTCCTGCAGGGACGGCGATATTTCCAGGATGGGGTTCGGCGGTAACGAAGAGGGAACGAACGCCCGTACCGGTTCATCCAAAGTTGTAATAGTTATATAGGTCCCTGCCGCTCTTTTCATGGTAAGCCCATGCTTCAACAATTGGAATAAGAAGTTTCATTAATACAATTTTGCTCTTTAATTGTAATAATATATCCTTTCACCAGGTCATTTCAAGGCCTTATTCCAATTTATCAGCTAATTTGTAATAATGCGACGCTATTAATCTTTTATCGTTTCTGCTCAGGTGGGGAAATCATGAAATGGTTTCCCCGCCACATGCATTTGCATTAAGCCCGGTTTGCCCGCCAAACGCCTTTGCATTACTGATATTAATGGTATCCGGCAATTTATATTATTGTTGTTCGAAATTTTGGTGCGGTGCATGGTATTATTTAGATTTAATCGCTGTACAAATAGGGAGGACCAGGATGCTGAAACACGTAATGAGGATTCACATAGGCGCCGATATCGCCATCGTGAAGGACGGGGAGGGATTTCATGCTTTCTGTCCCTCGTTTTCATGGGTTCATGCATACGGGAAAACGGAGAAAGATGCTCTCGAAGAAGCGCGGGACGGCATCATTGCATCGGTTCTCTCGCTTCATAAGCACAATGAGCCGATTCCCTGTTGCACGGTTGTTGAAGAGGATATGGTGCCCGAAGAATTTGCTGCGCCAAAACGCATTTTTCATGAAACCATTCCCGTTTCCCTTCCCTGCGCTGCTTAAAATCCATGCCAGGCATATCCGCCGGACGTATGGAACCAGCTTAAAAGTAAAACCGCGCAGGAAATTATAAAAGCATTGCGACGGGCCGGCTGGGAAGAAGATGCAGGCCATGGTTCGGCGGTAATTTTCCGTGATCCCACCTCCGGAAAGCGCGTTCACATTCATGTGCATCCCCATAAAACCTACGGACCTGAAACTTTAAAAGCGGTTCTCGATCAGATCGGCTGGACTCCCGAAGAAATGCGTATCTTTAAATTAATCAAATAGTATTAGTTTCTGCTCAGGTGGGGAGACCGCCTTAGGGGGCGGTTTCCCCTGGCCTGAAGCCGCCAATGCGGGTCTTCAGGCACACCCCTTCCAGCGGAAGGGGAAGGCGATGTTTGCCTGAAGGCAAACGCCTTTCCCCTCCCGCAACGCCCGCTTTTATGGTAGAAAAAACAGTGCACGGCAATGATAATGATGAATAAAGATTTTAATTCAACATCAACTAATAGGGCGACTGCGGGTTGCCCGAAAAGAAATCCCCCTGCCTTCGGCGCCCCCCTTTCAAAGGGGGGGAAAGGGGGGATCTCTTTTGAATTTTCATCTTTTATGTTTTTTCTACCTGATGGAGACATTCTCCCGGGTCATAGACCCGGGCCACACGATTCTTGTTTTTGCCGTTATCTGTGTTTTCTACCTAACAGGGGGAACCCGCGAAGCGAGGTTCCTCCACCAAGGGCATTTCACCTGAGCCCGGTTCCCCCACCAAGGGCTTTTGATTCATTTCAAAAAGCTTTTGAATTTATTGCATACCTTATTTTTATTGTAATCATTCCCGACCCTCAAGTATATTTTATCAGTTCATCACGGGTAGGAGTTTGGGAGCGGGCGAAGAGCCCGTTTTTGCTATTTACCCGGAATTCTCGTTGGGGTTGCCATGGCTGCCGGAGTACCGGATAACATTCGGGTTCTTGTCGAAGCGAAACTTGCCGAATCCGGCCTGGAGCTTTTCGACCTGCGTTTTTTCCCGGCGGGCTCCCGGCCTATTTTGCGGGTGACGATCGACTCCGCCGCAGGCGTCACGGTCGGCGACTGCGAGAAGGTATCGCGGGATCTTTCGATGCTTCTTGACGTCGAGGATTTTTCGCCGGGACGGCGGTATCATCTCGAAGTATCGTCCCCGGGCATCGACCGGCCGCTCAGGACCGAGCGTGATTTCAGGCGGGTCGTGGGGCGGTGGGTGGTGTTGCAGATGAAACCCGTGTGGAGCGGCAAGAAAACCTTAAAGGGGAAAGTGCTCTCCTGCGGCAATGAGATGATCAGCTGCGAAATGGACGGCGTGGCCGTAGACCTGCCCATCGCGTCAATCGCGAGCGGCAAGGAAGAAATTCAGTTCAAATAAATACGACTCAAAGGATGTGCGGAATGGCCAAAAAGGCGGCAAAAGCAGAGGCGATCAAGGCGCTCGATATCGTGGCTTCCATAAGCGCGGTAACCAAGGAAAAGAGCATCTCCATGGATCTCGTGCTCGATACCCTGAAGGATGCCCTGGCATCGGCGGCAAAACGGTATCTCGGAAAGCCCGCCCGGGTCGAGGTCAAGGTCGATAAGGAAAAGGGCGGCATCCTCGTTTCCACCCGGCAGACAGTGGTGGAAGAGGTCACGGATCCGGAAAGCCAGATAGCGCTTGCGGATGCCAAGGCGATCGATGCCGAGCTCGAAGTCGACGACGAACTCATCCAGGACCTCGATATGGACATGTTCGGCAGGGCGGCGATCCTGACCGCCAAGCAGGTGCTGCTCCAGCGGGTACGCGAAGCGGAGCGCAACAAAATTTTCGCCGACTACAGCGAGCGCATCGGCGAGCTGGTCACCGGCACCGTGCAGCAGATCGACAAGGGCAACATCCTGGTCAATCTCGGGCGGACCGAGGCGGTCATGCCCTACCGCGAACAGATTCGGAAGGAGCGCTTCCGCCAGGGGCAGAATATCCGCGCCTGCATAGCCGAAGTGAAAGACAACATCAAGGGGCCCATGGTCATCGTTTCGCGCGGGTGCCCGGAGTTCCTCGCCCGCCTCTTCGAACTCGAAGTGCCGGAAATTTTCGATAAGACCGTGCGTATCGTCAAGGTTGTGCGCGATCCGGGCCACCGCTCCAAGATCGCGGTGACCACCAACGACAGCCGGGTCGATCCGGTCGGCGCGTGCGTCGGCATGCGGGGCAACCGGGTCCAGGCGATCGTGCGCGAGCTTTCCAACGAACGCATCGACATCATCAACTGGACCGATGAGATGTCGCTCCTGGTCCGGAGGGTGTTCGCCCCGGCCGAGGTCAAGCGGGTGATCCCGGTGGGCGAGAAGAAAATCGTCGTGGTCATTGCCGAGGCCGACCTGGCGCAGGCGATCGGTCGCGAAGGCCAGAATATCCGGCTTTCCGCGAAAATGATCGATCGCGAGATCGACGTTTACGGCGACGAGGAATTTGCGAACTTGAGCGATGAGCAGCGGAACAAGGTGCTCGCCGAGGCCGGGGCAGAGGGTGGCCTGGTCGAAGGCGCGGTTGCCAATCCTTTTGAGAATGGGCCGATGGCCGAAGCAGCGCCGAAGGCGCCGCTTGCGGGCGATCCGTTCGCCCAGGGACCCGCTGTAGAGGAGAGCCCGGAGGTCGGGGAGGGTGAGACACCCCCTGCGGCTTCTGCGGATAGTGACGGGACGCCGGAAAAGGAATAAGTCCCGGAGGGAGGCATGAGCGCTCCCCGTATCGGGCAGGACTGATAAGCAAGCGGTAACGGTATAAGGCAGGGAAAATGGCAAAAGAGAAAGTCTATAAGCTGGCGCAGGAATTCAAGGTTTCGAGCGAAGCGCTTGTCCAGATGCTGCGGGGCATGGGCATAGAAGTCAAGAGCCACATGAGCACCGTAGACGAGAGTTTGCGCGAGGACATCAAGAAGAAGTTCGAAACCGAGCGCGCTTCGATCAAGCGTGAGTACGACCGCAAGAAGCAGATCATCACCAAGGCGCGGGAAGATGCTGCCGTCAAGGCTGAGGTTCCGCCTCCGGTGGTCGCACCCGCTCCCCAGGAGGTCAGGCCCGCCCCGGCTGCTGCGCCGGTGCACACCACCTCCTCGTCGGTCGCCCATACCGCCATGCCCTACCGCGGGGCTCCGCCCCACCGGCCGCTCGATTCGTCCGGCCGTCCGCCGTTCAACCGCGAACCGCGGCGCGATACCTATATGCCAAGCCACGGCGCTGCGGGCGCCCGTCCCGCCCCTGCGGGAGCGGGTGCTTCTGCACCGGCAAAGGGACCGGGAGCCGCTTCGGCAGGAGCCGCTGAAAAGAAAAATTTTCCCGGCAGGAAAAAAGGCGGAAAGAAACGGTTCGAGAAGAAGCCCGAGGTCAGCGAGTTCGAACTCAAGGCAAATGTGAAACGGACCCTCGCCCGGATCGGTTCCGGCTCGACGCGGAAGAAATATAAGAAAGACAGCCTTTCCCATGAAGACGGCGTCGAGACCGAGCGCAAGGTGCTCAATGTCGCGGAATTCGTTACTGGGAACGAGCTGGCGAATATGATGAATGTGCAGCCCTCCGAGATCATCACCAAATGTCTTGAACTCGGCCTGTTCGTCACCATCAACCAGCGGCTCGACTTCGAAGCCATCGAACTCCTTGCCGATGAATTCGGCTATGCCGCCCAGCTCATGACCGAGTATGCCTCCGACGAAGAGGAGAAGGTGGAAGAGGGCGGTACGCTCTCGCCGCGCGCGCCGGTCGTCACGGTCATGGGTCATGTCGACCACGGCAAAACCTCGCTCCTCGACTACATACGGAAAACCAATGTCATCGCCGGCGAGGCAGGGGGAATCACCCAGCACATTGCTGCCTATGAAGTGCGGACCAAGCACGGTCCGGTCACCTTCCTCGATACGCCGGGTCACGAGGCCTTTACGGCGATGCGTGCGCGCGGATCGCAGATTACCGATGTCATCGTGCTGGTTGTGGCCGCCGATTCCGGGGTCATGCCCCAGACCCGCGAAGCCATCGACCATGCGCGCGCTGCAAACGTGCCCATCGTGGTAGCGCTGAACAAAATGGACCTTCCTACCGCCAATCCCGATAAGGTCAAGGCGGAACTGGCGCAGTACAACGTGCTTGTGGAAGATTACGGCGGCAAGGTCTCCTGTGTCGAGATTTCGGCGAGGTCGGGCATGAACGTCGACAAACTTCTCGAAATGCTTGCGCTCGAAACCGAAATTCTCGAGCTCAAGGCCGACGCCGAGGGCATGGCACGGGGCGTGGTCATCGAATCGGAGCTTGATAAAGGGCGCGGCCCCGTTGCCACGATCCTCGTGGAAAAGGGCACCCTGCGCCGCGGCGACTCCTTTGTCACCGGCATCCATTACGGCCGTGTCCGCGATCTCCTGAACGAGCGCGGGGCGATCGTCGAATCCGCCGGTCCGTCCAAGCCGGTCCTGGTCCTCGGTATTACCGGGACGCCCCAGGCGGGCGACTCCTTCAAGGTTGTCGAAGATGAAAAAACGGCCCGCGAAATCGCGGCCCGCCGCCGCCTCGCGGCAAAGGAGCGCGAACTGCGCCGGATCGGCACGGTCTCGCTTGACTCCCTGTACGAACAGATCCAGGCCGGTGCGGTCCAGAAGCTGCACCTTATCATCAAGGGCGATGTCGACGGCTCGGTCGAGGCACTTGCCGATTCTCTCGAAAAACTCAGCACCAAGGAGATAAAGGTCGGCGTGATCCATAAGAGCGTGGGGGCGATCAAGGAGAGCGATATCTACCTCGCCGCCGCTTCGAACGCACTCATCATCGGATTCCACCTGAGCCCGAACAGCAAGATCCGTGAACTTGCCAAACGGGAAGGCGTCGACATCCGCACCTACCGCATCATCTATGAGGCGGTCGATGCGATGCGCAGCGCCATGGAAGGGATGCTCAAGCCCGAAATAAAGGAAAACATTCTTGCGACCATCGAAGTCCGGAAGGTCTTCAAAGTGACCAAGGTCGGTAACATCGCCGGTTGCTATGTCGCCTCGGGTACCGTGACCCGCGGCAGCAAGGCGCGCCTCACGCGGGACGACGTGGTGGTCACCGAGACGAAGATCGGCACCCTGCGCCGCGTCGCCGACGATGTCCGCGAGGTGCTCGCAGGCCAGGAGTGCGGTATTACGCTGGATAACTACCACGACTACCGCGAAGGCGATCGCATCGAAACCTATGAGGAGATCGAGGTCGCCCGCAAGCTGTCCAGCTGAGTAACCGGATCATCTACCACCAGTAAAGGCGACAAACCATGCCCGGCTCCCATTTCCATATCGATCGCCTGCGCGAGCAGCTGCAGCACGAGATTGCCGCGGTTATCGCGCGGGAGATGCGCGACCCGCGCATCCCGTCGGTCGTGACGGTCACCCAGGTCAAGCTGGCGACCGACACGCGGAACGCGACGGTCTTCGTCAGCATCTTCGGCGACGAGAAGGTGAAGGCTGATGCCCTGGCGGCACTCAATGCCGGGGCGGCCTACATCCAGCGGCTGGTCTCCGGCCGGATAACGGTCAAGCACTTTCCGCACCTCGTTTTCAAGCTGGACGTTTCCATTGAACACAGTCAACATATCAATGAGCTTCTAAAAGAAATAAGCGATGACCTGGAACAGCCTTCGCAGCCTGATTGATAAGAACGATTCATTCCTGCTGTCGTCCCACCTGAGCCTCGACGGCGATTGTGTCGGCTCGCAGCTCGCCTTCTACTGGTACCTGACGTCGCTGGGGAAGAAAGCGGTCATGTACAACCATGACCCGGTTCCGGCGAAGTTCATGTTTCTTGAGGGGGCCGAGGCGATGCGGACCGAGCTTCCCGATACCGCCTTCGACGTGCTGGCGGTGCTCGACTGCTCGAACCTGTCGCGCCTGGGCTGGGACACCGGAAAATTCGCCGGCGGGCCGATCATCAACATCGACCACCACCGCGACAACAACGCATTCGGGACGGTCAATATCGTCGATGTCGGTGCAGCGGCAACCGGGGAGATCATCACCCGCCTGTTCGACACTGCGGGGATCGCATACCCGCCCGCAGTCGCCGAAGCGCTTTACACTGCGGTCCTGACCGATACCGGCGGCTTCCGTTTTCCCAATACCAACAGTAACGTTCTCCACCTGTGTGCAAACCTGGCCGAAAAAGGGGCAGTGCCGCCGGCAATCTATGAAAAGGCCTATGCGTCGCACTCCCAGGCCGGGCTGCTCCTGCAATCCCGCATCTGGTCCACGCTCAAGTTCTATTTCAACGGCAGGGTGTGCTGCCTCGAAATGCCGATGTCGTTGCTCGACGACCTCGGTGCGCTTTACAGCGACAGCGAGGGCATGGTCGACATCACCACGACTGCGGCCGGGGTGCAGGTCGGCATTATGACCAAGCATACGGAAACCGAAACGCATTTCAGCCTCAGGTCCAAGGGCGCGGTCGATGTGGGACGCATCGCCCAGCAGATCAAGGGCGGCGGCGGCCATTCGAGCGCCGCGGGCTGCACCCTGCAGCTGCCGCTTGACCGGGCGCTTGCCGCCATGCTTGCCATTGTCGAACAGGAGCTCCATTGAACGAAGGACCCGAGGGTTTTCTGTTCATCGACAAACCGGAAGGCCCCTCCTCGTTTGCCATCGTATCCGCCGTGCGGCGGGCGTTCAAGGTGAAGCGCGTCGGGCACGGGGGGACTCTTGATCCCGCGGCGAGCGGACTCCTGGTCGTGGCGCTCGGCAGTGCGACCCGGCTTATTCCCTATGCTCCCCTGGAGCCCAAGACCTACCGGTTCGGCCTCAGGTTCGGTCTCCGGACCGACACGCTCGATGGGGCGGGAACCGTCGTTGAATCCGGCGGCAGCGTGCCTGCACGCGATGCGCTTATTGCGGCGCTGCCCTCGTTCTGCGGGAACCTCATGCAGGTGCCGCCCGAATACTCTGCGGTCAAGGTCGGCGGTGTTCGTGCCTACCGCATGGCGCGCCGGGGGGTGCCCCAGGAGTTGGCATCGCGCCCGGTTTCGATACGGTCGCTCAACCTGCTGGAATTTGACGAAGCTGCCGGCGAGGCGCTGCTCGAAGCGACCTGCTCCGGCGGAACCTACGTGCGGTCGCTGGCGCGCGACCTGGCGCAGGCCCTCGGGACCTGCGGGTATGCGGCGAGCATTCGCAGGACCGCGCTGGGTCCCTTCCAGGTCGCTGCCGCGACGCCGCTCTCCGATTGCACGCCGGGTCGCGTCCGGGTGATTCCCTCCGGTGAAGTGCTCGGGGGAATGGCGCGCATCGAAGTGGGGGAGGAGCTCAAACGGCGGATTTTCGACGGACGCACGGTATCCTTTGCCGAGCTGTCCGGGGGAGCTCCCCGGTCCGGGGGAATTCCCCGGCCCGGCGAAACGCCCTGGCCCGCGGGATCGGTTCTTGCCGTTGATAGTGACAACACCATCGTCGCCATACTGGAACCCGGAGCGCCCGGACACTACCACCCCGAACGGGTGTTTAACCGGTCGGGGGAGAGCGCTGCAACCGGATCGCCGGGGAGAAGGTAGGCCGTCCGCACCCATGCAGATACTTTCACCATCCGACGAACTTCCCCGGAACGAGGCTTCGGTCCTGACCGTGGGAAATTTTGACGGTGTCCATCGCGGCCACCGGCAGCTTCTCGACACGGTGGTGAAGCGGGCAACGGAAGGCGGCTTCCGGTCGGTTGCGGTCACCTTCGAACCGCACACGCGGCTTGCTGCGATGCAGCAGGCCGGACGGCAGGGCGGCGGACACGAGCTGCTTACCACATTTGAGGAGAAGGCCCGGCTCATAGAGCTTGCCGGCATCGACTGCCTGGTGAAAATCCCCTTTGACGAGGCCTTCAGCCTGAAAAGTCCGGAGGAGTTTATCGCCGAGGTTCTTATCGCAAAGCTCCATCTGGCCCAATGGGTACTCGGGCGGGGTCATGCGATCGGCCGCGATCGGTCCGGCAACGAGAATTTTTTGCAAATGATGGAGGGCAAATACCATTTTAAGACGGATATAGCCGATCTTCTTTCGGTGGAGGGAACCGCTGTATCTTCCACCGGAATTCGTGAACTCATCACGAAAGGTCGCCTGGCTGAAGCGGTAGAGCGTCTCGGACATCCCTATTTAATAAGCGCTGTGAGAATCCGGGGGATACGGCTCGGGACGGCGCTCGGGTATCCGACCCTTAATTTCAAGAGTCCTCCCTCACGGAAGGCCATTTCTCCGGCGGGTGTCTATGCGGCGGAACTGGAGTACCGGGGAAGACTCGAATATGGGGCGCTTTATTTCGGCGATTGTCCGACCTTCGGCGGGAATCGCGAAGTTCATTTCGAGTTTCACTCTTTTTCCCGCGGCGGCGATGAGATACCCGAAGGCTGTACCGCCGATATCTGGATTCATTCCTTTATACGGCCCGACCGGGTTTTTGCCGGGCCCGCCGAGCTGGTGGCGCAGATCAAAGACGACGTGGAACGAATAACGACCTATTTTACCAAGGAGAACAGGCAATGCCGTTGACCAAAGAACGTAAGGAAGAGCTTGTCAAAGAGTACGGAAAGAACGAAAAAGATACCGGCATGACCGAAGTGCAGATCGCGCTCCTGACCGATCGCATCAACCAGATTACCGGCCACCTGGGGACTTTCAAGAAGGACCATCACGGACGGACCGGGCTCTTGAGGCTCGTAGGCCAGCGGCGGTCGCTCCTTGATTTCCTCGCCGACATCGATATCGAGCGGTACCGCGCCCTGATCAAGAAGTTGAATATCCGCAAGTAACCATGACCCGCTGCTACCCCTTGCCGCGCATCCCCGATGGATGGGCAGGGGGCATCGGCCCCCGGCGAATGCCGCGGCGGCCACAGGCAAAAATTTCAAATACCAACAACCAAAGACCGAGGTAGTACATGTCAATGCAAACCGTAACGAAGGAAATCGCCGGAACAAAAATTACGCTCGAAACCGGCAGACTGGCCAAGCAGGCCGGCGGTTCGGTGGTCGCGCGTATCGGCGACACCATGGTTCTCGCCGCCGTGTGCAGCGGCAACGAGATGCTGCAGTCCGATTTTTTCCCCTTGACCGTCGAGTACGTCGAAAAAGCCTATGCCGCCGGTAAAATTCCGGGCGGTTTCATCAAGCGCGAGGGACGGCCGAGCGAAAAGGAGATTCTTTCCGCCCGCCTGATCGACCGGCCCCTCCGCCCGCTGTTCCCGGACGGGTACCGCAACGAGGTGCAGGTGATCTGCACCGTTATTTCCGCCGATGAATGCTACAGTGCCGATATCATGGCGATTACCGCCGCATCGACGGCGCTTTGTCTTTCCGGCATGCCTTTCCCGGAGCCGGTGGCTGCGGTGCGGGTCGGCCTCATCGAGGGCGTTCTCAAGATTTTTCCGACACTGAGCGAAACCGAGGCTGGCGGCCTCGACCTCATCGTTGCCGGTACCGAGAGTTCGATCATGATGGTGGAGGGCGGGGCCTGGGAGGTCGGCGAAGATGTTCTCGTCGAGGCGATTCTCCTTGCCCATGCCGAGATCAAGGCAATCGTGGCGATGCAGAAGGAGCTCATCGCGAGCGCCGGATCCGCCGAGAAGGCCTTTACACCACCAGAAGTCAACGAAGCGCTCAAGGCCGACGTCGAAGCTCTTGTCAAAGACCGGATCCACGAGCCGAGTTTTTGCGGCGACAAGAAGGTCCGGTATGCAGGTGTCCGTAAATTGCTCGACGAAGTGCAGCTCGCCCTCGCCGAAAAATACCCGGAGTCCGAGAAGAAGATCGCGGCGATTTTCCACACTATCGAAAGCGCCGACATCCGCAAGACCATCGTCGACCAGAGCGTCCGCATCGGCGGCCGCGGCCTCGACGAGATCCGGCAGATTACCTGCGACCTCGATCTCCTGCCCCGGGCGCACGGGTCCGCGCTCTTTACCCGCGGCGAAACGCAGGCGCTCGTCGCCACCACGCTCGGGACCAAACTCGACCAGCAGCGTATCGACAATATCCAGGGAGCGTACGAAAAAACCTACATGCTCCATTACAATTTCCCGCCCTACTCCGTTGGAGAAGTCAAGCGCCTGGGCTCGGTCAGCCGGCGCGAAGTCGGCCACGGCAATCTTGCCGAACGGTCGCTTTCTCCGGTGTTGCCCGATGAGAAGAGCTTTCCCTATACCATCCGCGTCGTATCCGAGGTGCTCGAATCAAACGGCTCCTCCTCGATGGCCACGGTCTGCGGATCGTCCCTGTCCCTCATGGCGGCGGGCGTACCCATCAAGACGCACGTTGCGGGTGTCGCCATGGGGCTCATCCAGGAGGGCGACCAGGTTCGCATCCTCACCGATATCCTCGGCACGGAAGATCACATCGGCGACATGGACTTCAAGGTTGCGGGTACGCGTGAAGGCGTCACCGCGGTCCAGATGGACATCAAGGTCGCGGGAATAACGGCGGAGACCATGAAGCTTGCGCTCGGCAAGGCGCACGACGCCCGCCTGCACATCCTCGATATCATGGAGAAGACTATTCCCGCATCGCGCAAGGAACTTTCGGCCTTTGCCCCGCGCATCAGCAGCATCCTGATCGATAAGGACAAGATCCGTGAAGTCATCGGCCCCGGCGGAAAAATGGTTCGCGAGATCCAGGAGACCACCGGTACCACGATCTCCATCGAGGACGACGGCACCATCCAGATTGCCGCCACCAACCTCGAACAGCGCGATGCCGCAATTGCAATGATCAAGGGCATTACGGCAGAACCGGAAATGGGAGCGGTGTACGACGCTGTTGTCAAGTCGATCGTCGAATTCGGCGCGTTCGTCGAATTCCTTCCCGGTAAGGAAGGACTCGTGCACATTTCCGAACTCGAAAATCACCGGGTTGCCAAAGTTGAAGACGTGCTGCAGCTCGGCGACAAGATCAAGGTCAAACTCATAGGCTTCGACCGCGGCAAGGTGAAGCTCAGCCGCAAGGCGCTCCTTCAGCCGGGCGATGATGAATAGTCATTGCTTATCGGTTTGATCAAAGGATGATTATCTAACCCCTTTCCGCTTGTGGAGAGGGGTTTTTTTATGGGGTGAATTGATTACCAGAAGCAAATAATAAATCAAATGCTTTTGGATGGCCGAGCCGGAGACCAAAAGAAAAAGAATAAGAAAGATCAAATTCTTTTGGATGGCTGAGCCGGGTCACCCGCACGAGGTGGGAGTGCTTCATAACAGGCACCCTGCGGCGGGGACCCACAAGCCTCTGCGAAAAGATTTTGAAAACAAAAGAGAATGCGTACAGACACGTTTTAATGCATATGCTGAGAAGATTTTAATTTTGTTGATTTAAGGCATAGGTGTTTTGATTTTTTGAACATTTGTTTTCTACCTAATGGGAGCGTTGCGGGGGTGCGAGGGCGTCCGCCAAAGGCGGACATAGCCTCGCACCTCCGCAGGAGGGGGTGTGCCTAAAGACGCGTGCTTTTCGCGGCTTTAGGCCAGGGGGAACCCGCGAAGCGAGGTTCCCCCACCAAAGGCTTTGATTTTCACCAGAGTCCCTGCAAAATCAACCACATTAATATTCAATATGGGAAAATCTTATGACCCCAATTTCAATTCTCGTCAAGCGCCTGCCTCATGCAACCGGATTACCGCTTCCAGCAAGAATGACTCTCCATGCCAGCGGCGCCGATGTAACGGCGGCTGTTGAAGAACAACTCATTATTCCTCCACTCCGAAGAGCACTTATTCCCACCGGACTCGTGCTCGAAATTCCGCCGGGGTATGAGGTCCAGGTGCGCCCGCGAAGCGGGCTCGCGGCAAAGCACGGCGTCACGGTCCTCAATACTCCCGGCACCATCGACGCCGATTACCGGGGCGAAGTGAAGGTGATCCTCGTCAACCTCGGATCAGAGCCGTTTGCCGTAAATCGCGGTGACCGGATCGCCCAGCTCGTTCCCGCTGCCGTGGCGGCGAATATCGATTTTAAGGAAAGCGATGAGGTGTCGGAAACGAAGCGGGGTGAGGGCGGGTTTGGACATACGGGAATTACAAGTTGAAAAGTTGGAGAGTTTGAGGGTTGAAGATCGCAAGCCCGCCGACCATGACATAGCCGACTCCCTGCCGTTCAAGAAGTGCGATGAATACCTTCATGTCTCTGGTCAGCAGCATTGAGTGAGTCTACCAGGTTACTATTTCGTATGAGGCAATCCGTTGCATTCTCTCGCGTGTCCATAGCGATCCCCATGCCCGCTCCTGGATGACGCCGAATTCATGCAGTCGCAGGTCAGGGGTCATGGCGGCCCTTCTGCTGTATTCCGCATCATTCTCCTGTTCAAGGGAGGAATAAATCGAAAAGGATCGGGAAAATTTTGCTGGTTTGGTTTTCATGGCATCAGGCCGCCTGCAAATGAGCCCGGGCATTATATAAATCCACCGCATTCTGCAGATTCATCCAGAATTCAGGCGTAGTGCCGAACTCCTTTGCAAGCAGAAGCGCGGTCTCGGCGGTCATCCCTCTTTTACCGTTTATCAGGGTATTGATCCGTTGTACTGGAACCTTCAGGTTTTTTGCAAGGTCCACCTGAGTGATACCCTTCGGCTTGATGAATTCTTCCAGGAGAATTTCCCCAGGATGGGTTGGTGCTCGTTTTGCCGGTATCATGATTTATCCCTTCAGTGACAATCGATTATTCTAACGTTGAATGCATTTGATTCGACCATTCTGAAAATAATCCTGAATTGGTCGTTTATTCGAATGCTATGGTAGCCTTGAAGATCACCCTTAAGCAATTTAAGGCGGTTTTGAGGGGGAGCTTTCAAATCTTCAAGCGATTCCGCGGCATTAATCATATCGAGTTTTCTGCATGCGACCGATAGAATGGTATTGGGAAGCTTTCGTGAGTTCTTCGACGATATCCCATTGAAAATGTCTTCAGATGCTTTATCTCCAAAGCTCACGATCATGGTTCAAATATACCTATTTAACGTATACCGTGCAAGCCATACTCATTGGTGGCATTCGTTGAGGTGTTTTAAAAACAAAAAAGTCCAAACCTTGCGGCGATGCTTGCGTTCCGCAAGCGCTCTCCCCCTCCCGCAACGCCCTCTTTTAAGGTAGAAAAAACATAACAGATAATGCAAACCCGTAGGGATTCTTCATGTTGGACCCCTTGATAATTTACAAAATCACAATTTGACCTTACTGCGCGGTCGCCTCACCCCGGCCGCCGAATCGGCGTCCTCCCCTCTCCACTTGTTGAGAGGGGATTAAGGGGTGAGGCGGATTTTGATGTTGCGTTAGCGAGGACAGAGGATGCCTGCTGAAGCGAAGCGAGGCAGGCAGTCTGGGGAGCCNNTTTGCCGAGAGCCCGGCGGAGGCGCGTAAGTTGACTTTGATTTTTTTGTCTTAAGCACCCCTCAATTTCAATCTGAATTAAATTTATACTTATCGTCAGCTTCCATCTTTTAATGTGATTGCCTCTTAAACCTTCATTGCGGATACCCTCTATGCCCTCCTCTCATCCCACCAACTACATCCTCGATACCACGGTCCTGCTCTACGACGCCCAGGCGCTCTTCAAATTCGGGAGCGATAATGTCATCGTTCCGATCACCGTTATCGAAGATATCGACCATTTCAAGAAGGACCAGAGCGAAACCGGCCGCAATGCGCGCCAGACCTCCCGCTACCTCGATGAAATGCGGCAGAAAAGCTCGGTGGTTAAGGGGATCAGGCTCGATTCCGGCGGCACACTGTTTGTCCGGAGCGGCAGCTCCACTACGTTGCGGCGGATGCCGGGCGCACTCCAGTCCGATGTGCGGGGCAGCCGGATCCTCGCCATCGCGCTCGATGTCATGCAGGAATCGACCGACGTTCCGACCATTTTCGTCACAAAAGATCTCAACCTGCGGATCAAGGCCGACGCGCTCGGCCTGCGGGTCGAGGACTATGAATCCGACAAGGTTGATATCGAGGAGCTCTACAGCGGCTACCGGACGCTAACCGTGGAGCGCAGCGTCATCGCTGCCTTTCGCGACCAAGGGTCCGTTGCCACCCCGGAAAGGCTGTTTCCCAACGAGTATGTGACGTTCATCGCAGCGGACGACCCGGAGTTTACCGCAGCCGGCCGGTTCGATGCGGAAGCCGGGACGGTCGTCCGATTGCTCTCCGAGCATAGCCGCGAAAGCTGGCGCATCACGCCCCGCAACCGGGAGCAGCAGTTCGCCATGGATGCGCTTCTCTGCGACGGGATCCAGCTGGTTACGCTTGTCGGAAAGGCGGGCACCGGCAAGACGCTCCTGGCAGTCGCGGCCAGCCTGTTCAAAACCGTGGACGAAAACATCTACGGCAGGGTGCTCATCTCCCGGCCAACCCTGCCGATGGGAAAGGACATAGGGTTCCTGCCCGGCACGGTGGAGGAGAAGCTGACCCCATGGATGTACCCGATAGCCGATAACGTGGAGCTGATCATGCGCAAGGACAGCCGCGCCAACCGGCCGATCCGGGGATTCGCCGAGCTGGTCGACATGGGGATTCTCGTCATCGAGCCCCTTACCTATATCCGCGGCCGGTCGATCCATAACCAGTACCTGATCATCGATGAGGCGCAAAACCTGACCCCCCACGAGATCAAGACGATCATCACCCGCGTCGGGGACGGGACCAAGATCGTCGTCACCGGCGATCCCTACCAGATCGACAATCCGTATATCGACTCATCGAGCAACGGGTTGACGTATGTGGTGGAACGGTTCAAGAATGAGGCAATCGCGGCGCACGTGACTTTAACTAAGGGAGAACGGTCGAAATTATCGGAGCTGGCGGCGAACCTGCTGTAGAGGACCTCTAAAAAATCCGTTCATGGTTCGACAGGCTCACCACGAACGGTTGCTTTCACCGGATATGAGTGATTTCCGTTCGTCCTGAGCTTGTCGAAGGACGAAATGAACAGGTACAGCGAGCACATGGCAGGCTGCTTCGCGGTCCCCGGAGCTCAGCTCCAGGGAGCTTCAATTAATTTTTAGAGGTGCCTTGCAGTCAATCACCCGGCTTGATCCTGCGACTCCTCATCGAGCAACCGGCAGCCTTCGATGAGCAGGAACGCGGTGTTAAGCACCCTTTCCCCGTCCGGCATGGCGACATCGCCCTGATCGAACCGGAATGTCCCCTCGTTGTACCGGAGCGCTTCGTACACCGCATACTCGCCCTCCTGCTGCCGGAAGGCGGCCGAAACGATTTTGCCGCCGCTAATCGAAAAGCTGCCCTCGCCCCCTGCGGTTGTCAATGACAAGACGCCGCTCTTACTTCCGGCATCGAGCATTTGGAAGATTTCAACCGGGCAGAGATGGGCAAGATTGCCGGTAATGCCGGCTGTTGGGCCGGCATCCCGCAGGTCGTCCAGATGCGTGATCTGCGTCGCCTCACACTGGATCCGGTCGCGAAGCTCCCTGAATTCATCGGCAATGACGACCGGGCGGTCGACGATCCGGGCGGTAAATACCGCGGATGCCATGCGGATCTTATCGCGGTCGTGCAGCAGGTTCGCATGAAAGGCGGGAAGCCGCTCTCCGTTGAGATAGGTCCCGTTTGAACTGCCGAGATCGGTGATGCTGAAGGATTTTTGAAAGCGCAGCCACCCGATCGCCGCATGCCGGCGGCTTACCCGGGCCTCGGTGAGGATAATATTGTTATCATCCGACCGTCCGATTGCAGTTTTTCGTTTCGCCGGAATCGGGATAGGCTGATCCGGGTAGCGGATGAGAAACAGGTTTTCCATGGCTATAAAATAATTGGGGAGCGACAGGCATGCAGTGAACACCAACGTAGTGTATTTTTTCATCGAAAAGCTATCCACCGCATGGATTTGAGCAGGAGATGGGCATGTCAATTTCCGCTATAGGCCAGGATTCGCACCGATTCGATGCTGTCAACTCGTCTAGGCCGCTTATCCTCGGCGGCGTTTCCATACCCGGATGCGTGGGGCTTAACGGGAACAGCGATGCGGATGTCGTGCTCCATGCGATCACCAATGCGCTCTCCGGCCTGCACGGAACGCCGGTACTGGGGAAAATGACCGACGACCTCTGCCTGCGGGAGGGCATTACCGACAGCCGGGTCTACCTGGCCAGGGCGCTTGGCCTGCTGGTCGGGTACCGGTTGACCCATGTGTCATTGTCCATCGAAGCCGCCCGGCCGCATCTTTCCGAACATATCCACTCAATGCGCGAATCGATCGCCCGCCTCCTGGACCTGTCGGTCGACCATGTTGCCGTAACCGCCACCTCCGGAGAGGGGTTGACGGCGTTCGGCAGGGGCGAGGGAATCCAGGTTTTTGCTATCGCGACCGCTGAGGCGGTCGGAAGCCGCGCCTGAACGGCTCCCATCTACGGCCCTTGATCAGCATGACCTCCGCCGAGAAGAAGCTTTTTTCCTTTCTGCCTTGCCTCCCGCAGGCCGAACCTCGCATCGCGCTCATTCTGCCTGGATTCGGTCGTAAGCCGACCGGGAAGGGATACCTCGCCATCGGCGGATTTTACCAGGCCAGGGGCATTGCCCCGGTTTATGTTGCCATCGATTGGCGGCACACCCGGATTGGTAACGCGGCAGCGGTCGCGGAGAGGATCGGGTCCGCGGTACGTGGCTCACTGCCTGATGTCCGGGTATGGCTATTCGGGTTTTCCTTCGGGGCCGCGATTGCCTGCAAGGTTTCCGAGAGCCTGCACTGCGAGCAGGTGCTGCTCTGTTCGATGTCGCCGGTTTTCGCAGGTGACCGCAGGCACCTGGTGTTTCCCTTCCGTCAAATCATGGGCCTTTTCGCCGAAAGTATCGATGGCTGCACCTACTCACCCTGCGGAGAAAACACCGTTTTTCTGTACGGCGATCACGATAATTTTCTATTTCGCAAACAACTGCTCGCACATCGGGCGGAGATATTTTCAGCCGGCAGGACCGTGGTGGTGAAAGGGGCGAGGCACAACCCTTCGGGTGCAAGCTACCGTGAAGCAATCAGGAGCATCATCGGGGAGAGTTCATAGCGATGGGGCGTCACACCGAAACAAAGAGAGCCCCTGATGCGCATGAGGTTGGACGCCTGACTATCCGGGCAATGGCGAACCGCGACATCAGGCACTTCAGCCTGCTCTTCCAGCGGATATTTTCGCAGCCGCCCTGGAACGAGACCTGGAGCGTCGCCTTCATCCGCGACCTGGCCTGGAAAATCATGCGGAGGCCGGGGTATATCGGCACGGTTGCCGAATACGAGTCCCGACCGGTAGGCTATGCGATCGGCTATGAGCTGCCGCGGGTACCGTTTGTTCCCCGGCTCTTCTACCTCGACCATCTGTTCGTTGACGAGGAATACCGGGGAATCGGGGTCGGCGGGGGACTGCTTGTGAAAATGGCGCACCTCGCGGATATCCGGCGGATGCGCACCATGCTGCTCATGACAAAAAAGAACAGTCCGGCGGAGGCGCTCTATCTTGATGAAGGGTTTAAGAGGCTTTTGCCCTTTATAAGAATTCAGAAGAAGATTGTACTGTATAAAAAGTTACGGTAGATATTTATTTCAAGTTACTGCTCAGGTGGGGGAACCGGGCTTAAATCAAAGGTCCTTAGTGGGGGAACCGCTAAGGCGGTTCC
>PLTF01000037.1 GCA_003164335.1 Fibrobacterota bacterium
CGCCCTCTTTCAGGGTAGAAAACACCTGGAAAAGATTTTGCAGGGGCAACCCTATGTGGTTGCCCTGGATTGATGATTCCGTAGGGGCACGGCGTGCCGTGCCCTCGTGCATATTCAAAAGCACCTGGATCGGAGATCCAGGCCACACGGTTCTTTACTATATGTTTTTTCTACCTTATGGGAGCGTGGGGGTGCGAGAGCGCCTGCCATGAGCTCGTTGTGCCTGTTCATTTCAACCGGCATTATTTGCCCCCCACTCGGAAGTTGGTTCCTCACCTGGCCCGATTTCTACCTAAAGCTATTTATGCTATAAACATCACAAAGATATATAAATCAAAATATTAAGTCATTGCAATTTTACTGGCATACCCCTTGCATTCCCTTAGGCCGTTCAATTGAATTTCACGGGGAAGCTACGAATGTACACAACAAGGATCATGGCAGCCGCAATCGCCCTCCTGATTGCCGCTCTTTCAGTAATCGCCCAGGATAATCGCGGGGTTGGCTCCTTCGATATCAACAAGGTGCGGGAATTATCCATGAACGCCCAGAGCGGGCCGGATTCCGCTACCGCAACAACGACGAAGAAGGAGCCGGTAAACGGGGTATTTGTCGTTTTCCGGATCATCTTTACCCTGGCGATAATTATCGCGCTCCTGATCGGGGCGACCTGGCTCATCAAGAAATTCGGTATAGGGAGAACATCGAGTGTCGGCGGCAGGGGAGTCATGGATATCCTTGAGGTGCTTCCGCTCGGCCAGAACAGGAACATGGTGCTGTTCAGGGTGCAGGAAAAGGTATACCTCTGCGGGCAAACGGCATCGACGCTGTCGCTCATCGATAAAATAGATGGGACCGAGGCTGCTACGATTCTTTCTTCGGCGAAGGCCCGGCCGATTACCGGACAGTTCAAAGAAGCATTCAATCAATTCATCACGAAAATGAAGAACCCATCATGATCGCAACGCGCAGCATCGCCTCCCCCATATCGTTATCGGAAGCTCATCACCGGAGCTTTAGTTTTTTTTCGTTCACTGTGCTGTGCAGGAAAGCGATGACGCTTGCCGCGCAGCCCCGCAGATATTCGATGCGGTTGCTGCTCTGCCCGCTTCTGCTGCTCTTCGGACCGGTACTCGGCTCTGCCTGGGCACAGGTGCTCCCCAAGGTCACCATATCGCTTGCGGACGGCAACAAGCCGGCGGATGTCGCGGTGGCGCTGCAGATCGTGTTCCTTATCACCGTCCTGGCTCTCGCACCGTCAATCCTCATCATGGGAACTTCATTTGTCCGGATCATCATCGTACTCTCTTTCCTGCGCAAGGCGATCGGCACGCAGACGATGCCGCCGGACCAGATCATGATTGGCCTGTCGCTTTTCCTGACGCTCTTTATCATGACGCCCACCATTAACGATATCAACAAAAATGCACTGCAGCCCTATCTTGCCCAGAAAATGCAGTTTCGCGACGCGGTGACCGAGGCGGGAAAGCCGGTCCGCAATTTCATGCTGCGGCAGGTTTCCGAAAAGGATGTCGCCCTCTTTGTCAGGATTTCCCGGATGCCGGCGCCCCGGAACGTGGACGATCTGCCCTACTCCGTGGTGTTGCCGGCGTTTATCACTAGCGAACTGAAGGCCGGTTTTATCATAGGGTTCATTCTTTATATACCGTTTCTGGTCATCGATATGATCGTTTCAAGCGTCCTGCTGTCCATGGGAATGATGATGCTTCCCCCGGTCATGATATCCACACCGTTCAAGATCGTGCTGTTCGTGCTGATCGACGGATGGCATTTAATCATCAAGCAACTCGTCACCTCTTTTAATTAGGAGGAATCATGAAAACCAAGTTGAAAAAGCGTTCCAAGCGGCCGTCGGGCTCCATGATCATCGAGGCTGCCACGTCGGACAGTCCGGTATCGGCGTTTATCGCCCTTTTCAAATCACCGGACGGCAAGCCCTGGCCTGCCGAGGATGCGGCTATTTTAGATCGCATAAAAAAAACGCAGGTTCGCTGAGGAAACAATGGATCCATCCGTTGCCATCGATATCGGACGCCAGGCCCTGATGATTACCCTGGTGGTATCCGGTCCCATGCTTATCGCCGGGCTCCTGGTCGGCTTCCTGATCGGGGTATTCCAGGCAGTAACCCAGATTCATGAGTCGACGCTGACGTTCATCCCGAAAATTCTCGCGATGGTGGCGGTTTTTCTCGCGCTCCTGCCGTGGATGCTCATCAAGATTCTCGACTATTCGTTGGGTTTGATCAACTCTATCCCGCAGCTCCTGAAATAGCCGATGGACCACCTTCCCTTTACCGTTGATACCATTGAGGTGTTTCTCCTGATCTTTGTCCGGGTATCGGTCATCATTGCGCTGCTGCCGATATTCGGATCGACCTCGGTGGCGCCGCAGATCAAGGTGGGACTCTCCCTCATGCTCTCGACGATCATCATGTCGTCGATGCCCCTCGCACCGGTCCTGGTTGTGCCTCCCGGTACGCCGGTCGCATTTCTTGTTCTCCTTGTTGTCAAAGAGGCCGCCGTCGGGTTCGCCATGGGCTTTACCGCATCGTTTCTTTTCGCCGCGGTCCAGTTCGCCGCGCGGCTTATCGATTCGGAAATGGGGTTCGGGATGGTGGATCTCATCGATCCCATGTCGGAAGAATCGGTCTCGGTTGTCGGCCAGCTCTGGGTAGTGGTCTTTACCGTTTTCCTGCTGCTCATCAACGGACATTTTTTCTTCATTATCGCGATCCAGAAAAGCTTCGCGGTCATTCCGCTTGCCGGTGAGCATTTCAAGGCAGGTTTACTCGCTTCGCAATTCACCGATATGGTCGGTGATCTCTTCTCGCTTGGTATCAGGATGTCGGCGCCGATGTATGTCGCACTCATCCTGACCGAAATGGCGCTCGGGATCGTGGCGCGGACGGTTCCGCAGCTCAACATTTTTTTTGTCGGCATCCCGATGAAAATTGCCGTGGGACTCGGATCGACGATCATAGCATTCCCCATGGTTGCCGGGCTCTTTAAAAAGATTTTTGAGGGACTCCTGACCGATATCTGGTCGGTCCTTTACATGATGGTTTAATGGACGGGAACGACGACCATGGCCGATGATTCAAACGGAGACAAAACCGAAGCGCCGTCCGATAAACGGCGCCACGAATCGCGGGAAAAGGGGACGGTTGCCAAGAGCAGCGAGGTCAATTCGGTGATCGTGCTCCTGGTCGGTATCCTGCTGCTCAAAATATTCGGTCGCTGGCTCATGCAGGGGATGGGCGGCTGCATGACTGAGATGTTCTCATCGATTTCCAATACCCACATGGATGTTGCACGGCTGAGCACTATTATCACGAAAACGCTGGTGCTCGTTCTTCGCATGATTCTCCCGATAGCCGGAGGCATACTTGTTGCCGGGGTGCTGGCGAATATACTCCAGGTCGGTTTCCTCATGACCATGCAGCCGCTCATTCCCAATTTAAGCAAGATCAATCCGATTACCGGGTTGGGACGCCTCTTTTCCCTTAACTCCTCCATCGAGGCCTTGAAGAGCATCCTGAAGCTGGCTATCATCGGAACCGTGGCCTGGACCACCATTCGCGGCGCATTCAGTACGATTTTAATCCTCGCGAATACCTCGGTCGGCGCCATCTTTGCGTTTACTCTCGCTATGGCCTACAAGATCATCATCCGCATTGTGCTGGTATTGATTATTCTCGCGATCCTCGATTATGTATGGCAGCGTTACTCGCATGAGAAAAAAATGAAGATGTCCAAGCAGGAGGTGAAGGAGGAGCACAAGCAGATGGAAGGGGATCCGAAGATCAAGTCCCGCATGCGGTCCATGCAGCGGGAAATGGCGCGACGCCGCATGATGCAGAAGGTGCCGAAAGCGACCGTTGTGGTGACCAACCCGACCTATATCGCCATTGCCCTGCTCTATGACCCTGCGGTAAACGATGCGCCGGTGGTCCTTGCCAAGGGGAAACGGCTGATTGCGCAGCGGATCAAGCAGATTGCCCGCGAGAACGGCGTTCCGCTGGTTGAAGATAAGCCGCTTGCGCGGGCGATGTACGACCATGCCGAGGTGGGATTTCCCATCCCGGCGCAGTTTTATACCGCCGTGGCAGAGGTCATGGCCTATGTCTTTCGTCTCAGGAACCGGCGGGCGGCGTAACCCATGCCATCGAACGCACTGTCATCGACCGTCAACCAGGCGCTGAATGCGCCCTTCATGCAGGCCCTCGGGAAGCAGCGCGACCTGATCATCGTTTTCGGTGTGGTCGGCGTGCTCATGGTGATGGTGATTCCCATCCCGACCTTCCTGATGGATATCCTCCTGAGCTTCAGCCTCTGTCTCGCACTTGTCATTCTCCTGGTTTCGATGTACACGAAGGAGGCCCTCCAATTTTCAGTCTTCCCCTCCCTCCTCCTGACGATCACCCTCTTCCGCCTCGCACTCAACGTGGCCACGACCCGGCTCATTCTCTCGCAGGCGGACGCCGGTCATGTGGTGACCGTGTTCGGCACCTTTGTGACGCGGGGAAACATGGTGGTCGGGGCGATAATCTTCATCATTCTCGTGATCATCCAGTTTATGGTAATAACCAAGGGACAGGGGCGTATCGCCGAAGTGGCGGCGCGGTTCACCCTCGACGCCATGCCCGGAAAGCAGATGGCCATCGACGCGGACCTCAATGCCGGCCTGATTACCGAAGAACAGGCCCGATTCCGCCGGGGCCAGATCGGTCGCGAGGCGGACTTTTACGGCGCCATGGATGGAGCTTCCAAATTTGTCCGCGGCGATGCGATCGCGGGTATCATCATCGTCCTTGTCAATGTCATCGGCGGATTTATCATCGGCATGGTCCAGATGGGGATGGACATCGGGACGAGCCTGAAAACCTATACGACGCTGACTATCGGCGACGGGCTCGTCACCCAGATTCCCGCCCTGATGATATCAACCGGGGCGGGCATCCTGGTAAGCCGTGCCGCTTCACGCAACGATTTCGGATACGAAATCACCTCGCAGCTTTTTTTCCATCCCCGGGTCCTGGGTGTTGCCGGTATCGTCATGTTTTTCTTTGCCATTGTTCCGGGATTCCCGAAGATTCCCTTCATTCTTCTGGGCCTAGGGTGCCTCATTTCGGCCTACGTCGTTGGTCTCAAACAGTCCGAAGAGCGTGCTACCGCCGCTGCTCCGGTCGTGCCGGTCAAGACTGCAGAAGAGCGCGTCGAGACTTGCCTGCACGTCGACCCTCTTGAACTTGAAATCGGCTATGGACTCATCCCGCTTGTCGATGTCAAGCAGGGCGGCGACCTGCTCGACCGGATTACGATGATCCGGCGCCAGCTTGCCACCGACCTCGGCATCATCATCCCGCCGGTTCGCATCCGCGACAACATCCAGCTCAAGCCCAATGAATACCGGGTAAAGGTCAGGACCATCCAGGCGGGCAAGGGTGAACTCATGAACGGCGCCTATCTCGCCATGGACCCCGGAGCTACGACGAAAAAGGTCCGGGGGATATCCACCGTCGAGCCGGCATTCGGCCTTCCAGCACTCTGGATTACCGAGAGCCAGAAGGATGACGCCGAAGTGGCCGGATATACGGTTGTCGAGCTCCCGGCAGTACTTGCCACGCATCTTACCGAGGTCATCAAGCGGCATGCGCATGAGATCCTGTCGCGGCAGAACATCCGCGCCCTGCTTGATAACCTGAAGGAGACCAACGCCACGGTCGTGGATGAACTGGTGCCGTCGATCATGTCGGTAGGCGACGTCCACCGGGTTCTCCAGAATCTCCTGCGCGAAAAGGTTTCCATCAGGGACCTGCAGCTGGTGCTCGAAACACTGGCCAATACCGCTCCGCGCAACAAGAATACCGAAATTCTCACCGAGTACGTGCGCAACGCACTCGCCCCGCGCATCTGCGACTCGTATAAAAATAACGACGGGGTCATTCCGGTGCTGACGCTCGATCCCAATCTCGAAAGCAAGCTTGAAACCGCTCTCCAGGAGACCGAAAGCGGCATGCGTTTCACCCTGTCGCCCTCGGAAGTCGGCAGGATTATTGCCGCTACCGGGGCGCAGGTCGAAAAGGTCAAGACAGCCGGCGAACTCCCGGTTGTCATTTGTTCGCCGGCGATACGGAGTTCCTTCAAAAGGCTCACGGAGAGTAACCACCGCGACCTGGTAGTGCTTTCGTACAACGAAATAGTGCCCGGCATCGAAATCAGGTCGCTCGGGATGATAGGAGCGGGGTAATGGCAGGTTGGCAAAGGAGACGGCATGATCATTAAAAAATATTTAGCTAAATCCATGCGCGAGGCGCTTGCCGAGATCAAAACCGAACTCGGCGACGATGCGGTTATTCTCAAGACGCGCAAGGTAGCCGGGACGGCTTTCCCGTTCCATCCAACGCAGATAGAGGTCACCGCGGCGCGGGACGACGAGGCAAAATCGTCTGCGGCATTTCCGGAGATCAAGGTGTCCCGGCATGCCGCAGCCGAGGAAGGATCCGGCGTGTATCGCCGGCCCAGGCCGTCCTGCATCGTCGACGATGCGGAACAGGTGTCGGTGAGGCCCTGGTCGCCTCCGGTCGTTCAAAGGACGGCAACAAACGGCGTGCCGGGAATCACTGAGGCCGGGATCATCGAAAAGGACAACCGCTCCTATGCCGAGCTCAAAGAAGATTTCCGCCAGCTTTCCGATCTGGTAAAGAATGTCCTTGCGAAAAGCGACCGTGCCGCTTCCGTAAGCCCGCCTACCGCTTCTCCCGTCTTTGCCGGGGCATGGGCGGAGCTTTACGGGAAACTGACGGACCTGGAAGTACTGCCGGATATCGCCGGTTCGCTCTTAACAAGCATGCGCGAGCAACGGCTGGAGGCGGTGGACGGCGCCGGCGAAAAGAGCGTCCGGGAACTCCTCGGCGCCCGTTTTCCGGTTGCCGGGCCCATCCGGTGTAAGAAAAACGGTCCCCGGGTAATCGCCTTTGTGGGGCCGACCGGCTCCGGCAAGACGACTACTCTCGCCAAGCTCGCCACGCATTGCCGGATCGGTAAGAACCGCTCCGTTTCGATCATTACGACCGATACGTACCGGATCGCGGCGATCGAACAGATCAGGACATTTGCGGATATCGTCAAGGCAAACCTGCATGTGGTCTTTTCGGCCGATGAGGCGGCCCTCGCCATGAAGGCGTGCGCCAACGACGATCTCGTTTTTATCGATACCGCCGGCAGGAGCAGGCGCAATGACGAGCATATGGAGGAATTGAAGGTGTTTCTTTCCCGGATGCACCCCGATGAGGTGCATCTCGTCCTGAGCGCTACCACGAAGGATTCCGATCTTGCCGCTACCATCCGGCGCTACCGCGAGATCGGCAGCGACCGGCTGCTGTTTACGAAGCTTGATGAGACCACCTGCCTGGGCAATGTGTTTAATGCGGTGGCGCGAAGTGCGATGCCGGTATCGTTCCTGACCTTCGGCCAGAACGTTCCCGACGACATCGAACTTGCCCAGCCGGCACGTTTTGTCGAACGGTTGTGGACGGGAGCACTGCATGTCTGACCAGGCAGCACGGTTGCGCCAGCTCGCCGTGGGAGGCGCCTTCGACGGCGTTCCGGTAAGCGCCGGCAGGGTTACCGAAGCGATCCTTCCCGAGGCGGGGAGTGGGTTTCATGCCGGGTGCACGACCATTGCCGTGACAAGCGGAAAAGGAGGGGTCGGGAAGACCACCGTATCGCTGTCACTGGCGGCGGCAATTGCGCGCATGCGCCGGAAGGTCCTCCTGATCGACGCCGATTTCGGCCTTGCAAGCGTGCATATCCTGCTCGGACTGGCGCCGCGGCGCAATCTTGCGCAGGCGATCGCCGGATTGTGCCCGATCGAGGCGATAGTCAGCCACGGACCGGGCGGAATCCATATCATACCCGGGTCCGGAGGAACCGAGGAAATGGCGAACCTCAGCCGATCGAACCTCGCACGCGTCAGGCAGCTTTTCGGCAGTTTTGAACGAGACTACGAGTTCATCATCATCGATACCGCCGCCGGCATCGGCAATTCCGTAACGAGCCTTGCCGTGCATGCCGACCTGCCGATTGTGGTCGTGACGCCCGAACCCGCATCCCTGGCCGACGGCTACGCCATGCTCAAGGTCTTGCACCGGCACGGTGCGGCGCCGTCTGCCGCAATTGTCAATATGGCCGTGTCGGATCGCGAGGCCTCGGAAACATTTGACAGATTGAATACCCTGGTGATACAATTCTTACAAAAAAGAGTTCAGTGGTTCGGAAGCCTGCCGTTTGACCGGGAGATCTCCCGGTATGTAAAAAAGCAACGGGTAGCGGTACTCGAGAACCCGGAGGGATGTTTTGCCGGCAAGGTTCAGAAAATGGCCTGGAAAATCAGCGGACGCCCGGTAGTGCAGCGCCGTGGATTTTTTGACCGGGTGATGAACGCCGCACAGGAGCAGGGAAAAGGGCCTCCCTCCGGAGGCATCGCGGAAAGAGGAACATTATGATCAGATGGATCAGGCGCATTGCTTTCGGTATCGGGGTAGGGACCTTCTTCGCGCTCTTTGCCGTTGGTATCGTCGCTGCGGGAAGCTGGTCATGGGAAGCGCTGCTGCCGATCGGCATCCGGGCCATTGCCGGTGCGGGCTGCATCTGGATTACCGGCTTTATCACAGCCGATATCCTGGTAAAAGGAATTTCCGCCGATTTGCCGCGTCAGTCCGGGGATGCGGCAGAATCCGGTCTGATCCGGCGTTTTATCTCGGCGGAAAGCGGTCCGGCACTGCCCCGCGGCGGAGCCTCGGCGCAGTCTGCCGATGGTCGCAAGGCTGAGAGGCCCGCCCTATGAAAAGCACGGGGAAGCTCACAATCCCCGCCATCGAGTCGGAAATGAGTAGAAAGGAAGCGCCATGTCGGGTATAGAAATCCTCTGGAAAGAGTTCAAGGAGAACGGATCGAAGGTCGCCAAGGACAAGATCCTGCTGGAGTATGCACATCTTGTAAAGATTGTCGCATACCGGCTGTCGGTAAATCTGCCTTCCTCGGTGGACAAGAACGACCTGATCGGTGCCGGCATCATGGGTCTTATCAAAGCGGTGGAAACTTTTGAGCCGGAGCGGGGGTTCAAGTTCGAAACCTTCGCCGCACATAAGATCCGCGGGTCGATACTCGATGAGTTGCGCGCGCTGGACTGGGTGCCGCGTTCGGTCCGCCAGAAATCGCGGGAACTGCAGAAGACCTTTGCGAAACTCGAAGGCGATCTCGCACGGCTTCCCTACGATGACGAGGTCTGCGATGAACTCGGGATCTCCCTGAAGGAATATGAGGACCTCCTCTCCGAAGTGACCCCGGCCACCCTGATTTCGCTGGAAGAGGCCATGCCCGACAGAAGCTCGGAATCCAAGGAGCTTCGGATCATTGATGGTATCGAGGACCCGGGTTCGAGCAATCCCCTCCGGGAGCTTGCCTTCACCGAGGTGAAAAATATCCTGAAGGAGGCGATTACCCAGCTTCCGGAAAAGGAAAAACTGGTCGTTGCCCTCTACCACTATGAGGAGTTGACACTCAAGGAAATAGGCGTTGTCCTGGAGATCACGGAATCGCGCGTAAGCCAGATTCATTCGAAGGCGATCCTGAAGCTGCGGTCAAAGGTCATGCAACGCATCAATGCATGACCCGAAGGGAGAAGGTATGGACGATGACGACATGCGGGTCTCGATGAGTAACCTCGTCCAGATGGATCGTCACCAGACCGACATCCACCGGGGGCCGATGGTGAACCAGGAACAGAATGCGGATGCCGCGCGGCAGGAAGTGACCCGCCGGCTTGCATCGCCGACGGAACCTGATAAGCCTGAAGGCAAGACCATCGATCCGCGGGAAAAGCGCGAGGAGGAGCGCCGCAAAAAGCGGCGGTCGCAGAAGCCTGAAGAAGAGGAATCAGCAACGAGCTGCGAGTTTGAACCGCGGCATGGGTCGAACATCGATTTTGAGGCGTGATCCGTCGCAGCCTCCTGCCGGAGACCTTATGACAGCCCTTAGCCGGAATAAACCGGATGCCGGGCGCATCCGCCGGGTTACCGAAAGCATTATCGGGCTTCCAACGCTGCCGACGGTCGTTTCGACCATGATCGATCTCGTTGACAGCCCACGTACCTCGGCTGTGGTATTGTCGCGCCTCATCGGTTCGGATCAGTCTCTTACGGCGAAGATCCTCAAGCTGGCAAATTCCGCCTACTACGGTTTTCCCCGGGAAATACCGACGGTAAATCTCGCCATCGTCGTGCTCGGATTCAATACCGTCAAGGAGATGGGACTCTCCCTGTCGGTATTCGATGTGTTCCGGAAGACCCCGAGTTCAGGCTCCTTCGACGTCAGGCTTTTCTGGGAGCACTCGGTGGCATGCGGCGTGGCGGCTCGGATGATCGCACGCGCCCGGTGCAACCGATTCGCCGGCGAGGCGTTTGTGGCCGGGCTTCTGCACGATATCGGCAAGGTAATTCTCAAGCAGTATTTTGATCCGGAATTCGCGGAGATCATCGCCCTGCAGCAGGGTGAAAAGATGACGCTCGAAGAGGCCGAAGCGGCGGTTATCGGCACGACGCATGCGCAAATCGGCGCCTGGCTCGCGGAGAAATGGAACCTGCCGGAATTGATATCCGAAACCATCCTGCGCCATCATAACCCCGGGGATACGCATGCCGATCCCGCCTTTGTCGCCTGTGTCAGTCTCGGCGACCATGTTTGCCATTTGTCCGGAACAGGGCAGTCGGGCCGTCTGGAGCCGCCGGTCCTCGATGAATCCCTGTGGGAGATCCTGCCTCCTGCAGACGGCGAATCGGCCGAAGAGTTCCTGAAAAACCTGACTTCCGAATTTCTTCTTGAATTCGAATTGGCCGAACCGTGGCTTATGTTTGACGCGGCGCAGTAAGACCTTTGCATGATGGCGTATTCCGCTGGAAAACGATATTTTTGCGAAGGCCTTTTTTTTATTGCGCGCGATTCCGGCAGAGAGTAACTTTTTAACATTGATTAAGATATATCCTGTCCGGCGCTCCAGGGTAAATGCTGCCGGGCTTCTGAGGGGGATGGGAGGCCTATATACGGGGTCTCCCATCTTTTTTTTGAACCGATAGAAGTTACAAAGTGACAAAGTAAATAATATAAGTTCCTGATATGTATATATACTAGTTAAAGAATATTGTGTGATCGATAATTTAATTCCCTGCTTCACAGCCATCCCACAGAAAATCAGGAAATGTCAGGGGTTTTGTTTTTTACCTCGACGTTTTTTTATGAAGAACATCATTTTTTCAGGAGCCGGTGGTGATAAAACCCAAAAACGATTGTTTCCGTCAAGTTTCTGGGGATAAATATGCACGATTGCCGCTGCTTGCGATATTCCTGCTGATGCCGAGCGTTGATCCGGGTTGCGCGCGTTTAATCCATAACCCTTGACAACAAAATCGGCCAGGATTATATTAAAAACCATTCAGGGAGCCACATGACAATTATTCGCAATCCCCCCCCCCTCCGCAAGTAGCATGCCGGAATGTATGTTCCTTCCGCAGCGCCTTGTTGCCATATTTCTATTTTTATTCCTGCAAATATCACGTATGTAAACCCATCTTAATCACCTGCCACAATTGTTTGCAAGGAGGTTTTCGATGAGACGATTGTTTGTTCTGATGAAATCAGGGTTTGTTATTTTCGGGATAATGGCTGCTTCTATGCTTATTGGGGGCTGCGGCAGTAAAAGCAGCCCTACCGGCACCGGTGGAGGCAATACACTTTCTGCCGTTGCAGGCATGGTTTCAATTCCCGGCGGGACATTCCAGATGGGATCGAATAATACGACATTGGAATCATGGACTGGAAATGATGAGGAGCCGGTGCATTCCGTAACGGTATCGTCTTTCTACATGGACTCTACGGATGTGACGCAGGCAAGCTATCAGGCGCTTATGGGCGTGAATCCATCCGATTTCGATACCGGGGTATCGGCTCCGCGCAGACCGGTAGAGGATGTTGATTGGTATGATGCGGCTCTCTATTGCAATGCACGAAGTAAACATGACGGTTATGATACGGTGTATAGCTATAGCAGCAAATATGCCGGCAGTGGGTATGACACGCTGGCAGGTGTTGTTATTGACTATACTAAGCATGGCTACCGATTGCCGACCGAAGCGGAATGGGAATATGCCTGTCTTGCTGGAAGTACGGCGGATTATTACTGGGGCCAGAGCTATCCTCCTCAAACGACATCCGATACCGCAAACATCAGCGCACATGCATGGTGGTACTACAACACACCGAATAGCACTCAGCCCGTTGCAACGAAGCCTCGGAACGCATGGGGGCTGTACGATATGTCGGGAAACGTCTGGCAATGGTGTAATGATTGGTACGGAGGTTACACAAGCGGAAGCCGGACAAACCCGACCGGACCGGCTTCCGGCAGTTACCGCGTGTTGCGTGGGGGCTCGTGGGTCAACCTCAACGGCTACCTGTGCGCCGCGTCCCGAGACAACAGCTACCCGAGCGACTGGAACCTCAACGGCGGGTTTCGTTGTGTGCGGCGGTAAGTTTTTTTACGCTTTTAACTCTTTCGCTTTTACCCTTTGCAATCCGGGCGCGCCGTCAGGCGCGTCCGTTCGCGGTCAAATTTGAAAAATGAGTAATCAGGAGAATGCCGTCGATAAGGTGATGCTCAAGAATTTTCTTGAGGTTCCGATTCCGGGTCCCAATAAAATAAGTTGACATGTATAATTAAGTGCTTTTGGTGGGGGAACCGCTAAGGCGGTTCCCCCTGGTCGGAGCCGCGCAAAGCCGCGTCTCCGACTCACCCACTCCCGCAACGCTCACATTAGGTAGAAAACACACTGGAAAAGCGGAAA
>PLTF01000058.1 GCA_003164335.1 Fibrobacterota bacterium
AGCGAGGTTCCCCCACCAAAGGCTTGTAACATATTGATTACTCTTCACTCTCCCATAATTTCATCCGGTACCCAACCCCGGTTTCAGTAATTATATAGGGCCTCGCCGGCTCGGTTTCGATCTTTTTCCGCAATTGGGCGATATGAACGCGCAGCTTCTGGCTGCCGCCCGCCGCATAGGCGCCCCAGAGTTCCTTAACTATATGATTGTGCGTCAGCAGCTTCCCCGCGTTTTTCGCGAATAGCGAAAGGAGGTTGAATTCGGTAACGGTAAGCTTCGTTTCCGCCCCGTTGATCGTGACCTGATAGTTTACAAAGTCAATAGCGAGGCCGCCGTTTCGGAACTCCTGAAGCTCCTCCTCTCCCGGTTTTTTATGCCGCAGGGCAACGCGGAGACGCGCGATGAGCTCCTTGATGCCGAATGGCTTGGTTATGTAGTCGTCGGCCCCGGCTTCGAGTGCCGCAACCTTGCCGTTTTCGTCGTTGCGAACGGAAAGGATGATAACCGGAACGGCGCTCCACTCCCGGATCTGCTTGAGCACCGCCACCCCGTCGGTATCGGGCAGGCCGAGGTCGAGCAGCACGATATCGGGATGCTCGACTGCGGCGAGGTAGACGCCCTCTTTCCCGGTCGCTGCCTCAATGACGGTAAAGCCGTTGGCTTCCAGGGTCAGCCGGAGTATCCGCCGGATCTGCAGTTCGTCGTCGATGAGGAGAACTCTGGCTCCGGCCTGGTTCATATATGGGTGATAGATCGGGGAATATTTTGATAGGATTTAACCATGGGGAAGAAAATACTTTCAGACTTAATATAAATGCCTTTGGTGGGGGAACCGCTTAGGCGGTTCCCCCACCAAGGGCATTTGACTTAAGCTCGCTTCCAGCTTTAATAATGCTTCCCGATATATCTTTTTCACATCATAGCCTCCCAATCCTGCGAAAGGAGCTTTCATGAATAAATCAATACTTCTCCTCGGCTGTTCCGCCCTTCTTGGCATCGCCGCTGCTGCCCGGCAAACCGCACCGGTATCGAATTATTCCATTGTAAACAAACTGCCGCTTTCCGGCGACGGCGGGTGGGACTATTGCACGGTCGATGATTCTACGGGCCGTTTGTTTGTCTCGCACGGCACCCAGGTTCAGGTCGTGGACCTTGCGACGAAACAGCAGGTCGGCGTTATTCCCGATACGAAGGGCGTTCACGGCATAGCTCTGGTACGGGAAATGAATAAGGCCTATGTCAGCGATGGACGGGATACTGCCGTCACGGTCGCGGACTTGACGACGCTTTCCGTTCTCAAGAAAATTCACGTTTCCGGGATCAATCCGGATGCGATCATCTACGATCCATTCTCACACTGCGTTTTTACTTTTAACGGGAAAACCGGGAACTCGACGGTAATCGATGTGAAAACCGACTCCATAATCGCTACGATACCTCTTGGGGGAAAGCCTGAATATCCGGCTTCAAATTGCACGGGAAAAATATTTGTGAATATCGAGGATAAGGATCAGGTAGCGGTGATCAATACCGAATCGATGCGGGTTGAAAAGAACTGGCCCCTGGCTCCCGGCGCAGGACCCTCCGCCATGGCAATCGATAACCAGGCCCATAGACTGTTTATCGGGTGCCATAATAAATTGATGGTGGTTATGGACGCAACAACCGGAAAAGTGCTTGCAACGCCGCCCATTGGCGAAGGCGTCGATGCGGCGGTATTCGATCCGGTGACGCAGCGTGCTTTCTGCTCAAACGGCGATGGAACGATCACGGTCATTCAACAGAACACGAAACGTAATTCTTATGCAGTTCTCGAAAACATCGTGACGCAAAAGGGCGCAAGGACCATGGCCCTCAACCCGAAGACCCACTACCTGTACCTCCCGGATGCGGAGTTTGATGAGGCGCCGGCGCCGACCGCGGATAAGCCCCATCCGCGTGCTCCGGTCAAGCCGGGGACCTTTATGATACTGGAAGTTGCGCCGGTTGAAAAGTAGGTTCGAGGTTAGGGTAGAAAACACATAAAAGACCGTAACTTCTTGACGATTCGACCGTTGCCCCCCTTAATAAGGGGGCGCCGAAGGGGGGGGATTCGCGGCAAAATTTACCATCTTTTAAAATCCGTGTAATCCAGGTTCAAGATATCATTTTTATCTTCATTATTTTCAACCCCGGCAACTCACTATTTGTCAATTGTCGCCGACATTTCAAAATAAATCGTCGCGCCCTTCCCGACCTCTCCTTCCGCCCATACCTTCCCCCCATGACGTTCGACTACCCTTTTAACTATGGCAAGGCCAATTCCGGTTCCGGGAAAATCGCTGGCGGAATGCAGCCGGTGAAACGGCGTGAAGAGCTTATGGCTTTGTGCCATGTCGAATCCGGCGCCGTTATCACGCATAAAACATACGGTTTTCCCGCCATCATGCAGGGAAGCAAATTCGATGCGGGCATTTTCGCATTTCGAAGTGAATTTCCAGGCATTGTAGATAAGATTCTCAATAACATGACGCATTAATGCAGGATCAGCCTGGACAATGATGTCATCGATGACGAATTCTACCTTTCGTTCCGGAGCGCTCTGCTTCAGATCGGCGGCTAAGGTCCTTGCAACTGCTCCCAGATTGATATCCGTCTGTTTGATTTCCGCGCGGGAAATACGGGACAGGCTGAGCAGATCTTCGATGATCTGCGACATTCGGTCGCCCGCTTTGGCTATGAAATCAATATATTGTTTACCCTCTTTATCCAATTTGACGGCATATTCACGCTCAAGCAATTTGTTGAATCCACAGATGGCCCGTAACGGCCCCTTGAGGTCATGCGAAACGGAATAGCTGAACGAATCAAGCTCAGAATTGCGCTCCTTCAGAAGGGCGTTGCTGTTGTGCAGTGCCTGTTCGGCTGCTTTGCGCTCGGTGATGTCCTCAACCAGCGACATGACCGACTTCATCCGTTTGTTTTCATCAAGAAGGACCGAGTTGTACCACATGCATTCGATAATCCCGCCCGATTTGGTATAGTTGCGATTGCTGGAAACAACCGTAACCTCCTTACCACCGGAAAGCCTTTCCATCGTGCGAGTTACGATTGGTATATCGTCGGGATAAATCATGTTCAGGGTGTCGATCCGTTTACCGAGAACCTCTTCCTTTTTCCAGCCGAAGATGCGCTCCGCCTCGATGGACCATTGGGTGACGAAATAATCTGCGTCCCATTCCACTACGGCAAGCGGGGAGTTTTCAAGGTGAAATTTCAATCGCTGTTCGCTCTCGCGTAAGGCCAACTCAGCCCGTTTAATCTCGCTGACATCATTGAAAATGATTGCAACATGCCGGTCTTCCGGCCGGCCCACACGATAGGCGTAAACATCGTAATAACGGTCGAGGGCGCGTGCCTCGTTTGAAAAATGCACCGATTCACCGGTGAGTGCGATTTTTCCATATATCTCGAACCAGTGCGCCTCATGGGCGGGCGCAAGGTCGCGCATAAGTTTACCCTGGGCTTCATGCAGCCCGGTCTGTTTTTCAAAAGCGGCATTGACTTCGAGGAAACGGTAATCGGAGGGCTTTCCCTGTTCATCAAACAGCATCTCGATGATGCAGAACCCCTCATCCATGGTATTGAACAGGTTACGATATTTTTCTTCGCTTTCACGCAAGGCCCGCTCGACTCGCTTGATCTCGGTGATTTCCACATGTACCCATAACCGGCCGTACTTCTTTTCATTGATGCGGATGGGGATGTAATCCCGCAGGAAGGCTCGTTCGCTGCGCATTTCCACATCTTCGCCCCGAACCGGTTTCCCCAGGCTGACTATCTCATTGATACGGACAATCGACGTTTCGGGATCTCTATAGGCAGGCTTGATTTTTTCAATCATTTCGTCCGCGGACAGTTCCAGCAGATCCTCGGGGGAATCCTTCAAGCTGAACATGTCGCAGAAAGCCTGGTTGGCAAATTCAATCCTGTTTTCATCGGTAACGAGCACTATGCCGAAATGAAGATTTGAAAGAATCAAATAAAACCGCTGAAGAATGATTTGCTGTTCTTCTTCCATCTTTTTTAGATCGGTGATGTCGGTAAATACGACCGCAAACCTGCTGCCGCCGGCAGGGAAGGCATTCACATTGAACCATCGTTCGAGCGGGCCGAACTTTTCCTCTAACCGGGCCGGCTCACCGGTAAGAACCACCTTTCCATAGAACTCAAACCAGACCGGCTCGGCGTGGGGAAACAGCTCAAGCGTCGTCTTTCCCACTACATCGGCAGCCTTAAGCCCTGTCTGGCGTTCAAATGCCGGGTTGACCATTAAATAGCGTAAATCGACCGGTTTCCCCTTGTCATCAAGGATAATCTCATCCAGAGAGAATCCCTCGGCCATGGTTTCGAAAAGGGTACGATACTTCTCCTCGCTTTCATAGAGCGCCCGCTCGAACTTTTTCCGTTTGGTGATGTCAAGGAAGGCGCCCACGCAGCCACGAACATTTCCCTCGGCGTCCCGGAGCGGACTGGCCTGACCGATCATGGTCATCGTTCGGCCACTCGGCAAAAGAACTTCCAATTCGGAATCGAGCACGTCGATCCCCTTTGCAGCCGCCTCCTGCATCGGCAATTCCTCCGGCATAAGTTCCCGGCCGGCATGGAAGAACCGGCGGGCACGATCGACTACTCCTGCTGCAGGACCGGCGGAAACATTCTCCCCTTCCTCGGCCTCATAAAAGCGATTCGCCTCCCTGTTGCCGACAATGTCATGACAGTGCGGATCATTGGCCACCCATATGGCTATGGGGGCGACCTCCATTATCCGCTGCACCTCCTCAGCACGGGCTCGTGCCCGTTCCTCACTCTCACGCAGCGCATCTTCGGCCTTCCTTCGCTCGGTGATATCGGTAATAAATGAGTAAAAGTAGAGCGGTTTCCCCGCCTCGTCCTTCTTCAGGTGAACCAGGAGTTCGATGGGCACACGCGAGCCGTCTTTCCTGAGGTACTCCTTTTGATAGCACACGGGAAGACCGGTTTTGTGCAATTCCTGAAGTTTATTTGCCTCCATCTCCTTATATTCCGGCGGAGTAAGCATCGTCGCCCAATCGATTGAATGCAGTTCTTCGACGCTATAGCCGGTAAGCCGCTCGAATGCTTTGTTAAAAAGACCCAGGCGACCATCCATATAGCCCACACCGAAGGGCTGGGAGGAGGATTCGATGATATCAGCCAGGAACTCATTCCGCTGCCGGCTCTCGCTCAAGGCTTCTTCGACCCTTCTTCGCTCGGTTATATCCCGCCCATAGAGGTTGACATAGCCCGCTTCGGGCACCGGAACGATATCGCACGAGTAGATCCGCCCGTTGTAGTCGACTTCGAAGGTTTTTGGAGAACCGCCGGCCAGGGTTTCGGAAACTATCGCGCAGATATCTTCGGGAACGGTTTTCCCTACCGCAGCATTCCACTTATGCATGAGCGGTTCGCAGGCCCGGTTGAAATACAGAACCAAGCCTTCATTGCTCATCCGAACGATCGGGTTGGGGTTCTCAGCGGGGAATTTTGCCAGGCTTTGAATTTCCCTTTCAGTCTGTTTGCGCTCGCTTATGTCACGAATAACACTGACGAGGCACTTTTTGCTTCCTATTGTCAGCAGGAATGCACTATAATCCACGGGTATCAGTGCGCCATGTTTGGAAATTAATTCCGTTTCTCCGCGGAACGTTCCGTTCGCCCTGATTTTTGCAAGGTTGGATGCCGCTCCGTTCGTATGCGGCGTTGACATGAGTCCACCTGCCGACATTGCACAAACCTCTTCAAGCGTATACCCTGTTATGGTCCGGAGCATCCGGTTGCAATCGATATATCGTCCGGTAGTAAAATCAAGGAGAACGATTGCATCGTTGCTGTTTTCGAAAATTGCCTTAAACTTCTCCCTCTCCTCTTTCAGGTTTGCATCAGATAAGGTGAGCTCGGTACTATCGACATAGGTAATCACCACACCTTCGATGCGGTTATCCGACGCGCGGAACGGGAACGCTGAGCGCAGGTACCAGGCATCCCCGAGAGCGATTTCATTTTTAACGGTTGCCGGACCGTCGAGCGCCGTCCGGATATCGGCTAAAAGACCGGCACCCAGGCGCTCCAACCCCATGTCCGCAATCGGTCGCCCGATATCCGAGGGGATCAGCTTGATGAGCTTGGTTATCGAGGGGGTAAACCGCCGCACGTTCAATTGATGATCGAGAAAAAGGGTAGGAATATTGGTGCTGGAGAGGAAGTTGTTCAGGTCGTTGTTAGTCGCTTCCTCCTCCTCTATTTTGCTTTGCAACTGGGCATTGACCGTAATGAGCTCCTCATTGATCGACTGCAGCTCCTCGCGCGAAGTTTCCATCTCCTCATTCGCCGCTTCAAGCTCTTCATTGGAAGATTGCAGTTCCTCATTAGAGCTCTTCAGCTCTTCGATGATGTCCGTAAGCGCATTGAGCGACATACGGCGCTGCACCCTGCGGGCAACCACTGTTTTTTTATATTCATTAAACCGGAAACCCGCTTTTTCGCGTAGAAATTCGGACAGTAGCTGCAGGGAAGGCTGATTCTCCAGTTGAGCCGCATCGGGCCGTTTTGAGATTGCCCCCACAAGAGCGACCAGACGCAGGGCGATGCTCTCAGGGGTGAGCACCTCATCGATAGCTCCCGCTTCAATCGCCGAGTGGGGCATTCCAGTGACTTCAGCCGTATCGGGATCCTGCACCAGCACAGCCCCGCCTTTGCATTGCACCTCCCTCACGCCGCGCGATCCGTCGGTGCCTGCACCGGAGAGAACCACCGCTATTGCATTATCCTGGGCGGTTTCGGCAAGGGAACAGAAAAAGGTGTCGATAGGTAAATGCACCCCATCCTTCTGGCGGAGCGTCACATGGAATCGCCCCGATTCCATGGTGATGTCCTGGTCGGGCTGGTTGACATACACCTTCCCTTTCTCTATTGTCATGCCGGTCATTATCGCAATAATATCGCGTGAAGGAAACTGTTTGCGCAGGATCTCGGGCAGCAGACTCTTTTTATCGGCAAGAAGGTGCTGGATGAAGACGACGGCGGCTCCAAAGTCCGATGGAAGCGCTTCGAGCATCTTCTGAAAAGGAACCAAGCCCCCGGCTGATGCACCGATCCCGATTATTGGGAAGGAAGTTTTTGCATCATTGCGAAATTCTGCATCGTTAGAATTCATTAGCCATCCATTTGAAGCTCCCCGAAGCAGAGCTTTCGGGGACCGCGAAGCAGCCTGCCATCTTCTCCAGGAGAAGAAATATTTGAAATTCGCTCCGGTCGCCATTAAGCGCTTAATTGCGACCTTTAACTTCAGCGTTAAACAAACTCGTTAAAATATAACTGTGGCTTAACCATTCTGTCATAAAAAAAGGAGCGGAAGACACCCCGGGGGCGGACGCATTTCTTCGAACATTCGCTGACGCTGCCTCTCTAAAAAGTGATGAAAAGATGAGGGCTGAAATAAGATTTATACTCAAGATCAGACGATAGGACGACCCGGATCGCCCCTGCGGAATAAACTATGACTCCTGACTGGCAACTCAGCAGGCGCTCGTGTACCCCGCAACGCCCTCTTGCAGGGTAGAAAACACATAAAAGACCGCAACTTCTTGACGATTCGACCGTTGCCCCCCTTATCAAGGGGGCGCCGAAGGCGGGGGATCGGCTGGAAAAAATCACCCGTAATCACGATAATCTCGCCTCTGATTACACCTCTATCTTCATTATTTTCAATCTATTAGATAATTATTAGTTATTAATAGTAAAAATATATTGCATTTGATCTTTAAATTGTGTATATTATCGTATAACAGCAGGCATACAGTGGTGAGCCACGGGGCCCGTCGTGAGTTTGAGCTGGCCGATGTGCGGCCTAA